>NZ_LKTL01000011.1:0-159632 GCF_001401775.1 Shewanella sp. P1-14-1 | reverse complement strand
TGAAAACCCCAAACGAGGTGCATGAAAAAGCCAGTAGGGAGTACCAACTGGCTTAATAAAAACCGTCAACCTATTTTAGGACTAGACATAATGACGTTTAATCTACAAAACTATTGCTTTGTTTCGTCCTTTTCATTAATTGCATTATTCACTGTAGTGTTAGCTTCTGCATCACCTTCTGAATCAACTGCAGTTAACGTTTGATCAGTTGGTGCTTCTTCGTTGTCTAGCTCTACTGTTTGCTCTTGTGAGTCAAGGGTCTTTTGAGCAGCTTTATTGGCTTGTTCTTCTGCTTCAGCTAAATTACGTTGAATAATCGCTTGCTCTTGCGCTTCTTGTGGTAACAGGCTAATTAACTCAATTCCAACGGGTAAGTCAGTGTCTTCACCTGTGACAATTTTAACTTTTTGCTCTTTGGTTAAATATATCAGTGGCATTGCGGTTTCACCGTAACGCTCCCTAAAATGAGTCAAGGTGAAGTTTTCAGTAATGTTGGTCACTTTAATTACTGCACCTTTTGACATATAGCTCGCAATGCGAGCATATGAGACTGACTCCCCAAATAAACATAATCGTTTTAAATACGATTCTGACAATTGGTGTCTTGCGCTACCACCTTCGGCGTTATTTAGGCCGTACACTTTTTTAACGCCAAATAAATCCTGAAAATGAAAACTAACTAATGGGTTTAATTGTCGATAAGGCGATAAAATTAGCACTCTGCCGATACCACTTAAATCCATAAAGTTTTCAGCATGTTCTGATGCAGGGTTACCAAAGTACACCGGAATATTTGCCATTCTTGCTTGGCGAATGTTGTCCCAGTTATTATCAGCCAATACCACTTTAACTTGTTTATCAGTCAGAACTTTTGCTAGTTCTCGAGAAAACTTAGACGCGCCAAATAATAGCAATCCCTGAGATGAATCAGCCTTAACCCCCAAAAACTTAGCCCAAGGGCTCGCAGTAAGACTTTGAATAACCACAGTGCCTATAATGATCAAGAACACTAACGGTACGATTGAACTTGCTCCGTTAACACCAATGGCTTCCAATTTAATGGCAAAGAGTGATGATATGGCAGCTGCCACAATACCTCTTGGTGCTACCCAACTTAAAAACCATTTATCAGCCCGAGATAAACTTGTCCCAATTCCTGATATCCAAATACTCAGCGGACGGGCAATAAATAAAACGACCAATAATACACCGACCCCTCCCCATCCTAGATCCAACATCGCTGTCGAATTTAATCGCGCGGCGAGTAAAATAAATAGTGCCGAAATCAACAGTACAGTAAGCGTTTCTTTAAACTCTAAAATATCGGCAATGTCGACGCCACGCATATTGGCAAGCCATATCCCCATGACCGTCACAGTCAATAACCCCGATTCTTCTTGAAGCAAGTTCGATCCAACAAACATACCCAGCATGATGGTTAATACGGCGGTATTTTTTAGATAATGGGGAAATACATTGGTTCTTAGCGCAATACCGATGAGGTAGCCTGCAACGGCGCCCATGCCAAAACCAAGTAAAAGTGTCATTCCTAAAGCTGACAAAACATGCGTCGTAGGATCTGCTGCAGCGGCGACTGCAATATACTCATAAACCAGAACAGCGAGAATCGCCCCAATAGGATCAATAACGATACCTTCCCAGCGTAATATGCTGGCAAGGTTTGATTTAGGACGCACGGTGCGCAGCATGGGAACAATCACTGTTGGGCCCGTAACAACAACTAATGCGCCAAACAACATAGCCATAGGCCACTCAAAACCTAATAACCAATGTGCTGCTGGTGCAATACAAGCCCATGTAATAAAAGCGCCAAAAGTCACTAAATTGGTCACCATTCTGCCGTGATCTTTGATTTCTTTAAAATTAAGTGTCAGTGCGCCTTCAAATAAAATGACCGCCACACCTAACGAAATGATAGGGAAAAGTAAATCACCAAAAATGGCATCAGGATTTAATATATCTAGACCAGGGCCAAGTAATAACCCACAAAGAAGTAGCGGTAAAATAGCGGGTAAACGAAACTTCCAACCTAACCATTGACACAATAGAGACAAGACGCCAATTAACGCAAGCATGCCTGTGATGTGTTCTACCATGTTATTTCCTTATAAAGACACTAAATACTTATGCCATCAAATGTTGACGCTAATACCTTTAATAAAATACTAAATGTGATTATAGAGCAAGCAGTAATTGACAGTTTGATAGCATTTTATCGAATTTGATTAACATTGAAGAGCTAGTATTAAGAGTGGCAATAAATTTTGTATATTCAGTAGGTTAAATTGAAGGCACAAAAAAGCCCTTGTCATATGACAAGGGCTAATCTGTTTGGCGGAGCGGACGGGACTCGAACCCGCGACCCCCGGCGTGACAGGCCGGTATTCTAACCAACTGAACTACCGCTCCTAAACTGTGTCACCTGTATATACAGATAAACAAAATTTAAGTAACTTAACTGGCGGAGCGGACGGGACTCGAACCCGCGACCCCCGGCGTGACAGGCCGGTATTCTAACCAACTGAACTACCGCTCCACTTAAGTTGCGAAGAATAATAAAGTTGTCGTGAAAAACCGTCAACCATTTTTTTGAACTTTTTGTCTGTTTAGTTAAAAAATGCGCAGCAAAGGCTAAAAGATACACTTATTGATGATAAAACTAGCAAATCAAATAGCATTAATATTTCAAGCAGGACAGGATTCTAACGACAAGCAGGCCTGATGAATTAAAAAACTTACTGTTAAATTAACTAAAATCAGTTTTAGTTTTAGTTTTAGTTTTAGTTTTAGTTTTAGTTTTAGTTTTAAGAGTATAGTAGAAACATAACGCATGAAAATACAAAGGGTAAAAAAAGCCTGTGGACAAAACATCAATACAAAGTCGGTGTTAAAGTGGTTATTGCTGAATTAGCTAGCCGCTTTGCAGCGGCTATCTGTAAAGTCGTTTACGACTCAAGTCATCCTGCTTATAAAGAGGATTTAAATCCAACCATCAAAATAACACTACTTTTCATCTGGCATTGTTAAATCAAGATCATCAAGAGACGGGACATCTTCCTTGTCGCCTCCCTCTTGCTCTAATCGCAGCTTAGTCGCAGCTAATGCTTTATTAAGCGCTTGTTTTTTCCGCCAAATGATTAAGCCTAGAATACCAATGACTAATAAAGAGCCATTAACGACAAGGATCCAGAAGATAGCTTCTTCCTTAGCTGCAGCTTCTTCATTTGCAGCTTGTATCGCTGCTCGTCTAGCGAGCTCTTCAGCTGAAGGTGGCGGTGCTGGCGGTTCGATGAGATTAAAAAACTGCTCGGGTAAATCGAGCACTATTTCTCGTCCTTCGACTGTTGTAGATACCGCAGTGCCTTTAATTCGGTAACTCCCAAAGTCAGTCACTTGAGGGATCGAAATCAATGTTTCAGTACTCGTCACTTCATTAAAGCTTAGCGGTAATTTAAGCCCTGCGGGACCAACAATATCAAAGTGAAAATGCGTTTGTTCCAGTTTTAATGCTTCTTCATTTACCAGCGCTTGAATCTGCCAAATACCATTGAGCTTATCTTCTGGCTCTATAATTTCGACTTCAATTGGCTTTTCAGACAAATAGAACGGATAACTGACTTCTCGCTGAAAGATATTATTACGAGCTTCTACTGTTAAAGTGTAATTACCCCAAGGCTGATTTAAATTCTTTTTACCAGTGAACACACCATCATCAGGTGCTTCATCTAATCCTTCGCCATTGTCTTTATACGAACCGACAATGATTGTGCCCGTTGTAAAGTTGGCGTCGGTGTTTTTATGATGGCTTGCAAATTTTGTGGTCCACTCCACCATAAAATCTAAGCCAGGTAATCTAACCGTTAACCCGTCACCTAATAATCGTGCAGTGACTTTTAGACGTTCACCTTGATATAACGGCTGCGGAATGGGTTCAACTTCGATTTCCAGTTCTGAAACTTTCTGAATACTTGAGCCTTCAGCAAGGCTACCCAACAATTGCCAAGGGCCAGGCATAGGCTTAGTGATTTTAATCATATCGCCAGTTAAGCCATCAACCCACTTAACTGATTCAGGGTGACGGTCTGAATACCATTTTGAGCCGTCAGGTAAAATGACAATTACAGGCGCAGTGCCGTATTCTCGCTGTACTAACAAGGTTAACTCATCAACCATATGATCAATTCGAAAACGGTTTTTGAGTTCACTCGCTTGAGTGTATGGAACAGCAAAAGCCGATTGAGGAATCAAATTCCCAATCAGCAAAATGAACAATAAACAATACGGCTTTAATGCGGTCATCGGCTACGCTTCACCTCTCCAGAGGCACTTTCCTGACTTTTGAACTAAATCAAGACGTTGATCATGTGATACTAGTTCATCGGCCGTTGCAGAGATCACTTTAAGATTAAACTCATTTTGATCGATAAGCTGAATCCCACCCGCCTCTTGACCAGCTTTTTCATTGGACAAATTAAACTTAATTTGTCCACCCGTCATGATTAAATAAACATCTGCGAGGATTTCAGCATCGAGTAATGCACCGTGATAGGTTCTTCTCGAGTTATCAATGCCATAGCGCTTACATAAGGCATCCAAGTTGTTCTTTTGACCAGGATGTAAATGCTTAGCAACGGTTAATGAATCAAGAATGCCACAGATGTCGGCAGTTTTCGGTCCGTTAGGCTGCAAGTTAGCAAATTCATGATCCATAAAGCTGATATCGAAGGGAGCGTTGTGTGCAACAATTTCAGCTCCATCAATAAAGTCGATAAACTCTTGAGCAATTTGATGAAAACGCGGCTCTTTGGCAACCCTTTCGTCAGTGATGCCATGAACTTCAATTGCTTCAGGGTCAATTGCTTGACCTGGGTTGATGTATTGGTGATATGTACGGCCCGTGAGTTTTCTATCTATGACTTCTACACAACCAATTTCAATAATGCGATGTCCAATATATACAGGGCCACCAGCTTGGTTCATACCTGTTGTTTCGGTATCTAAAATAACCTGACGGCTTGCGCTAGAAATAATATTCATAGGTAACTCATTAATAAATGTTTAGGTATAATTGCCAAAAATAAGGTCAAACGTATGGTAACAATTCAATGTCAGAACTAAAACTTATCAAAATCTATACTGACGGCTCATGTTTAGGAAACCCAGGTCCTGGCGGATACGGTATTGTAATGAAATATAAGCGCCAAACCAAAGAAATGTCTGACGGATTTAAGCTTACCACCAATAATAGAATGGAGCTGCTCGCGCCAATCATCGCATTAGAAGCCTTGTATGAGCCCTGCCAAGTCATATTAACCAGTGATAGCCAATATATGCGACAGGGTATCACGCAATGGATCCACGGTTGGAAAAAAAAGGGCTGGATTACCTCAACGAAGACCCCAGTAAAAAATGTCGATTTATGGAAACGTTTAGATAAGGTCAGCCAAATCCATCAAATGGATTGGCGTTGGGTTAAAGGTCATGCTGGCCATGCAGAAAACGAACGTTGTGATGATTTAGCTCGATGGGCTGCTGAAGCAAAGCCCGAGCAAGAAGATGTCAATTATAATTCAGACTAACCAAATTATTGGTTAGTCTGTTTAGAATGACCCGTTCGCCCCGCTGTTGATGCTTGGGCCCATTGCGGCGCTCGAGCTTTTTTCTTTTCTCGTATAGGTGTTAATGGCGAGTCCATTTTACGTGCAACGATTAAATAGACGCTGCCGATTCCTGGTAGCCATCGCTCTAAGCGGTTTTGCCACCAACTACCTTGATTGATATCGCCTATTAAAGGGTGATAAATAAACCGTTCATCTTGAAGTATTTGATAACCGAGCAATCCTAACCAATCTTTGACTCGAGCAGGCATAAAAAATTGCCCAGACCAAGGAATTTGAGTTTGGTACTTAGGTAACAATTTACCCGCAAACGCCGTGCTTACCGGGTTTAGGCCACAAATGAAAATATAACCACCACAAATCATTACCCTATCGACTTCACGTAGTAGTCGATAAGGATCTTGTTCAAACTCAATTAAGAAACTCATTAAAACCGCATCCATTGAGCCACTTTGTAAAGGTAAGTGATGTGGATCAGCAATAATCGAAGCACCTTCTTCCTCATGAATAGAAAAATGGCGAGAGATATTACAATTTAAGCTGGAGATTTGATGACTTAAAGGACCTAATTTTAATAAATGGTAGCCGAATATTCTTGGCCACCAACTTGCTAAGCGCTGTTCTACAGCCAATTGTATTTCATCACCACAGGGTAATTGATGCCACTGTTGCGGTTTGTGATGAATCGACATAAACGCCCAGCCCCTTATAAAATACATATCGATAATTGAGTATAACGATTTATAACCCAAAGTCGTCAAGGGATAACAAAATATTTATTGTTTTGAGATCAATAAGTAAAATTAATGACATTCTTTATTCTAGTGGCAATAACGTCGCCTTTACTTCTTGTTAAATGACAGTGTTTAATCAAAGTCAAAATATAGAGTGCACTGTTTATTGAGAGAATGTATTAATCCAACAAGGCTCATCATACTGTTGATCAACATTTGGCGAGCTTCCAATAATCCGTTACTCTGTATCGACATATTTTACTAAGGTTAAATCATGCTTTCTGTTAACGCTATTCCCGCATTTAATGATAACTATATCTGGTTAATTCATCAGCAAGGAACCAATAAAGCTTACGTTGTCGATCCTGGATGTAGTCAAAGTGTGTTAGACCATATCAATGACACAGACCTTGAATTAGTCGGTATTCTAATCACACATCACCATGCAGATCATACTGGCGGTATCGCAGGTTTACAGCAAGCATACAACCAACAACTGAGCGTATATGGTCCTCAAAAAGAAAACATCGCAGGATTAACTCATCCTATTGAATGCGAACAAGCCCTAACGTTACCTTTTATCAATTCGTCAGTGCAGGTACTTATGGTACCAGGACATACACTCGGCCATATCGCCTATTGCATTGATGATGCTCTATTTTGCGGAGATACCTTATTTAGTGGCGGCTGTGGTCGATTATTTGAAGGAACGCCTGAGCAAATGGCAGCATCATTGGCAAAATTGACCAAACTAAATGGCAACACAAAAGTGTACTGTGCACATGAATACACCCAAGCTAACATCACTTTTGCGGTCGCGGTAGAGCCTAATAACACAGCTTTATTGCAATACGAGCAAAAAGTTGCAGCAGCAAGACAGCACAATATTTCAACAATCCCGTCTACCATTGCAACAGAATTAGCAATTAATCCATTTTTACGAAGTAGTAGTTCAGAAATTAAACAATCTATTTCAAAGCAGTTTAATCAACAAAATTTGACTGAACTACAAACATTTACTCTTCTCAGAGAATGGAAGAATCACTTTTAGTTTAGGGTTGATATCCCACGCAGGTTAACTTAACAAAGACAATTAGCGCATTTTGCTCTACAATGCCGCTTCAATTTTGACCAATACTTTAGGCTGACGTACTAAACATGTCAGTTTTGCAAGACTTAGGAATTTCGTTTTTGATGCATAAATCTTTATATTTTATCGTTGGTGGTGTGGCCTTTTTAAGTGGCTGTCAAACACTAACAACACCTAAGCCGGCTAAAGAGCCTATTACCATTCAAAAGCCAGTAGAGCCTGAAGAAACGGTCGTTAAAGTTGAAAAGCCCGTCGAGATCACAGATGTATGGCAACGCATTAGCCTACAGATGAAAATGCCGATTGATGACCAAAAGCTCGTCAATCAATATCGTGACTGGTATTTGGCGAACCCAAGGCATTTGGAAATCGTTTCACAGCGGGCTGAGCCATACTTACATTACATCGTAGAAGAGCTTGAAAAGCGTGACATGCCAATTGAAATTGCGCTATTGCCCATCGTTGAAAGTTCATTTGACCCATCTGCTTATTCAGCAAGTGCAGCTTCGGGGCTTTGGCAGCTCACGACCCCAATATCGAATCATTTTGGGGTAAAAAGTGATTGGTGGTACGACGGACGCAGAGATGTACCCGCGGCGACAACTGCTGCGTTAGATTTTCTAGAATATCTTTACGACAGAACTGGCGAAAACTGGTTGTATGCCATAGCAGCGTATAACACTGGTGAAGGCAGAGTAAATAATGCCGTTCGCAGAAATAAAGCCGCAGGTAAAAGCACTGAATTTTGGGCATTATCATTACCTCGAGAAACCCGACGTTACGTCCCGCAGCTCATCGCTTTATCCGATGTCATCAAAAATGCCGATAAATACGGCATTACCTTAACACCTATCGCTAATGAGCCTCATATCGCCGTTGTCGATACCCAAAGCCAAATTGATTTAAAACTGGCTGCTGATTTAGCGGACATGAACATAAACCAACTTAAAGCACTTAACCCAGGTCTTGATCGCTGGGCCACGTCACCAGAAGGGCCGCACACTCTAGTGCTGCCTTATGACAAAAGAGATGTATTTGAGCAAAAATTGGCGCAACTTGACCCAAAAGACAAGCTCAATTGGCATCGTTATAAGATTCAATCAGGTGATACTGTCAGTCATATCGCCAAACGCTTCGATACGTCAGCATCATTTATTCGCTCAAGTAACAATCTTAAAAACAACAATATTCGAGCTGGCAGATATTTAATTATCCCAGTGCCACCTGAAGGCGCTGACTTAACAACAGATCAGTTATTAGCGCAAAATCAATTAACACCTAAGAATATCACTTATACAGTGAAGTCTGGCGATTCACTGTGGGTTATCGCAAAGCGTTACAATGTCTCGGTCGATGATTTAATTCGCTGGAACCGTCTGCCTAAAAATGGCGCGTTAAGTATTGGAAAAGAACTGACAATTGGTAGCCGTGCATCAACAAATGCAACTGAGCGAACAGTTAACTACAAAGTTCGCTCAGGTGATTCACTTGCCCGTATTGCCAATAAATTTAACGTATCTGTAGATGACTTAATCAAGTGGAATAAGTTACATAACACCAAATATATTCAGCCTGGACAAATGTTACGTTTAATTGTTGATGTATCAAAAGTGAACGCTTAATTGAGTTACGCTATTCATTACTAATTACAAAAGTGCTGATTCGTTAAGCTTGAATCGGTAACTTAAATACCACCAATAAAAATGGCAAGTGATAATATCACTTGCCATTTTTTTACGCTGATTAGTGCTAATGGAAACGAAATGCTAGTTAACAACCAAAGGTGTTGAACCTGCATTTATCACTGGCATTGCACTTTCTTCAGCTTTACCGGCAAACTTGACACTGAATCGATATCCCGGTCCTGACACTTTTGCCATCACAGCAGCAGGGACACTAAAACGAGTTTCGATTGTTTGTGCTGGTGCTAACGTAACAGTACGCAATGCTTGGGTATACATCATATCCTGAGAAGAAGACCAAATTTGTTGACCTTTAGGATCATAAAGTCCTAAATCAGCGGTCATCCCTGAATTAAACATCAAGCTAACAGGATAACTCTGACTGTTAGTTGCCGTATGTTTTACCGACATTGCTTTAGTAGAGTCTGTATAGGTTTCAGCTTCTAAAAAGCCGACTAATAAGGTTTCTGCCATTGTTGATACTCCAGCACCAAGCGAAATTGATTTTGCTTTTACGACACTTTTAGTCTCTTTCGCAGTATCGACATCCGTGTTTTGTGCAGTGACATCTGTACTTGTTGTACTACAGCCCACTAACAGTAAACTTAAGCAACCTATAAAACGTTTCATTAAAACCCTCCTAATTTTTTGAACAAGCTATCTTTAAGCTTATCGGTTTCACCTTTTATTTTGGCATCAAATAACGCACTCGTGTCGATACCAAATTTAGGGTCTTGCATGCTACCTGTAATCGTTAACGGAATATCAACGCCCGCTAATGCATCTTTCTCACCACCCTGTCCTGCTAAAGAACCCACTAAAGACGTAGTTAATTTATAATCTACTGTTTGTGAGTCTATATTGGCATTACCATTACCGCTTAAACGTATAAGTGGTGATGACATCGCTAAATCAGGGTTGGTCAGTACTGCATTATTTAAATCAAAGCTGCCTGTCAGACTTGTAAAATCTGTTTTTAACTCTTCAGTATTTTTCGCAGAAAGATCACCTTTGAGTTTATCTTGCGCACTGCGGATCATTTGCGGAATATTAACCCCATAAAGTGAACCATCAGCGATTTCAAAATCCCCTTTCGCTAATAGGTTTTTCTTTATATTGTCAGGGATTAAACTTTTACCAGAGCCTTTAACTTTGAAGTTTGCTGCACCTGAAATTAAATCCACATCAGCAGCGTCTTTTAGTAGCGGTCTGAATTGTACGCCAGTCAGTGATTCTTCAAAGTGATAACTTGCGACTTTTTGGCGTGCATCAAGTTTTGCCGTTGCTTGAATACTGCCTTCATATAGGTTTGCAGAAAATTCACTCAAATTGGCGATACCATCTTTAACTGTGGCGTTCATTTTCCAATTTTGAGTTAGTAAATTAGCCACTTTAATTGACTTAATAGTGACGCCCATAGTCACATCAATGGTTTTTAATGCGGATAAGTCAGGCTCTGTTGCAGGTGCCGTGCTCGCCACCTTTTCTGTTTCTGCTGGAGTTTGCTCATCAGAAGCGGGCATTAACTTATCCACATCGATGTCGCCAAAGTCCATTTGCATGTTTATTTTCGGGATTTTTGCACCATAGTTGACACTTAGCTTACCTGTAGCATCAATTTCCATTGCAGATAATTTGCTAATAATGACTTCTACGTTTTGTGAATCAAGTGCAACGGCTATATCTGTCACTAATTGCGTGGATACTTGATTATTAGGAATGCCCTTACCGCTGACATCAGTATTAATCGTGAAGCCGTTAATGGCTAATTTAGCCAAGTCTTTACTGACGTTTAGCTTGCCTTCACCATTACTGTTAACCGTCATATCAGGAAGCTGTGCTGAAAAGTCATATGCAAAGTCAGCGTCATTACCCAATGAAAACTCACCCAATGTTAAGCTATTAAGCTTGAAGACTTGAGTCGTATCTGTCGTTTCATCAATCAGATTAATAGTGGTATTGGTGATTGATACTCCGCCAATTTGTAAGCTTTGTAGTTCAACACTTGTTTTAGCTGTTGAATCAGTCGTTTTGTCTTCTATCACAGCTGCCGAACTGTCACCACTCAAACCATCGATACTCGTGGTACCGTCCTTTTGCGTTATCATATTGACCGTTAAGCCATCTAATGAAAGCATCGCAATTTCAACTTCTTGGCTTAATAACGGCATTAATTCTACGTTGGCAACAGCTTCATTCACTTCAACAAAGTTGTTAGCAGAGAAATTTTCTGGATTAGATAGTGATATCCCACCCAATTTTATGCCAATCGATGGGAATACACTCCAGCTCAAATCATCCTTAATGACAAATGTACGTCCAGTTTGATTTTCAACCGCCTCAACAATTTGCGGTTTAAAACTATTCAAATCAAAAAATACCGTTAAGTACACTGCGAGTATTAATATTACTCCAGCCACGATACCTAACAGCCATTTAAGTGCCTTCATGTTTGCTTCCTTGTCAGTAAATTGGTTCTCAATTTAGCGTTACTATGTTGTTATGTAACAGTTTAGCTCAAAACCGTTAAATCTAAAGGTTTTTCAGCAATGGCAATACCATTGATATCAGCATAGATCATCATCTTGGGTTTAATATCGACACCAGCAATATTGATGGCAACATCAATTAAACCGACATCTTTTTTCTCAGTTTTAATTGGGTTTGTCGCAAGTGCCTGCACACCAATATCTATGGTTGCGATAGTACCTGCATCTCTGATTGCGCCATAAATGATTATCCCTTCCCATTCATTATTAAATGCAGACTCCGCAATCATATCGCCCAATAAGGCCCGTCGACAGACGCCACCACCATCAACCACTAGCACTTTACCTTTTCCCGGTGTGGCTAATACTGACTTAACTTTAGAGTTATCTTCAAAACATTTAACGGTGACCACTTCGCCATAAAAAATAGTTTTACCACCATAAGAGTTCCAATTCGATTGAACTAAAGTCAGTTTATTTTCGTAATGGTCAAATAAGTCGGGTAATAAATCTAACATCTCACACTCCATGTACTAAAATGAATAGGTTACCTCATAATATAAACGTCCATAGCTATTGAAACAATTCATTAATCTGAATAAACTGTCGCCTATACTTTACTTGTTCATGGATGAAAACATTGCAGTATTTGAATTTCTCATTTATTGCGAAATACCAATTAACTTTTAAGTAGTTTTCAATATGACTGATATCAATTTACAAAATGTAATAAATGCGTTCGATGAATTAGATTTTGAAAATAGAACAACTAAAAATCTTGAGAATGCACGTAATAGAATGCAAATGAAGACGTATTTATCTTCTTTGGATTACAGTTTACGACGCTTAAAAATCTTAGAAGAAGTGGTTTCTGAAATTGTCGAAGAAAAACAAACTGAATTGGTAAAGCAAGAACATATTCAAACCTACAAAGCAAAAATTATCCAGTTATCAAGAGAGTATAAAATCTCGTATCAAGACGTTATCAACATAATGAATAAGTTGAAACACCAGTAATGACTGTGCTTACTAATGAATTGGTTTAATACCGATTAATCTTCCTCGATAATTACCCTTTGCTAACTACTATCGACCATCGTTGATTTATATGTGCTGTATTATATATGCAGCATTAAATCTCCACTCCAGTCTAGCAATCATTTCTAAGCCCATAAGCGGTCTATCAGATAGCTTATGTTATTTTTAATGTGTTTAATGCAAATATCAATTCGTCAGCTATGTAAATTAACCATAAACAGTTAACAAAAATGAAATAAATTTGCATTTACAAGTTCGAATAAAAAAACCTTATTGAATATTTCCAACAAGGCTTTATTAGTTTATAAATGCGAGGTGTTCATCAATAAGACTATTTATGGTTTACACTTTAAACTGCCCTACTATGTTTTCAAGCTCATTTGAGCCTTTTGCTATATTGTCACTACTATCCAGTAATTTCTCGTTATGATTTTTATTCTCTACCGACATATCATTAATGCGGGTAATATTCATATTTAATTCTGAAATCACTGCACTTTGCTCTTCTGTTGCACCTGCTATTTGAATATTCATTTGAGAAATATCCCCAATCGCTGACTTAATTGAATGAAGAGCTTGTTCTACTTTTTGCGTTTCACCAACGGTTTCATCTGATTGTGTTAAAGCCCGTTCTACTGAATGGTTTACATCTTCAATAGCCTCTCTAATAGCATCAATAATGCCATTGATTTCACGGGTTGAATCTTGCGTTCTACTAGCAAGCGTTCTAACCTCATCGGCAACCACAGCAAAGCCTCGACCCGCTTCACCAGCACGGGCGGCTTCAATAGCAGCATTTAATGCCAATAAATTGGTTTGCTCAGCAATACCAACAATAACATCTAATATTTGCCCAATCTGGCTTGAGCTAACTTTTAGGCCTTTTGCAACAGATTCGGTTTGTTGTAGCTCAGAAGACAAATCACCAATTTTTGACATTGCCTTATCTACAATCATGGCAGTATTGTCGGCTTCAGTGTCGGCAATATTTGCACTCTGTGCAGCAGCTTGTGCATTTGACGCAACTTCTGCGGCTGTCATCGACATTTCATTTATCGCAGTAGCAACATTTTCGGTTTCCATTTGAACATTACTCGACACTTGATTTGCATCAGATGATATAGATGCAAGCTGTTGAGCAAGAGCTTGGCTTTGAGTGACATTTCCCGCAACTGAAGATACTAGATTTTGGATCTTGTCTGTAAAAATATTAAAATTATGAGCAATTTGCTTAAGTTCATCTTGACCATCTTCGGCTAACCTCAGTGTCAAATCCCCTTCACCTTTAGCAATATTCTCAAAAGCTGAAATAGTCTGTTGCATCGGCGTTGAAATACTTTTAGTGATAACAAACAAAATAATCAGGATCGGTAACCAAACCAATAAGAGTAAAAATAAATATTGCATCAAAAATTCAGTTTTTTGCGTTTGGATATCGTCGATATAAATCCCCGTACCAACGACCCATCCCCATGGAGTAAAACGTTCTACAACACTCATTTTAGGGCTAGGAGTATCTTGATTGGGTTTATTCCACATGTAGTTAACCGTGGCATTTTTGGCATTATGAGTACGTTCAATCATTAATTGAAATAACGGCACATTATCAGGGTCACGCATTGATAACACATTTGTATTGATGAGTTTTTTCGCAAATGCGTGTTGTACCATGACCCCAATGGTATCAACGGTAAAAAAATATTCATTACCAGAATAACGTAAATTATCTAAGGCATTAATAGCAGCAAGTTTCGCTTCTGCCTCCGACATATCACCTTGCTCAGAAGCCAAATAAAACTGATTGATGACAGAGCTTGCGACCTCAATAATACCAGTAAGTTTGGCCTGCTTTTCTTGCACCAATACATTTTCGATACGGTTAAAAGCGAACAAAAACATGAGCACAGTTGCAAAAGCTGCAACCATAATCATGGCCATCAAGCGGTTAGAAATACTCGTTTTACGAAAAAAATGATCTATAGCATTCATTGTCGTTCACCGTATTATTAGAATAAATATTGAGACAAACTAGACTATGGTTAAAGCTAATGAATAAGTAATGAACTGATTGTTATTTCCCCAAACAATCATCATTCAAATTTAGCTTATAAACATACCTTATTCCTTATAATCGACCGATTAAAGAAATTATTTAGCAAAGCACATGAATAAAAATCAATCAATAAACTCAGCAACTATGGGTAAGCCGCAAATGATTCGTGGTGAATAGAATAATTAAATATAGAATAGTGAGAGGTGTTCGCCATGTAATAACGCTTGTCGAAAAGGTGTTCATCAAAAAATAATAGCAAGCATTAAGCAAAAGTTAACTAAGGTCATCACTAGATGACGTGCATTACTGCGTTATCAATTGAATCTGATTTTTACCATTCTGTTTTGCAAGATATAAGGCTTTATCACCATGAGAAATCAACTCGTTCAAATCCCAACGTTGTTTTACATCTATTGACGCCCCAATCGAAATCGTGACCCTGAGGTGGGTATTCGGCCAATACAATTTGGGAACATCATCTAAGATTTTCTCTGCAATCTGACATAACTGTTGCTCATTGAAGCACTGAAAAACAGATAAAAACTCTTCTCCTCCGTATCGTACATTCATTCCAGTATACCGACCGCAATGTTGACGTATAATTTGCGCTACTCCATAAATCACATTGTCGCCGACTTGGTGGCCATAGGTATCATTAATTGATTTGAAGTTATCAATATCTATCATTAACACGCTTAATGGTTTATTAGTGTGTTGTGCGCTTTGTTCAATTTGCGGACCATTTTTAGTTAAATACAAACGGTTTTTAAGCTCGGTTAATGGATCCGTAACTGTTTGCAACGCTAATTTTTTTTGACTTGCTCTAAGCCGTAACTGTTGCCTTCTAATTTGGCTAAACTGCTGGAAGCTTTTACGAGTTTCAGAATCTCGGCGTAAGCTAGCCACTAAACTAATTAGGAACACAGCAAAAAAGATAGATATTCTATCGAGCTCTTCACCATAATCTTGTCCAATTCTATCTGGTGCGATTATCAGTAAATAACTCAACAACATCAGTGATAAACCAAATAGGCTCAGCTTAAATGGCATTCGAGATAATGCCCCGATGTAAACCATGACTAACACGCCACCTGATTGATAATCAAAATTACCTTGGGTCATCGCCAATTTTCCGATAGTAATAATCGACATGTATACCGTTAACACTAAAAACAGCTCGGCGAGCTCTAAATACTTGGATGCATAACGCCGCAAGGTAATTAACACCACTATGCAAAGTATCGATAAGAAGACTCTGCTGAGTGTCGCAACCCAAGCATGCTCAGTTAAGTGCTGGTAATCTAAAAGGCCAAATAAAAGATAAATAGGAATGACAGATAACAAAAATCCGGAATACGGCAACATGACTTGATGGACGTGATAATGCTTAAAACGCAATAACGAAAAACCGGTTAGTTTTTGATGAAAAGGCCGTAAAATAAAGTCGAACATAGACTACCCATTTTTCCTAAATTTTGCTTAAAAGCAGCAAAAACAGGTAAAACATTATTAATATTATGTCTTTATATATAGCAAAGTTTTCAAATACTAGCTACGAAATCATCCTCCATATGATTGAATAAATATGTCATAAATTTACCACACCACTCAATAATGTGAATAACACAAATTCTATCGCCATGTTATTCACATTAAGTCAGAAAGTATGTATGTCCATTCCTATTGATGGCGTTCTTTGTAGTCAAAGTAACTAAACTCTGCAACTGTGTTTTGCCCAGTTAAATCTTGAGCACATAAACCAACAAATGCACCAGTAAAACTGGAACCTTCTCCTTTGCCTGCTTCATCAGAAATTAAACTGTAATCTAAAGACGCAATGTGAAACCAGTCAGATCCATTTAATGAGTATTCAAATTTAAGTGTTTCATAGTGCACATCTGCTCGTAGATAAACCGATGATTGTAACAAGGGAATACGCTGTTCAAATATTGGAAATACAAGATCTAAACTTTGCTCACCTTCACAGCTCATAATATCTAGGTTTAGCCCAATTTTTTCATCATAAGATAAATATAAATAATGAAATTTATGAGCGTTGTAATAACAAATTAATCCTGCGGTTTGCTGAAAGTGGTTAGATTCAAACATGATTTTGGTTTGAGCAACAAATGAAAAATGACGCTGCCTTGTCGCAACCAACGCTTGCTCAAATGTGCTACCTAATGAATGCATTCCTGTCAGCAATAAGCTACCTGGTTTACGGGTTGTGCTTACAAAGTTTTCAGGGGTTGGACTTCTAAGCCATTGAAATTGATCCGCGATAAATCTATCTGTGAATTCATCTCTAAACGAGAAATCTCGCTGCGGTTTAGCTGTTAATCCAATTGGATTTAATTGTGCCTGCGATGAGTTAGTCGCTAACCTAAACCAACCATCATCGGTATATTGAACAGATTCTATTGCTGTTTCTCTGCCCATAGGACTGCGACGCTGTGATGTAGGTTGTTCAATATCAAGTGGTCTAGAAGTCAGATGAGCTAAATACCATTCCCCTTCTTTACTTTCTACTAAGCTACCATGACCATTACGTTGCAATTTGTGCTGTAAATGAGGAACCGTTGCTACAATAGGACCTTGAGGATCAACGTCATAAGGGCCATCGATATGTTTTGAACGGGCCATAGTACAAACATGTTCGTACCCAGTCCCCCCCTCAGCAGTTAATAAATAATAGTAACCATTTTTTTTATATAAATGAGGCCCTTCAGTTAACCCGAACTCTGTACCCGTAAAAATAATTTTCGACTCGCCAATTAATCTTTCTGTTTTATCGCAATATTGTTGTAAAGCGATACCACCGAAGAAACTTCTATCTGGCCGATAATCCCAAACCATATTCAATAGCCACTTTTTCCCATCGTCATCGTGAAATAAAGATGGATCAAAGCCACTACTATTGAGATAAACCGGACGAGTCCACTCTCCATCGATTGTTTCACAGGTAGTTAAATAATTAGGTGAATCTTTAAAGTTGCCATCAAATCGTTTGACGTTGGTATAAATAAGATAAAACTTACCATTATTGTGTGTAAGACATGGTGCCCATATACCACATGAGTCTGGGACACCAGTCATATCTAATAAATCAGCTCGATTTAACGGTCGATGGACTAAGGTCCAATTAACCAAATCTGTTGAATGATAGATTTGTACCCCTGGATACCACTCAAATGTTGATACAGCGATATAGTAATCATCATTCACACGTACAATGCTTGGATCTGGATTAAACCCTGGCAGTATGGGATTAATATCGGGTAAATTCATAGCTCACCTTTTCAGTTTGATAAGTTAAATGCCTTCACACTCTTTTAATCGCCAATATAAAACAACTGGGTGTTAACAGTATGATACAACATGCATATGTTAACGATAACATATTACCAAATCAGCTTAGTGTCAATTTGACAAATAAAAGCATTAAAAATGATGAAGCACGACAACAGACGAGGCTACACAAAAAAGCAGCAAATGATTGCTGCTAATAAAAATTCACTTGGTGTGGTGTGATCAGGCGTTAGGAATGAGCGATGACTTAACCCGGCTAGTTGAATCACGCTGTTTTAATTCAAAATCAAGCACGTGGCGTAAGTCAGACAATTTATCACTCAAGCCTTGATCAAACTTTCCTGTCGTCAACATTGCTATTGCAGCTTCTGCCATGGCTTCAATTGGTTGCTTAACCGTTGTAATGTTGGGCCAAATCGTCGTCGCTATTGACGTATCATCATAACCTACGACACTAAGTTGCTGAGGGACTTGTATCCCTAAAGAATTTGCCACAGAGATAACCGCTGCCGCCATATCATCATTACTTGCGAAAATAGCTGTTGGCATATTATTACAAGTTAACAACGCCTTAGCCGCGCTTAATCCAGATTTATAACTGAACAAACCTTGCTCGATGTATTCTGGCGGTATAGTTAACTTATTTGAACGCATTGCATCTAAGAAGCCTTGATAACGTAACCGACTTGCTCCTACATCTGGATGGCCAATAATAAACGCTATATCTATATGTCCTTGCTCTATCAATAGATTCGTCATTTCAAAAGCGGCTTGATAATCATCCATACAAACAAATGGGGATTGAGTCAGCTCGACATCAGGTGAAACACGAATGTAAGGAACGTTCAATGCTTTAAGCTCATTTAGAATTTCAATATTATTGCAAAATGGCGGCAATAAAATGACGCCATCGACACGGGTTTCTTCAACGAGATCACGAGTAATAGTCAGTTTTTCTACCTGAGTCCCTTCACATTCATCAACGACTAAATGATAACCACGCTGCCGACAGCTTTTTAACGCTGACATCATAAACTGACTGACATAACCACCTTGGCTAGGGTTTTCGTACAGTAATCCAATGAAGTAAGATTTTGCACTGGCTAAGCGACGAGCCGAAATATTTGGTCTGTAATGTAATTTATTGGCCGCCTCTTTAACTTTTAAACGCGTTTTATCACTGACCTTTTCATCATTGTTCAACACTCGAGAAACTGTCATTTTTGATACACCAGCTAATTCAGCAACATCCTGAATCGTGGATTTTGTTTTAGAATTACTCTTACTTATTGGACTCATTACAGACTCGCCAGCAGCTTAAAAATGTTACGAAATTCAAATGTAACAATACGAAGGAAAAAATAACAGGATTACTCAACAAATGACCCAGCTTGAACTTATTAAAATTATCTGTTTATGCTTTATTAAGACAAAACATACCAATATAAAACGAATAGAAACATAGCAATAAGTAACATTAATCTTATAAAGTGCCAAACAAGAATAATTATGATACCGATAACTTACAAAAACGATTAATCATTGCTTGCGTCTTAAGCACTATGTTATTAAAAACGCTTAAGCATCCATATATCACAGCCACCATGAATAGTTCCTGTAAGAGGCTTATCTAAATGTGTAAATCCCATAGATTCATATAAAGAAATAGCAGCTTTCATTGATGCTAAGGTATCTAAATAGCACTGCTCGTATCCTTGAGATTGCGCAAAATCCAAACACACTTTAGTAAGTTTTCTACCAATGCCAAAGCCTCTTGATTCTGGTAACAGGAACAATTTTCGTAATTCACAAGTTTGCTCACTGTCATTAAACTTTGCTATTCCACCGCATCCCACAATTTGGCCATTTAATTTGGCTACATAATATTGGCTTTTATTTTCTAAAGAATAATATCGGCTCATTTGACTTACTTCAGGATCTGAAGGACCAAACCCCTCCCCAATTGCACCAAATTCTGTACCTACTTTTGCAATAATATCTGCAACGGTCTGATCTTGATTTGGTGTGATCGGTTTGATTTCAATATTCATTTTTACTCCACTCCAAATTAACTAGCACTTTGTCAAACTCAAAAGGTATCTTAGAGTCAAAAAACTATTGGTTTATTTGGGATTTGATCCATTCCATCCGTGCTTGAAATGCTAATGACATTTGCTCAGTCACTATATTAGATGAGAGTTTACCAGCCAAAATATCGTTTGCAGCAGCTTCTATTTCAAAATTAAAACCGATACTTTTACGTTTATCATTAAACTCTGAGATTAACTCATCTCCCTGATATAAAAAGCACTGACTTGCTCGCCAAAAGTCTGGAATAGCAATATAACCTTTGTCACCAATGATGTAAGCCCAATTCTGTAATTTGCATCTAAAAGATGTAGCTAAGGTGGCCGTTACATTTTCATATTCAAATATGAAAGCTGCATCATTTTCGATTCCATTAGGTGCCAGATGTGAGGTAACAAATCCTGATATTGGCGTTTCATTAATGAAAAGTTGAGTAATGGCAATAGGATATACTCCCATATCATATACACAGCCACCAGCAAGCTCTTTGGCATACTCTCTTGAGTTAGGTTCATAAGCCTGCGGATAACCAAAATCAGCTTTAATGTGCATTAAATTGCCAATATGTCCTTCTTTAACCCATTGCTTTGCTTGCTGAATCGCTGGTAAAAAATACGTCCACATTCCTTCTAATAAATAAACTTTTTTTTGCTTTGCTAATTGATAAAGTACCTTTGCTTCTTCAGTAGAAATGGTAATTGGCTTTTCACACAGTACGGCCTTTCCTGCCAGAATTGCAGCCTTTGCTTGCTCGAAATGAAAATTGTGTGGGGTCGCAATATAAATAGCATCGACATTTTCATCATTGAATAAACTGTCATAATCTCCGTAAGATTGACAAATATCATATTGCGTCTTAAAAGCTTCAGCTCTTTTAGAGTCACGTGCTGCAATGGCATATAATCTGCTATTGTCGACATATGACATATCTGCAGCAAATTGATGAGCAATCCTACCTGCCCCAATAATTCCCCAGCTAACTTGCTTCATTTCTAATCCTTGTTTGTTCATTATTTATCCCACTCTGATTGTTCTGAGTCGCATGGATAAAATATAATCAATAATCTTCCGTAACTTTTTAAACCAAAATAATAGTCCAAGCTTATCCATTTAATAAAAGGCATGAACAAGATTAACTTTTATCATTATCTATTTTTATACTATTGGCGATTAACCGTCACGACAATAAAAAAGCCGTTAATTAGTATTAACGGCGGTTTATCAATACGACAACCAAAGTTATCGCAACTCTTATTTAGCAAGCATTGCATTGATAAGAGCCAATAAAAAGTAATCAATATTCACAAGCGACCTTCTTGTAGAATGAGATTACGTGAAAAAGTATGAACATTAAAAAATCATGCGATTAACATAATTTTCTAATAACTCTTGCTGACCACTTTGCGGTTTAGGGTCAAGCTGCTTAGCTTGGGCAAATTCACTTAACCCTGCTAAATCTAGCTTACCATGTAAAATGTTTTGACCTAGTTCACCATCCCAACCTGCATAGCGTTGCGCAACCTTTTTCTCTAAGGTTGCATCTGTAAACATGTCAGCCGCTTTAAGCAATGCCACAGCAATCGTATCCATACCACCAATATGGCCGTGGAATAAATCATTTGGATCGATACTTTGACGGCGGATTTTGGTATCAAAGTTAAAGCCGCCTGACTTAAAGCCACCCCCTTTCAAAATTTCATGCATGATTAATGTCATTTCTTCGACACTATTTGGGAACTGATCCGTATCCCAACCCAGTTGAGGATCGCCACGGTTAGCGTCGATAGAGCCAAACACATCGAGTGCAAAGGCATTAGCAATTTCATGATGGAATGAATGCCCTGCAAGCGTTGCGTGGTTCGCTTCGATGTTCACTTGGAACTCTTTTTCTAAACCGTACTGAGATAAGAAACCATGTACCGTCGCAGTATCGTAATCATACTGATGCTTAGTCGGCTCTTGTGGTTTTGGCTCGATTAATAGAGCACCTTTAAATCCAATTTTATGTTTATGTTCAACTACCATGGTAAGGAATCGAGCAAACTGTTCGCGCTCACGCTTTAAATCGGTATTTAATAGCGTTTCGTAACCTTCACGCCCGCCCCATAAAACGTAGTTCTCACCGCCTAGGCGTTGTGTTGCATTCATTGCAGTACAAACTTGGGTTGCGCCATAAGCGAACACTTCAGGGTCTGGATTCGTCGCGCCACCTGACATATAACGCTTATTACTGAATAAGTTTGCAGTACCCCATAGTAACTTCATGCCGGTTTCTTCTTGCTTCTGTGCAAGCACATCCGTCATTTCAGCAAAGTTATTTAAATATTCACGAATGTTGGCACCTTCTGGAGAAACATCTACATCGTGAAAACAGTAATAAGGCACGCCAAGCTTTTGGAAAAACTCAAACGCGACATCGGCTTTTTGTTTTGCCATTACTAAAGGTTCGCCAGATTCTAACCAAGGACGGTCAAAGGTATTAGCACCAAAAATATCAAAACCATTCCAACAAAAGTTATGCCAGTAACATGCTGCAAAACGCAGATGTTCTTTCATTGTTTTACCTAATACGACTTTATTTTCATCGTAATAACGAAACGCCAAAGGATTAGTTGATTCTGGGCCTTCATATTTTATTTTGCTGACGCCACTAAATAATTCACTCATAGTTCTCTCCAAACAGTAAGGTAAATACGCATGTAAAAAGTCACTACTTTTTCAATACGCTTATTATTAATCATTAAAATAATGAATTTAGGTTTTGATAAATTTGGCTGAATTTTTCACGACGCTCTTTGTGATGGTTAAATTCGGCTTGATTGGGTTCATATGACTCAACTAATGTTGGTACAGGACAAATATCTTCAATATTGGCATTGGGTGTTACCGCGAGTTGTGCAAGTCGTGCAGCGCCAAGCGCGGGACCAACATCGCCGCCTTGTCGATAAACGAGATTTTGGCCAAGAATATTTGCCAATAATATGCGCCAATATTCACTTTTAGCACCACCACCTATCAAGGACACTTCATCAGGCTTTACGCCCGATGCATGCAATGCATCGCAGCCATCAGCAAATGCATAGCCCACTCCTTCTAACACGGCTTTAGTCATGTCAGCTCGTTCAGTTGAATGAGTAAGCCCAAAGAAAACACCTTTAGCGTGTGGATTATTGTGTGGCGTGCGTTCGCCACTTAAATAAGGTAAGAAAATAAGATCTGATTGGTTATCTGATTGTTGTTGTGCTAATTCATTTAATAACTCAGGTACACTGACATTACCGACTAAATTTGCTAACCAATTCAAACAAGAAGCGGCACTCAATACAACAGACATTAAATGCCATGTACCAGGAAGCGCATGACAAAAACTGTGTACAGCACTGTCAGGATTTGATTTATAGCCGTCAGTGACTGCAAAATAAACACCGGAAGTCCCAAGAGACAACATAGCTTGACCCGATTTAATAATGCCTACACCTACCGCACCAGCAGCATTATCACCGCCACCGGCAACGACTGGCACTTGTCTGATGCCCCAGCGTCTAGCTAATTCAGGTTTAATGTAACCAGTGATTTCAGACCCTTCATAAAGAGTTGGCATGTGGTCACGAGAAAGGCCAGTAGCAGCCAGTAAATTGTCATCCCAATCTCGCTTCGCCACATCAGTCCATACAGTGCCTGTTGCATCGGATAAATCAGATGCAAAGTCACCAGTTAGAAGGTAACGAACATAATCTTTTGGTAATAATACTTTTGCGACCTTATCGAAAATCGCAGGCTCGCTCTCTTTAACCCACAATAACTTTGGCGCGGTAAAACCTGGCATAATCATGTTACCGGTAAGCTGACGAGCATTAGGCACTGATTCCTCAATACTAGTGCACTGCATTGCACTTCGACCATCATTCCATAACATTGCAGGACGAAGTACGTCACCATGATTATCAAGTAATGTTGCGCCATGCATTTGGCCTGAAAGTCCAATTGCTTTTAAATCTGCGAGTTGACCTTTAGCAGCAAGTTTGTCCATTGCTGTCATCGCTGCCTGACCCCAAGACTCAGCAGATTGTTCTGACCATAATGGTTGTGGACGAGAAACGGTGAGCGACACACTCGCTGTATCTACAACAGTGCCGCCTTCAGTTACCAATACTAGCTTTATACAAGATGTTCCTAAATCAATCCCTAAGTACACAGTCTCTTCCTCGAACAGTTCTTAATTAAGGCTCATTGGAGAACAATACTTCGCCAAATGAAAGTAACATAAACATTACATTAAAATGTTACCGCTCACAATTAAAAAGTTACTTTTTCAAAAAATTTTTGCAATAGGTTATAAAAACAATAACTTGAAGAACATCCAACATTGATAAGCAGTCATTAAAAACTGAAACGTAGCAAAAGACATGAAATATGAGATTGTAGATCAGCGAGAAATATCAAAAAAAATATCAATTCGTCATCCTTGACATATCTCCCCCTGTTTATTCATTTTTAGATTTAAGAACAAATAACTAAAGCTAAACACTGCATAATGGCTCGGTTTAGTTAAGTGTATTTTAAACAGAGAGCTATGCTTTGCATCAAATATGTAAATGGTTCTTTATTCGGGTTTAGATAATAAGAGTGTTTAACAGCATTCAAGGTTAATAGAATTATTTTAAAGGTCAGCGTTAACTGTTAATGAAAGCTTTAGTGAAAGGAAGAGGGAAAGGGATACGCGTAGTAATAATATTAGCGCCGAAATTTACTGTAAGTTTTTAATGATGACAACATATTAGTCAGCTCAAGAGCTACTCACGATTTAACAGGCTTTCAATTAAAAGATAATTCATAAACAAAATAACTATTCGCTATGAGAAATATATCATGAGCTAAAAACCATATTATGAGTAACACTGTCTATAACTATCAACCTCATTAACTGGCAGCCTCACTAACTAACAATGCAAATGAAAACGCATCGAAGTTATAGCTTAACAATTAACTTAACGAACAATTTATCAGCAATATACAGTGACTAATTATCAGGTGATACTGAGCTTTTATTAATCAATATGTCTAGAGTTGCAACTGAAACCAAGATTGTATGATAGGAAATAAAAGCTTAAATAAAGTAGAGATATCGCAAAATGGAACAAAGAAAATGAATTTATAAGTAAAATATAGCTAGCTAAAAAGAAATTAATCTATAGCATCTAGATTTTCAGACATGTAATGCATTCATTGAGAGATAAACTTGAATTAACTCCCCTACTCTATAGCAGTTACGCAGCAACAACCTGTGCAATCTTCTTCAGTGGGTTTAATCGATTATGCATCACTTTAATCGTTTCAAATTGCTGTAAAACTTTAGTTTCGGTTAATGGGCACTCTTTAGATAGCACCATAACTAAAGCTGCTTGCAAACTATTTTCTACCACTAATACCAGTACGTTATTACCACTAGCATTTAACAGAAATAGTTTACCAACTTCGCAATAAACACATTCTTGGCTTATTTCAAAAAACCATGATTTCGGCATTTGTGGTTTAAGCAAAAAATGTGAGGCGGTAGCATTTAATGCAGTTTGAACAATCGCCGCATCAGACATATTGACAATTTTAGGTAAGGTTTCAAGCATGTGAATATAGAATTTAGCGTGCTCGACACTAAACTCTGATGTTATTAACGCATCAGGGATGAGAGATTTACTTTTATATGGAGTTAAGAACTCCATGTCAGGACCCAATGAAATACTTAATCGCTTATAGCATTCATTAAATTCCCACTGCCAGTCCTTATTTGGCATTAATAACATTTTTAGTACCTAATTATAAGAATACAGTCTGATAATAGATTATATTTCCAACAATATCAAAAGTTATTTCAAATAATTGATATAGAGATCAAAAAGTTATAACGATCGAAAGATCAAAAACGCGATCGTTATAACTCACTAAGATCTATTATTTAGATCTTAGTATGGTTTTTAAGCTATTAAGATCTTATTTCGCTTTATAAGCATTAACAATATCATTAATTAAACCAGGCCCTTGATAAATAAAACCTGTATATATTTGAACCAATTGCGATCCTGCATCGAATTTAGCTAATGCATCTTCTGCACTATTAATTCCACCGACGCCAATAATTGGGATCTCACCGTTCAAAAATTCAGCTAATTGTTTGATCACTTTAGTTGAAAGATCAGTTAATGGCTTACCGCTTAACCCACCCATCTCATTTGCATTATCTAAACCAACGACTGCATCACGAGTTAATGTGGTGTTTGTGGCAATAGCACCATCAAATTTACTCTTTAATAAAGACTGAGCAATTTTTTCAATCTCTTCTGTTGTTAAATCTGGCGCAATTTTAAGCGCAATTGGAACATACTTATTATGTTTTTCAGCTAATTCCGCTTGCTTTGCTTTTAATGAACTTAATAAGTCATCTAAAAGCTCACCATATTGTAAAGTACGCAAACCTGGTGTGTTTGGTGAAGAAATATTTACTGCAATATAATCTGAATGCTGATAAACCTTCTCCATACAAATTAGGTAATCATTTTTACCTTCATCAACTGGGGTATCTTTATTTTTACCGATATTAACACCAACAATAATGTCAGTTTTCTTAGCCATTAAATTTCTAACTAAGTTATCAACACCTTTATTGTTAAAACCCATTCGATTGATAATCGCTTTAGCAGGTTTAAGTCTAAATAAACGTGGTTGTTCGTTACCAGGTTGAGGACGTGGTGTTACGGTCCCTACTTCAACGTGACCGAAGCCCATTGCATGAAATGCATCAATTGATTCGCCATCTTTGTCTAAGCCCGCAGCAAGCCCTACAGGGTTATTAAATGTAATTCCCATGCATGTGACTGGAGCAGCACTTACATTTTGACTATAAAATAGGTTTAAAGGGTTGTTTCCAGTGTTTTTTAAACTTCCAATAGCGATGTTATGCGCTACTTCTGGATCCATTTGAAACATTACTTTTTGTGCAACTTTGTAAAAAAACATGCTTTCTCCTAAACCTAAAAAAAGCCCCGGCTATTTGCCAGGGCTTGTTCACTTATTATAAATAATTATCTTGGGCCTTCGCAATGAAGGATCAATAAATTAAGTTCACGTAACGCCACCGAGAATTTTGCGAAATCATGGCTTTGAGACACTTTAAAGTCCGCTAGTAGATGGAACCAGCGTTCCAATAGCTTCTCATTATTATCAATCCACTGCTGAATGATTGTGTCTGCATTGCACGTATCAGTACATGCTCTAAGTACTGTAGAGCTCAATGCTCGTTGCTGCCAATCAAGCTCTTCTCTGAAGGCTGCACGTGCTAAAGCTTGCCAATGATTCGATACTGGTTGATTGCTGATTTGTTCTAGGAACCAATGCAATTCAACTTTCGCACCCAATCTGAAGTAAGTTTCTGCCACTAATTGAACAGTCTTTCCTTCGAGTTCAGCAATCTGAGCAATATCTAACGCTGAGAATAATGTACTCATTTTAGCAACAACTTGCGCTAATGACTCAGGTACACCTTGTTCTGTTAATGATTTTATTTCACTTGAAATTGCAATCACTTCTGCAGCAATCATATATTGATCAACATTGGCTTTTAACTCTTCAAATACTGGTTTGAAGAATGCCACTGTTTGCTCAATGTTCTCACCTTTATTGCGGTGACGAATAAACCAACGACAGGCTCTACGCATATTACGACGTAGTTGATGTAGCATCTCACTTTGCACATCAGCCGATACGACGCCATTGAGCTCAGTGATTGACTGAGTTAACTCTGCTAGACCAAAAACTTCGCGGGCCATAGTATAGCAAATAGCAGCCTCTGCGACTGTGGCACCTGTCTCATCTTGCATGCGTTGAACGAAATTAAAGCCCATGTCATTAACCAATTCATTGGCTAGTGACGTTGCGATAATTTCACCACGCAGTGGATGTGCAATCATTTTGTCAGCATATTTAGCTTGTAATTGCTGCGGGAAATAATCCGTAAGTAACTTACTTAAGAAAGTATCTTCGGTAATTTCTTCAGTCACTAACTGCTCTTTCAGCACCATTTTACCGTAAGCCACCAATACTGATAACTCAGGTCTAGTCAGTGGGCGATTATTAGCTAAACGCTCGGCAAGCTCATCATCAGTCGGTAAGAATTCAAGCGCTCTATCTAATTTGCCATCTTTTTCAAGATATTGGATATAGCGTATGTGCTCTTTTAACTGAGAAATGCCATGGGCTTGAGTGACTGAAATAGTACGAGTTTGGTCGTTACAATCTTGAAGTACAATTTCACCAACTTCATCGGTCATGTCTTCAAGTAAACGGTTACGTTGCTTAACAGTCAGTTCGCCGTCAGCAACCAATGTATTAAGTAAAATCTTAATGTTAACTTCGTTATCAGAGCAGTCTACGCCGCCAACGTTATCAACAAAGTCGGTATTGACTCGGCCGCCATTGGCTGCAAATTCAATACGGCCTAATTGTGTCGCACCTAAGTTACCGCCTTCACCAATGATTTTAGCTTTCAGTTCATTACCATTTACACGAATAGCATCATTAGCACGATCACCAACTTCAGCATGTGTTTCTGAAGTTGCTTTAACGTAAGTTCCGATACCACCATTCCAAATTAAATCGACACGCATTTTCAGTAATGCTTGCATCAATTGATTTGGCGTCATGGTGTCTAAATCAGTTTCAAGCATCGCTTTAATTTCTTTAGTCAGCTTCAATGATTTAGCTGAACGTTGGAAAATAGCACTGCCCTTAGACATTAACTTAGTGTTGTAATCTTCCCAGCTTGAACGTGGTAAGTTAAATAAGCGTTCACGCTCAAGATAACTTTTCTCCACATCCGGATTTGGGTCAACGAAGATATGCATATGGTTAAATGCAGCCACTAATTTAGTGTGACGCGATAACAGCATACCGTTACCAAATACGTCGCCCGCCATGTCGCCAACCGCTAAGCAGGTAAAGTCTGTGGTTTGACAGTCAATGCCTTCTTCACGGAAGTGACGTTTAACCGACTCCCATGCCCCTTTTGCAGTAATGCCCATTTTTTTATGGTCATAACCATTACTACCACCCGATGCAAAGGCATCACCAAGCCAGAAATCGTATTCGATAGCAATTTCATTAGCAATGTCAGAGAAAGTCGCTGTGCCTTTATCTGCCGCAACAACAAGGTAAGCATCATCTTCATCGTGACGAACAACATCTTTTGGTGGCACGACATTACCTTCGATAATGTTATCGCTTATATCGAGTAAGCCACGAATAAATAGACGGTAACATGCTTGACCTTCATTAAAGAACGCTTCACGTCCCCCATCAGTAGGGAGTTGTTTACAAACAAAACCACCTTTAGCACCCACTGGCACAATGACGGTGTTTTTAACTTGTTGCGCTTTTACAAGGCCGAGTACTTCGGTACGGAAATCTTCTCGTCTATCAGACCAACGTAATCCACCACGTGCGACTTTACCTCCACGTAAATGAACACCTTCAACACGCGGCGAATACACAAAGATTTCAAACTTTGGTAATGGGCGTGGCATCTCTGGGATATCTTCTGGCGAAAACTTAAACGAGATATAAGGCTTATTGATACCTGTTTCTAAAGTTTGATAGAAGTTAGTACGCAATGTGGCATTAATTAAATCTAAATAACGACGAATAATACGATCGTCATCCAAACTTGAAACATCTTCAAGACGTAAATCAACTTGCTCTAGGAACTTGCTCAAGGTACGAGTTTTGAGCTTAGGGTTGAATTTACGAATAAACATTTTAACCAACAAATCAGCAATTTGTGGGTAACGATTAAATGTTTCTTCAATGTAAGACTGACTGAAAGTCGCATCAATTTGGCGCATATATTTTGCATATGCACGTAAAATAGACACTTCGCGGCCGGTTAAGCTAGTCGCTAAAATCATGCGGTTAAATCCATCGTCTTCCAGCTCTTTATCCCAAACTTGAGATAATGCATTTTGGAAGCGATCTTGACTGTCCGCTAAATTATCGACTGCAGCACCTTGAACTGTCATTAAGAAATCTAAAATCCAGTATGTATGGCCATCAGCTGTTTTCACTTCATATGGGCGCTCGTTAATCACACGCAAACCGAAGTTTTCAAGCATAGGTAACACATCAGAAAGATGAATTGGCTCATCTTTATGGAAAAGTTTTAACCTAACTTTATTGTCATTTAATGCCGTTTCTTGAGGCTGATAGAACAACATTCCTAACTTATGTTCATCATTTAATGCTTCAAGGTGTTGAATATCAACCACAGCTGAACTTGGTAGAACATCTTCTTTATAGCTTGGTGAAAATGCATTTAAGTAACGCTTGGTTAATCCAGTACCAGACTGTTCACCTAAGGCATTATTTAAAGAACTGTGTAATTTATCTTCCCAAGAGCGAGCAGCTTCAATTAGGTTTTTCTCAATAGCTGCCACATCGACATCCATATTATTATTATCAACTTTGATGATGTAATGCGTACGCGCTAAAGTTGATTCAGAAAAGTAAGTAGTAAATTCAACATCTTCACTACTGTTAAAATGCTGAGCTAAAATACGTTGTGTATCTTGACGTAACTTAGTGTTGTAGCGGTCTTTTGATACATACACTAAACAAGATAAGAAACGACCAAAGCCATCTTTACGGACAAATAATTTTAATTTGTCACGATCTTGCATTTCTAGAACACCACGAGCTATATCAGCGAGTTGATTTTCTTTAGCTTGTATTAGCTCATCACGTGGTAAGTTCTCAAGGATATTCATCAAGGCTTTATAGTCATGGGAGCGAGGCGCTAAACCTGATTGCTCCATAACACGCTCAACTTTACCCGCAAGCAAAGGAATTTCGCGAGGGCTACGGTTATATAAGTTAGATGCATATAAACCTAAGAAGCGATCTTCACCAATCACATTTCCGGCTTTATCAAAGCGTTTAATCCCGACATAATCGACATATGCTGGGCGGTGAACACGACTTTTAGTCGAGCTTTTCGTTAATACGAGTAGGCTAGAATCTAATGCTTCTTTACGGGCAGATGCTGAGAACGTTGACAGTAATAAGCCACGGTCACTATGTTGATTGCTTGAACGTCCCATCAAACCAAGGCTTGATTCTAAATCTGGAACAAGCTCAACATCACCTTCTACTCGCTTAAGCTCATAATAACGATAACCTAGCAGTGTGAAATGATGATTATTCAAGTAGGTCAAAAAGTTAGTCGCTTCTTCCATTTCGGCTTTTTCACCAGGAAATGGCTGCTTAGGTAACTTTTTAATGGTTTCTGATAATTTGTCAGACATCTGTTGCCAATCATCAACAGATGACACGACATCGGCAAAAACTGACTCAAGTTCTTTACCAATGGCTTTAATATCTTTTTCACTGCTTTGACGGTCAATTTCAATTAAAAATACCGCAACATTTTCAGTTGCTTCTGGCGCATCTTTAATAAATGACACTTCTTTAACCAATTCCTCATCACGTTGTAAAGCAAGTGGTGTATGTAACACCATATGCGCCGTAATGCCCATGCGGTTTAATGCCATAGTCACTGAATCAACCAAAAATGGCATATCAGGTTGAATAATTTCAATAATACTATGGGTAGACTGCCAGCCATGTTTTGACTGACTTGGGTTAAACACACGGATGTGGCTGTTGGTTTCAGCAGATTTATTGAGGGCATTCCAAAGGCTTAATACTGCACCATAAAGGTCGCTGTCATTACGAGCATTTAAGTCGTCTTTAGACATATGTGCATATATACAATTGGCAAATTGCTCAACTTGTTTAGCTTGAGAATTAGGGATTTTTTTATGAATTAAATTGACTACATTTTCTAGTAGTACTGAAGGCATTGCATCTTTAAAGGCCATGTTGCAGTTTCCTTAAGCGTTTATGGCAGCGCTTTTATCATTATATTGGATGCTTCGGCTTGTTGATTCAGTTTTAGAACTGAGATCTGGAGCAAAGTTTATTACTAATTTAATGCTATTTCGAGCACTATTTTAGTGGTAGATCCTCTAAAATCCTTGTTAACACAGCAATTATAGTCACTATTTGACCAATCAAGCGTTTAGATAGAGTAAGTATGCAAAAAAAAAGAGGAGCTAGGCTCCTCTTTATAATTCTAAACCGTTTACCTACTTGGGTTTGCGCCAAAATACTGCTGATAATGCAGGTAAAATAATTATCGCACCCAACATATTCACTAAAAACATGAAAGTTAACAAAATACCCATGTCCATTTGGAACTTAAGTGCCGAGAAGAACCAAGTACTTACACCGATGGCTAATGTTAAGCCAGTAAAGATAACCGCACTACCTCGTTCAACAAGTGCTTCGAAGTACGCTTGTTGAACTGCCATTCCTTGGGTTAATTTGCCGGACATGGTCGATAAAATATAAATACCGTAATCAACACCAATCCCGACGCCTAACGCAATAACAGGTAACGTACTCACTGCAAGACCAATATCTAACCAAGTCATTAATGCTTGAGCTAAAGTCGACACGACATACAAAGGCACGATAACTGCTATGGTGGCTTTAATTGAACGGAAACTTATCAAACAAAGAACAAATACAGCGCCATACACATAAATCATCATAGGCAATTGCGCTTCACTGACAGCTTCATTAGTGGCAGCCATTACTCCTACAGGTCCTGATGCCAGTTTAAATTGCAAGGTATCAGTGTTTAGTTGTGCTGCAACTTGTTTAACTTTTGCTGTAACAACTTCAATCGTTTCTGCTTTATGATCCTTTAAGAAAAGAAACACTGGCATGACCGAACAGTTACCATTAAGCAAACCAGATGTAGTAGGCACCCGCCCTACAGCTTGAACCAAACTTGCTGTAGTACGTGGAAGCACTTGCCATTTAGGATTACCTTCATTAAAGCCAGCATTCACCTGCTTAGACACCGACGCAAGACTTGCTGTTGACTCAACACCTGGCGTATTACCTACCATCCATTCAAATTGGTCTATCTCATTAAGAATCGAATGATAAGTACACGCTTCAGGTGTCGCCTCAACAATTACCGTCATGTAATCGGTAGTAATTGAGTAATTATCGGTAATATGAAAAGTATCTTGGTTATAACGCGAATCAAGGTGCAATGCTGGCGCTCCGCCTTGTAAGTCACCAATTTTCATATTGCTAGCTTGCTGAAAACCAAAGGCATAAAGCAGTACCGTACAGACTAATACTACACTGGCATATTTTGGCGTTGCAAAACGTGATAACGACTTCCACAAACCTTCAATTTTTGCTTTTTTAACTGGGTCTTCTTTTTCTGGCTTTATCGTGGTGTATGAAATAACCAGAGGCAATAAAATGAGATTGGTTAAAATAATAACCGCAACACCTAACGATGCTGAAATAGCTAGCTCACGGATAATGCCGATATCAATAGCTAATAAGGTCAAAAAGCCCACAGTGTCAGACAGTAATGCGACGCCACCTGGAACTAATAAACTACGAAAAGCTGACGCTGAAGCGGCTTTTGTATTTTGACCATCAATAACACGACGTCTAACAGCATTAATCATTTGTACGCCATGACTTACACCAATAGCAAATACCAAGAAAGGTACAAGAATTGACATAGGGTCAAGACCGAAACCCACTACCGTTAATAATCCCAATTGCCAGCAAACCGCAACCAAGCTACAAATCAAAGGTAATAAAGTTAAAATTAATGACTTAGAAAAAAGGTAAACCATGACGGCAGTGATTAAAATCGCAATCAAGAAGAAAAGTAAAACGCCTTTTGCACCTTCAGCGACATCACCTGCCATTTTAGCAAAACCAATAATATGAATTTTTATCGTATCAGTTTCATATTTACCCCGAAGTTCTTCTTCAAGTTGCTTAGCAAATTGAATGGTATTCAATGGTTTGGTGGTAATATCTTTTTCTGCGCCTTCAGACTCTGCCATTTCTTCGTCAGTTTTGGCCACAAAATCCATTAACTGAGCCGTTAACATGGCTGATGAGTAGTCATTTGATACTAAACGTCCAACAATCCCTGCCTTTTCAACGTTATCGCGGACTACATTTAAGCCATATTCATCATTACGAAAGTCTGCTGGAATGACAGGGCCGCCAGCAAAACCGTCTTCAACGACTTCAGTAAAGCGAGTTGATGGCGAATAAAGTGATTTAACTTGAGAACGTTCAACTCCAGGAATGAAAAATAATTGATCGTGAACGTTTTTAAGTGTTTCGAAGTATTCAGGGTTAAAAATATTGCCACTGGTATCTTCAACAGACACCATAATCCTATTCGCCCCACCAAAATCTTTTTGATGTTTGGTATACGTTTTCATGTACTCATGATTCAGCGGAATATTTTTGCTGAACGCCGCATCCATTTTTAATTGGCTAGCTTGGTAACCCAAAAAAATTGTAATGAGTATGAATGACAAAATCACCCACATACGGTTTCTGAAAAGATGGGTTTCAAATCCATTGACCAGTTTTTCTAACATCTTATCGGCCCTATTATTGTTGTTTTATTTTTATGTTTATCTAACGTAAATCAAATATCAGTCTAAAATGAATTTCAATGTCAAAGCCTAGAACTTATCTTGAATAACTCGATTAAACTTAGCCTAAATTATCTATTTAAGCTGAAATAACCCTTTAGAACCTGCAAACCAAAGTTCACCTTTAGCGTCACTTTCGATTGCTACAATGTTTTCGCCTTGTCTTCGAGTGACAATGTTAGCGGCATCGTTAGAATCAAGCTCAATCACCACCCCAGCGTTACCCACTAAATAGACTAAGTTATCTTTAATATAGGCATTATTAATGGATGACTTAACAGGCAGTGCGATTTCATTCCACTGAGTAAATTGTTTATCAGTTTTAAACACGTGACCACGAAGTCCCATGACATAAATAGCATCGTTTGTTTCAATAGCATTAAACATAGACCCCTCATAATAAAAATCTTTGGTCTCAAATGTTTGGCCATTATTATTTGATGTTGCTACTAACCCAAGTTCACCAACCATGAGCAGTTGAGTATCACTTAATTGAATAACACGGTTAAAATGCGGTAATAATGCAGCTCGCTCTGATAAATACAATGCTTCATCTTCTGCTTTTAAATCTGCTAAATAGGAAACATCTTCCGGAAATAGTAGCTCTTCATGAAACTCTTCCTGCCATTGTTTACCGCCATCGGTTGTGCGATAAAACAAACCATAAGCACCCACTGCGATGCCTTCATTTTCATTGAAGAATAAAATATCAAGTAATGGCTTTTCTACTTCGATAGACTGAAACTGTACTTGCCAAGTCAACCCGCCATCTTCGGTGTGAATAATGGTGGCATCATGACCAACTGCCCATCCCTTTTTATCATCAAGGAAAAACACTTTAGTTAATTGTGAGATGACTGGCGTAGCAACTTGTTGCCATTGATTATCTTGCTTAACAAGCACATGCCCTCTTTCTCCCACGGCAACAAGGCTTTTACCTGCTTTGGCTAAATCAAGAACAAGAGAAGATTGCGCTAAAGGTTGGATCTGAACAGAAAGAGGATCGAATTGAGCATGGACTGGCGCTTGAGCTAAAAAACAACTCGCACTAAAAGCGACAACATTGCGAAGTGTGCGGAACGACATACAAACTTCCTTAGAAATTGTAGGGGCGCATTGCGCCCCTATTTGGTCTTAACGAATACCTGCACGGCGAAGCGCATCAGGCGTGAAGTTAGCTTCAGAAAGGTTTGCATCAAAATCATACATGCGCCCTTCGTTGTCTAACCCCATCGCTAAGTAACGACGAGATTGTAAATCATGGAAGATTTCTAACGTGCTCCAATGGGTAGGAACTTCATAGTAGTTAATCGAGTGCGCAGTACCTACACGGTATAACTCATCACGGTTATCGTACATATCCGTTAGTGAAACCTGCCAAGAATCTTCATCGATGTAGAAAACACGTGTTTTATAGATATGGCGCATACCATCTTTAAGGGTTGCTTTAACTTCCCATACACGGTGTTTTTCCCAGCGCGCAAACTCTGGATTAATATGGCCAGGCGTTAAGATTTGATCGTATTCAAGTGCGTCAGAATGAAGCTTGTAATCATTATATGGGATATAAAGCTCTTTCTTGCCGACTAATTCCCAGTTATAACGCACTGGAGATCCGTTAAACATATCAAAGTCATCAGTGGTTCTTAAACCATCTGAAACAGTACCTGGAGTATCAAAGGCAACGTTTGGTGCTTTACGTACACGACGTTGTCCTGTGTTATAGGTCCAAGCCTGACGTGGAAGCGCTTCTTGATCCATCGTTTCTTTTACAAGTAGTGCCGTACCCGCTAGACGAGCAGGTTGACGTACAACTTGCTTGAAGAAGAACAAGGTGTTCGACTCTTTTAATTGATCTAACGTCACTTCTGGACGACTGTAACTGAAACGAATTTCTTCAGCAGTTTCAATTAATGTGTACGAACCACTTGCTGTTGGAGCCGCTTGGCTACGTGCAGTTTTAATATCAACACCACGATAGCGAAGAATATGGTTCCAAATGACCTCTAACCCGTTATTTGGAATTGGAAACGGTACACTGATCGACGCACCACTTACACCATTACCATTTGCAACAAGTTCAGCATTTAATGCATTAGCCTTAGTTGCATCATAAACATACTGAGGCAGCGAGGCAGTACGGCGAGTCTCGTAAACATTCATTTTGTATGTATCTGGATACAGTTCAAAAAGCTTGTTTTGGCCCGGCGTTAAAAATTCAGCATATTGCGCTTTATTTGCATTAGTAATGGTGAATAAAATTTTATCTGAAGGAAAAGGATCTGGATGATGCATTCCTTTTTCATATCCAGCAACTGGAGATGTAATGCCGTTATCCCAAGCAGGGATAGAACCATCAGCATTACCTGCTTTAACAGCACCCACTGGAGTAAGCTCGTTACCCAATTTCGCAGCTTCAGCTTCAGATACTTTCGCCATCGCTGCAGGAGCGCTAAACGCCATGATTACTGCAGCCGATAATATCGTCAGTTTCTTCATTATTATTGTCCTTCTAGATAGAATACTTGACGTTAAACGAGACATAATCTCGGTCAGTCATTGCATTAGTTGTTCCTACACCACCAAAGAAGCTGTTGTAAGAAATATCAGCGCCCCAACGACTGCGGTAATCAAAGTTAACACCGACAGCGACAGACTTACGACCTTCAGTAAATAAGAACATTGGATCTGGTGTAATACCGTCAACATCATGTGAGAAAATCACACGTGGTGACATATTTACACCTGCGAAGATATTATTGTAGTCGGCTTTAGCCACTAAGCGATAACCCCAAGCAAAATCAGTTGGGAATGGATTGGTTTCAGGACCATCGTGCAGAGCTTCGATAATACCTGGCATATCAGGATTACCACCAGAACGAGCGGTACCAGGACCATTTAGGCGAAGCTCATCAAAGCCAGGCATGTCATGGATCCATACACCACCAATTTCAGCAAGCATCGTCAGGTTATCCGTACCTAATGTCGGTCCGAATAAATGAGTAAATGTTGCTTGAGCTTGAGTTGTATCAGATAAAATGAAACCATCAATGGACTCACCAGGTTTAACACCTTCAATTTGTGAGATACCATCTAAGTCAGGTCGAAGACCCGCTTCAGCCAATTGTTGAGGCATACCAGCAAACAATAACTCTACGTCATCAATTTGTAATGGCTCATCAACACGGTGAGCAATTTCACCCGCAACCGAAGTATCACCCACTAAAGTGTTAAAGCTGAAACCATAAAGCTGAATATCTTCAGGATAAACAATTTGCGCTTTAGTGAAGGTTTCCATGCTTAACAGCAATTCACGGTCAATTTCACCACCACTTGCAGCTAAACGACCATAATCACGAGCAACCGCTTCAGAAGTAAAGTTAGAAGCTGTACCACTAATTAAAGGACGGCGGCTATGGTAATTCATGTAATACAGACCAAATTCAGTTTCACCTAAACTTGGCGCATAATAACCTAACTTGATACCATATTGACCATCATCACTTGGCTTGGCTTCATCTTGTACTAATGCAACCTTAGTCGCATATGGCACCATATAAGCGGCATAAGCTGGGTCGAAGTTAGCAGCAGCTGCAGCGCCGTATAAAGCAGAATACTCAGACATTAAAAATTCCATATTAATGTCTGGGTTGGCATTAAAACCTAATTGAGCATTTTGGGCATAACCACCAAAACCTGCAAAATCATTGGTTGCGAAGTTAGAACCAGGTGTAGGTACCCAAATTGGCTCCCAGTCATATTGGTAATAAGCTTCAACCGATAAATTATCTGTAATCCCCAAAGAAGCCCACACCATACCTTGTGGACGGAACGCTTCTTTAAGCTCTGCACCTGGTGCATTCAAAATGTTTAAATCCACAGCATTAATAACACCAATGCCATGAGGAATTAGGGTGCTTTCGCCCCAAGAAACCACTTGGTTACCAACACGAACAGATAATGGGTTTTGGCCATCATTTAAGTCCCAGTTAGCGTAAACAAAGGCATCTAATAAGCGAACATCTTTACACTGAACTTCTGATGCGCGGTCATCTTCACACGGATCAAATTCGTTACCAGTAAGAGGATCGTTAAAATCATAATCACCATCGTTTAATTTACGATCGTAAAAATACATTCCACGAACAAATAAACCATAATTTTTGTATTCCAACGATAACTCGTGTAAGCCTTTAAAAATTTCTGAGGTGGTATCACCTTGAGAATAAAGTAGGTTACTTAAGTCATTGTTACTTGAATATGAGCCTGGTTGGCTCCAGATTTGAGAAGTGGTGTACTTTGGTGTTTGGCCAAAAGGCGCACCAAAAGCAGAATAACCAGACCAATCAAATTGTGGCTGGTTAACTTTACCGATTTGCCCTTCCCAATCACGCTCAGACACACGCCAGCTAGCCCCGACTGTCCAAGTAGAATCGAAAGTGCCTCGTACTTCACCCCAATCAAATGAAACAGCACTAGCGCTACTGCTCATCCCTAAAGTCAATGCCGACATCACCCCCAAAGCGAGTGCCGACTTGTTAAAGCGTCTTTTAACAATATTCATTTTTGCTTCTCTCCGTAACCTGCCGGATTCGTTGTTATAGGATTTGAACCAACATTTTGTTAGCCTGCAGGCAACACCATTGTTACAGCAATTAACATCATTGAGCAAGTTCAAAAAACAGAAAATTTGTTAACGAATTGGTGTAGTTAGGAGATTTTTTGAGAGATTAAACTGAACTTTATTTGAATTAGATCACACGAATTGACTACTAGATGATATTAGTTAATAAATAATAAACAAAATCATAAAGTTAATTGAAACAAGACTTAGCTAATTTACTTTTTTAAAATCAATTGAACGTTTGAAGTATTTACTCTAAATTTTATTTAGAGAAATAAATTTTCCAGAGGCATCAAGTTGCAAAACGAACTGACCTTGAATACCAGAAGTGGTAACAAATGGTCTGAAATATTTACCATTAATGTGTAATAGTTTGCCTCTTACATCCCTCACCTCAACATTTTTTACATAGCCTCGGTAATAAGGAAGGAAGTCTTCAAAACTAATATACATGGAAAAAGTAAATTGCATGGTGAGAAACAAACTCTAGGCGCTGTGATATGAAAGGTAATGCTAATTAATTTGGCAGGTATTGTCACTCGGTAATTGAAGTAATTAATATGAAGATTACCACTGATAACATCACATTATCAGTGGTAATTTATTAAGGGTTAAGCGAGGGCTTTTTCAACTTTTTCAAATAAATCTTTTGATAAATTAGGTAAGCCTTTTAAGCGAAGTAAGCACTGTTTCATTTTTTGCTGACGTTCGAGATCAAACTTACTGAATTGAATCAGTGGCGTTATCATTCTGGCTGCCGTTTGTGGATTCAGCTCATTTAACTTAATTAAAATATCAGTCAAATACTCATACCCAGAGCCATTTGCCTCATGGAATTGGTAAGTGTTAGCCGCCACAAAGAAACCAATCAAAGAACGAACACGATTTGGGTTATTAAAACTAAAGCTTTCATGCTTGGTCAGTGATTTGATAACTTCGAGTACATCTGGTGTATTTTGAGATGCTTGTAAGCTAAACCACTTATCCATCACTAACGGAGTCGATAACCATTTTTGTTCGAAATCTTGCATTAATGCATCTTTACAGCTTAATTGACCAGAAACAGCGGCTTTAAGTGCTGCTAAGCTATCGGTCATATTGGTTGCAGCTTTATATTGTTCAGTCACTAACAGTTCATATTCAGAAGACACTCGAGACAACAAGACTAAACAGATGTTTTTAAATGCACGTGCTGCATGGTTATCTTCAGTAATTAATGAACGATAGCGCGTGACTAACTCATCTAAACAAGCTTCAGCAAGCTCATCTACAACAAATTCTCTAGCAGCTTGTAAAGCATCTAAGTTTACCGTATCAACTTGTTCAATAAGCGCCGCAGCTGTTGGGAAAGCAAGTATTTCAGCAACTAGCGCTTTATCGATATTCTCATCTAAAATTACGCCTCGAATCGCTTCAATAACTCTTGGGTCAAGATGCATTGATTCTTTTGCTGAAAGGCTTTCCACATTTTGCCAAACCGCTTGGCTGAATAAACCAACAGATGCTTCCCAACGAGCGACTTCACTGGTTGCAAATCGAGTTAAGTGCACTAATTGATCGACATTAAATTCATAATCTAGACGCACTGGCGCTGAAAAATCTTGCAGTAATGAAGGCACTGGGATTGACTCAATACCATCAAAGGTGAAGGTTTGCTCAGCTTGCTTGACTGCCAACACTTGATTATTTATCGACTGACCTTCGGCATCTAATAATTCGACGCTGAAAGGTATATGCAACAATTTGCCTTTCTCGCCTTGTGATTGCACTGATTGTTTAACTGTTAACTGATATTGCTTTTTATCGGCATCAAAGCTGTCTGTCACGCTAACAACAGGGGTACCTGCTTGGCTGTACCAGTTTCTAAATAAACCTAAATCGATACCACTCGCTGATTCCATTGCGTTAACAAAGTCATCGCAAGTCACAGCTTGTCCATCGTGACGTTCGAAATAGCACTTCATGCCTAATTGGAAATTTTTCTCACCTAAAATGGTGTGCATCATGCGAATGACTTCAGCACCTTTGTTGTAAACAGTCACGGTGTAAAAGTTATTCATCTCAATGACTGATTCTGGACGAATTGGATGCGACATTGGGCCTGCATCTTCAGCAAACTGCTGATTTTTCATAACGCGGATTGCTTGAATACGATTAACCGCACGGGAACCTAAGTCAGAGCTAAACTCTTGATCTCTAAATACAGTTAAGCCTTCTTTCAGACTTAGTTGGAACCAATCACGACATGTGACACGGTTACCCGTCCAGTTATGAAAATACTCATGACCCACGACAGACTCGATACCATGATAATCTTCATCGGTAGCGCTTGCAGTGTCAGCTAATACATATTTGGTGTTAAAGACATTCAAGCCTTTATTTTCCATGGCGCCCATGTTGAAAAAGTCAACAGCAACAATCATGTAGATGTCTAAGTCATATTCTAAATCAAAACGGCTTTCATCCCATGCCATCGACTTTTTCAGAGATACCATTGCATGATTAGCTTTGTGTAAATTACCTTTATCGACAAACACCTGTAACTTGACTTCACGGCCGCTACGAGTAACAAACTTATCTTCTAATAAGTCAAAATCACCCGCGACTAGCGCAAAAAGGTAGCTTGGTTTTGGAAATGGATCTTCCCAGCGGACATAATGACGGCCTGCAGTTGTATCCCCCTTCTCGACAAGGTTGCCGTTACTTAATAAGAAAGGAAATGCAATTTTGTCCGCTTCAACTCTCACAGTATAAATAGCAAGGACATCTGGACGATCTAAGAAATAAGTAATTCTTCTGAAGCCTTCGGCTTCACACTGGGTACAGTATGCGCCATCAGACATATACAAGCCCTCTAGGCTAGAATTAGCCTCAGGATCTTGTAAGGTCACTAGGGTTAATTCAAAGTCATCAAGGCTCGTTTGAATCACTAATTCATTATTTGCTTCTTGATATTGAGCTTTGTCACCGTTTATCAAAACAGACTGTAAATTTATTTGCTCACCAACCAAGACTAAATTTTCGGTATGTTGACCAACACGTTGCACCTTACTGGTGGCTACAACTGTGGTTTCATTGCCCTTTAAATCGAAATTTAAATCAATATGGCTAATAGTATAAGTGGGTGCTTGGTAATCTTTCAGGTGTTTTGCTTGAGCTTGAGTCATAAATAATCCTTGAATAACACTTAGCAAATTATGCGATAAATTTTACTTAATAAAAAACGCGCTTAAAGCGCGTTTTTTTCTGGCGAAATAATGATTACTTCGCAGCTAGTTTTTTAGCATCAACCATATCTAAAGTGATTAGTGCTGTTTCTTCTAAGAACGCATCTGGCACTTCTAATTCATCTTCATCTGACGCATCTGTTTCACTTCCAGCGGCTTCGCTTTCTGCAACGTCAGTTGTTTCAGTCTCAGTTGATTCTTCATCTTCATCATCTAAAGATGCAAGAGGCTCTAGTCCATTCTTAACACGACGCTCATTGGTACGATCAAGAATACGTTTTTCATCTTCTTCACGTGATGCAATACGCTCACTTTCAACTAATGAAATCGTCTTATCGTTATGATGCTTTTTAAATTCTGCTATATCATCAAAAATATAACCGAATTCGACATCCGTTTTAATACGTTGCTGATGCTTAGTATCAAGCTTGGTAATCAGCTCAGGATAGATATTGCCAAGTGTTCCGTATTGCGCAACTGGCACTTTATCCCAAGGTAAGGCGTTTTTCTCTTCAGATTCACCATATTCACCCGGCTCTAAGGCACTTGGGAATTTAATGTCAGGAGTTACACCTTTAAGCTGAGTACTGCCACCATTAATACGATAGAACTTTGCGATAGTGTATTGAACATGACCAATTGGTTTTTCATACATATCGTAAATGCGGCCAAGGCTCTTGTGTTGTTGCACAGTACCTTTACCAAAACTTGCTTCTCCAACAATGAGTGCACGGTCGTAATCTTGCAGTGCTGCAGCAAAAATTTCTGAAGCTGAAGCGCTATAGCGATCGACCATTACTGTTAGTGGACCGTTGTAAGCACTCTTACCGTCGTTATCACGATTTTGAGTTACGCGGCCATTGGCATCACGAATTTGAACCACTGGGCCCATATCGATGAATAATCCGGTAAGCAAAGTAGCCTCGGTTAACGCACCGCCGCCATTGCCACGTAAATCGATAATAATGCCTTCGACGTTATCTTCTTTCAGTTTGGCAATTTCTTTTTCTACATCTACAGATAAGTTCATGTAGAAACCAGGAATTTGAATAACCCCGACCTTACGGTTGGCATATTCACCTTCTGTTGGTTCAACCACTTTAGATGTTGCAGCTCGGTCTTCTAAGCGAATTTTATCTCGAATGATAGTTACTTCGAAAGTTTTCGCATTAGCGCCACCTTTTTTAGGTAGTATTTGTAAATTAACCTCACTGCCTTTTGGCCCTTTGATTAATTCAACTACATCATCTAATCGCCAGCCGATAACATCAACAATTTCACCGTCTTTTTGGCCTACACCAATGATTTTATCTTCAGGTGATAGTTTTTCACTACTGGCCGCAGGGCCACCAGCAACAAGACTTTTAATGACAGTGTAATCGTCATCCATCTGTAACACAGCACCAATGCCTTCAAGGCTTAGGTTCATTTCCATTTGGAAACGTTCAGCATTACGAGGAGATAAATAACTTGTATGAGGTTCTACTGTACGCGCAAAGGCGTTCATCACACCTTGGAATACATCTTCACTGTGAGTTTGGCTCAGACGCTTGATAGCATTGTTATAACGCTTACCGAGCACTTCGACTGTTTCTTCCCAGTCTTTACCAGCAAGTTTAAGATTCAATGCATCGTATTTAACACGCTGACGCCAAAGCTCATTAAGTTCAGCTTCATCTTTTGGCCAAGCAGCTTCTTCACGATCGAACTCATAAGCATCACCAGCTTCGGTAAAATCGAATTCTTTATCAAGTAAAGTTAACGCATAGGCAAAACGTTCATAGCGACGTTTTTGCAATAAAGAGAACATATCAAAGGCAGGAGCGATATTGCCCGTTTTGACCATATCGTCAAACTGAGTTTGATACTGCTTGAAGCTATCAACATCAGCTTGGGTAAGCACATTACGTCTGAAATCTAACTGTTGCAGATAACGGTCATAAATGAGCTTAGAAAAAGCATCATCAAGTTCAAAGCGATGGTAATGAGAACGGGTAAATAAATTCGTTACTCTTTTACTCGCAACCTTATGTTGAGGCTCTTGCTCAAGTTTGGGTAACTCGTTGATTTGAATAGTGGGTGAAATTGCCCAAGCCGAAAAACCGACAAATAAAGTGGCAATCGACGCAGCCAAAGTGAGTTTTCGCATCAACAAGTTACTCCTTAAATGATCACGATAATAAAATATGCTCGGCACGTACTTTAACGACTAAACCAGAATCAAGTTGTACATGGACATCTTCTTTCTTGATATCAGTGATAACGCCGGCAACTGGATTTTGCCCTAACTTCACACTAACACGTTGTTTTTGTTTAAGCTCGTCAAATTTTGCTGGCACATAATTAACTTTTGGTTCAGCAGGCTTTTTCGCTTTTGCTGGACGGTCTTTCTTAACTGGAGCAGTTTTTGCTGAAGGTGCTTTTCTAGCAGGCTTCTTTGGATTTGCTTTTGCAGCTTGTGCTTGGCGTTTCGCTTTTGCTTTCTCTTGGCCTTCTTTTAGGGTTTGCTGAGCGTGATCAATATGCTCTTGCTCAAGCTCACCACAATCTTGGCCATCTAAGTCGATACGCTGTACGCCAGCTTTAACGCCTTTAAGGTAGCGCCAGCTACTTGTATAACGTCTAAGTGCAACACGTAATTGTGTCTTACTTACTTTAGAATCATCAGCCAACCTTTCAGCTAAATCTTGAAACAAACCAATTTTTAATGGCTTAGTTTCACCTTCTGCAATAAAGCATAAAGGAAAAGTTTCATATAAATACGCTAAAACTGCGTTGGTGTCGGTCAACTTGTCTGTTGATTCCATTTTTACTTCCACGTTATATAAGGGGACTGGTTAATAGCTTTCTTGGCTAGTACAGTCGTTTGTCTTTCGTTAAACAGAGTCTTGCTTAACGTTCAAATTAGCACTTCCTACATGATTGCTAAAGCAATTGAAACATGCCTTAACAAATTAACTTAGTTAGCTGCAATTTTACAGTAAATAAATTTTTCAGTAGTTAATGCGTGCAGCTCAGTATTATAAAGCGCATCACAGCGATTGCGACCTGCAATTTAGATTATTTGTTCGCAAATTAAGCAAATAAGCAAGATTCGAAGCTTTTTACTAAGATTTCGAGACCTTTTTGATCGTCTGTATCAAAACGATTCAACAATGGACTGTCAATATCGAGCACGGCAACCACATCATTTCCGTTACGAACCGGCACAACGATTTCTGAATTACTGGCTGCATCACAAGCAATATGCCCTTCAAATTGGTGTACATCTTCAACAAGTTGAGTCTGATCTAGTGCCGCAGCTGTCCCACAAACTCCTTTGCCTATCACAATACGAGTACAGGCAACTTTACCTTGAAACGGGCCTAAGACTAATTGGTCTGCTTTTTTAATGTAAAAGCCAACCCAATTTATATTGTCTAAATTATCATTTAACAACGCCGAAAAGTTTGCCATGCCAGCAATCAGATCATCTTCGCCTTCCATTAATGCTAATACTTGACGGTTCAATGTGTCATAAAACTCAGCTTTCATTCTACTTCCTAAAATATTTTATTCTGTTGGCGCTTTTTTATTAGTTTTTTTCGTGGCTGCTTTATTGGCAACTGGCTTAGGTTTTACTACGCCTTTTAATAAATTAGCTAGCTCATCTTTATTAGAAGCTAAGTAAAAAGCAAGCTTCTCTACACTATTCTCGTCAATTTCGAGTTCAGCGCTAGTAATAAAAGGAACTAAGTTATCAGCAATGTCGAGCATTTTGTCATAGGCATCGGCTTCCTTTTTAGATGTAAATGTCATCTTTTCCACCCCTTCTCTTACCACGACAAACTTTGTAATTACCGCCATGATTAACCTCTTACTGTTTTTATATACAGTGCATAGAGTGTCATAGAACTAACTTCTGATGCAAGTATTCTGATTATTCTGGTATTATCTGGTTTTATTGTATCTTGAATAATTGACGTTTTGACTATTTAAAGCCATATTTTGTGCACTTTAGTCAGATATTGTTCAGTAATTTACAGCTCTTAATTATATAGATGGATGGTTTGCGCTTTATATGCCAAAAAATGTAGATCAAGAGAGCATCGTTTTATGTCGCTCTTGTGACTTAGCAGTTCAGCGCCGTGCGCTACCTTCGAATGTCAGAGCCCTATGTCCTCGCTGCCATACGGCACTCTATGATGTGCCATATTGCTCTATTAACGGCATGCTAGCTTTGTGTATTACCGCGCTACTTTTTTTTATCCCAGCTAATTTTTTACCCGTTTTAGAAATCCATTTTTTGGGTAGCATCCGTGCAACGACTGTCTACGAGACAGCCATCGCAGTTTGGGCACAAGGTTATTGGATTGTCGCTGTTGCTGTTATTGCCTCAGCAGTGATTGCCCCTGGCTTATTAATACTGTCGATATTGCTACAAATCATTATCGTAAAAAGCAACTTACACAGCTATTTTTGGCAACGAACCTATCGGCGTTTGCTGAAAAACCAAGCCTTACTCACCCAATTATCAATGTTAGAAATTTATGTCATTTCTTTCTTGGTGGCCGCATTCAATTTATCTGACTTTGCGGATATCTATTTAGGCATGGGAACTTTTTGTTTCGGAATGTTATTTTTGGTTATTTTGTTTTTGCAACGTGAGTATAATCTGGAACATATGTGGAAGCTGACTCATGACGAATAAAATAGAACAAGCTAAAAGCAATGATTACCAGCAAGGTAAAGATATCGGAATGACCTTGTGTGGGGTATGTCGCAACATTAACCCTATTGAGCAAGGGTATTGCAGCCGCTGCGAATCAAAAATACAACCTCGTAATGAACAGAGCTTGCAACAAAGCTGGGCGTTATTAATTACTGCAGCGATTTTATTAATACCAGCCAATATTTATCCGATCACTATGCTCACAAACCAAGGCAAAGTGACTTACGATACTATTTTTACTGGGATAGTACATTTAGTGCATTCGGATATGATCCCTATTGCCATTATCGTATTCACCGCCAGTATTTTAGTACCATGGCTAAAAATTGCTGGACTAGCGATATATTTAACTGCGATTAGTTTTAACTTACCAGTTTCAAAAAAGAAGCTCATGGTGGGGTTTCATATTATTGAATGGATTGGCCGTTGGTCTATGTTGGATTTATTCGTTATTGCACTGACAGTTGCGGTAGTCAATATGGGTCAACTTTTAGATGCTAAACCCGCTCCGGCAGCAACCGCATTTGCACTCGTTATCTTACTGACTCAATTGGCAGCTAAGGTGCTTGATACACGTTTACTTTGGGATCGCTTGGACAAAAAAAATGACACGAATTGAATCACCAAAAGTCGTTAAAAAGAAACTTTTCTCTCCGATTTGGTTACTTCCTATTGTTGCCCTGGTATTAGGGGCTTGGCTAGGTGTTAAAAGTATCAAAGAGTCGGGAATTGAAGTTCAAGTGCACTTCCCTAGTGCTATCGGTATCGATATCGGTAAAACCCTAGTTAAATATCAGGGATTAACGGTCGGTAAAGTCACCGATATCAGCATTGATAAAGACCTTTCTGGCGTCAATGTTAAAATCATTATGGATTATCGCTCTGATCCATTTTTAAACAAAAATACCCAGTTTTGGCTTGTGACTCCAAAAGCAAGTATCACAGGGATAGAAGGATTAGATACCTTATTTTCAGGTAACTATATTGCTATTCAGCCAGGAGATGGTAGTTCGGCATCAGAGTTTGTTGCTTTAACAGAAGCCCCTACGATGATCCCCAATGATGAAGAAGGCATTGTTGTAAACCTTACCACTTCAACACTAGGCTCCCTTGATGTCGGCTCAATGGTATTTTACCGCCAAGTGCCAGTCGGCAAGGTGGTTAACTACCGGTTAATCGATAGTGATACCATTACTATCAGTACCTTTATCGAGCAGCAATACGCACACTTAGTCAATCAAGAGTCACAATTTTGGAATGTCTCTGGGCTCAAAATCGATGCCTCTATGTCAGGGATTAAGGTGAATACCGAAAGTTTGGCATCATTACTTGCTGGCGGGATCAGTTTCAACTCAGATACAAAAGCGGACAAAGCAGTTAGTGGCGATACCTACGTACTTTACCCTGATGAAGAAAGTGCAGTTAAAGGGATTGAATTTGTACTTACCGCCGAAAATGCAGATGAGATAAACCAAGGTTCAGCGCTGGTTTATCGTGGCGTTGAGGTGGGTAAAGTTCATCAAACTCAATTGACTGAATCCGGCGTTAAATTTTTAGCCAAGTTTGATGTGCAATATCAGCACTTATTAAATGCCGATAGCCAATTCTGGATTGCTGGTGCCGACATTTCGCTTGAAGGTGTGAAACATGCAGCACGTTTATTAACTGGGAGTGTCGTCAATGTGCTCCCAGGCACCAGTGACCAAGCGTTACCAGAGCTATTTACTTTACAACCTGAAGCGCCAGATTTACTTCAAGCGCAAAAGCTCACAATACAACTTACTTCTGATGAACACAGTGGCTTAACCGCAGGCGCAGAAGTTAGATTTAAACAGATGCCTATTGGTACTATCACTGAAGTGACATTAACCGAAGACTTTACCGGTGTTCTGTACCAAGTCGAAATTTTACCTGAGTTCGCCTCACTATTAACAACTGATAGTTATTTCGTCACAGAGTCAGCGTTAAGTATTGACGCCTCTTTAGACGGCGTATCTGTAACAACAAGAGATTTAAACACTGTTATTGAAGGTGCGGTTTCCTTGGTTAAAGGAAAAAATAAAGCATTAGTTACCCCGCAGGCAAAATTTGCCTTGTATCGTTCTAATGATGACGCACTTATCGCCCTTAATAAAAATAACATCACCACATTAACACTCGACAGTATCGATGGCGCGGGGTTATCTACAGGTTCTCCTATTTATTACAAAAAAATGCAAATCGGTAGCGTTAAAGAAGTTTATTGGAACAGCAATACAGACCAATTCTCGATTCGTATCGCAATACAAAATAAGTTTAAACAGTTGATTAAAGACTCAAGTGTATTTTGGCGTAACGATGCAGCAAATATCAATGCAAGCTTGTCTGGTATCGAAGTCGATGTGGCACCTTTAGAAGGTGCACTCAAAGGCAGTATTAGCCTGGGTTTACTTGATAATGACCAACCAGGCAATGTATCTCGCTTGTATGACTCTAAAGCCTTAGCGCTTAAACAGGCTAAAGCCATTACCTTAATCTTGCCTGCTGAAGCAAAAGTTTCTGAAAAAGCAGCGATTCGCTATCAAGGCCATCAAATTGGTATAGTGCAGCAGGTGAAGTTAAATCAAAACCTCGATACGTTAACAGCAAGTGCCTATTTATACGGTGAATATGCTGATCACTTTACTAAAGCGGACAGTGAATATTTTGTGGTTGATGCGCAAATATCTTTAACGGGTATAACAGCCCCAGAAACCCTAATCACCGGCCCTTACATCGGTGTTTTACCGGGTAATCAAACTGATATTAGCGATAACTTTACCGCACATTTGTCAGCCCGATATGATGCAAATATCGATGCTGATGCAGTCACGTTAGTCCTTGAAGATAGTCAACTGGGTTCTATCAAAGTGGGTACCCCTATTTTCTTCAGAGGTATTTCTATTGGCCAAGTTGATGGTTATTCATTATCAGAAAACGGCAACAAGGTATTGATGTACTCCCATATCGAAAAGCAATACACGCACTTAGTTAATCAAAGCAGCCGCTTCTGGGACGCATCCGGTATCAAACTTGAGGTTGGGATTTTCTCTGGTGCACAAATCGAAACCGGTTCACTAGAAACACTGCTGTCAGGCGGGATTTCTGTTGTTACCGAAGACATCACTACCCCAGCAAATCAAATCGCTTCAGGTGCGAGATTTAACCTTTACAACAAGATGAAAGAAGAATGGCGTAGATGGCAGCCAGAACAAGTGAAGCCGTAATCATTAAAATGACACTATGTAAACTGAACTGGGTCAGTTTTCTAGTTACATTAGATTAAGTGACGTTAGCTTCAAGGAACATTTAAAAAGTCGGCATTTGCCGACTTTTTTCTAATCAAACATCAATAAGCTCATTAAAACCTGAATTCACAGTAAACGCTTAAATAAATTGGTAAATGTCTGACGTTCACTTAACCATAGAACCAATAGCACACTGCAATAGCAGCAATTATTCCGCCGACATCGGCAGCCAAACCACAGCCCAGTGCATGGCGGCTATTTCGGATCCCTACAGAACCAAAGTAAACAGCTAACACATAAAAAGTGGTTTCTGTGCTACCTTGGAAAATTGCTGATAATCGGCCAGCAAAAGAGTCAACACCATGATGCTCCATCGTTTCTAACATCATGGCCCGTGCGCCGGAACCACTAAAAGGCTTCATTAACGCAGTAGGCATGGCATCAACAAAACGATTATCAAACCCCATCATGGACACAAGACCTGCAAGCCCCTGTAATGCATAATCTAGCGCACCGGATGCCCTTAACATTCCAATCGCTAACAGCATCGCTAACAAATAAGGGATTAAGGTTATAGCTTGAGAAAAACCTCCTTTGGCACCTTCTACAAACTCATCGTATATTGCGACTTTCCGGTAGCCTGCAATTAAGATAAAACTCAAAATTAATAATAATAAAATCCCGTTACCGAGTGCTGTAGAAATGGTGCCAATGGCTGATGCTGATAAGGTTAGCAGATAGAATACACTTGCGGTTAATCCACTAAATAGAACTGCGCCATACCCCAGCACCACGGTATTTAGCAATGATAAACGCTGTACTATCGCCACCACAGTCAGGCCGACAACGGTTGATGCAACCGTTGCTAATAATATCGGTAAGAAAACGTCAGCCGGCGCTGCCGCGCCCTGCTGCGCTCGATATAGAAAAACGGTTACAGGTACTAAAGTCACAGATGAAGTATTTAATACCAAGAAAAGAATTTGTGCATTGGTCGCGACAGCTTTATCCGGGTTCAAGCTTTGTAAGTCGTGCATGGCTTTTAAGCCAAGTGGAGTTGCTGCGTTATCTAGACCAAGCATATTAGCTGTCAGGTTCATCGTCATACTGCCATAAGCGGGATGACCTCGAGGTACCTCTGGCATTAATTTAGATAATAACGGTTCAAATAATTTGGCGAAAACACCAACTACACCAGCTTTCTCTCCTACTTGCATTAGCCCCATCCACAGAGCAAGCACACCGATTAAGCCAATTGATATCTCAGCGGCGAGTTTCGCACTACTAAATATGCCATTTACAGCATCACTCAATACTCCGACATGACCATTGAATAGTTGAATAACAATCGCAATAGCAGCCGTTACAAAAAAGAACAACCAAACTCGATTCAGCACTTAATACTCCATCATTATTGCCCGAGGAACTCACGGTGATAAATGCATGATATAATCTAATCCATAATTACACAGTTGTTTTATCGAATTTTTTTACTATGGCGCAAATTAACCCAAATTACCTCACTCACATTTCTTCAGAACTACCTGAACATCTTGATCTAGATGAGTTTATTGCAGCGTGTCAGCGCCCACTTAGAAAGTCCATTAGAGTCAACACTCTCAAAATTTCTGTGGCTGCTTTTATCGACATAATGAAGCAAAAAAACTGGAGTTATGAACCTATCCCTTGGTGTAGTGAAGGTTTTTGGATTACTCACTCTGAAGATCAGCAACCAGGTAACATGGTAGAACATATACAAGGGCTATTTTATATTCAAGAAGCTAGCTCTATGTTGCCGCCCGTAGCACTATTTGATAGCACAGATAGCAACATACTGGAGACGGTACTCGACGTTGCCTCTGCACCCGGTTCTAAAACCACACAACTCGCTGCCCTAATGAATAACCATGGCTTACTCATAGCAAATGAATACTCATCAAGCCGAGTTAAAATATTACATGCTAATGTGCAGCGTATGGGAGTGAATCAATGTGCCCTTACCCATTTTGACGGTAAAGTGTTCGGTGAATACTTATATGAAAAGTTTGATGCTATTTTACTTGATGCCCCGTGCGGCGGTGAAGGCACAGTACGTAAGGACCCGAACGCCCTAAAGCATTGGCAATTAGATGACGTTACTGACATAGCAGAAACACAGAAAGTGCTTATAGAATCAGCATTATTAGCGCTCAAGCCTGGTGGAACTTTAGTGTATTCCACTTGTACACTCAGCCAAATCGAAAATCAGCAGATTTGTCACTATATTCAGCAACAGTATCCAGATGCGGTTGAGTTTATGCCACTTAATGGTTTATTTCCTGGTGCTGAAAAAGCATGTACTGAAGAAGGCTTTTTACATGTTTGGCCACAGATTTACGACAGTGAAGGTTTTTTTGTCGCTAAAATAAAAAAAATAACCTCAGTACCAAGATTGAAAAAATGCCCCAAACCGCAACGCAACTTCCCGTTTGTATCGGCTAATAGCAAACAAGTAGTGGCTATCAAAGCCTACTTCAGCCAACAATTCAATATCCAGCTTCCTGAAAATTATACTGTGATGCTGCGTGATGATGAGTACTGGCTATTCCCTACTAAGTTCAACGAGTTTATTGGTTTGATGCGGTTCCAACGTATCGGGTTTAAACTCGCAGATGTGATGAAGAAAGGCTTTAAGGTTAAGCACGAAGCTATCATGGCGTTAAGTCATTATATCCAAAATACAGAGCGAGTCATTGAACTGAGCCGCGCTCAAGCCATTGAGTTTTTGATGGGCAGAGACATTTCAACTCAAGAGATTGATGGGATTGAACAGTCGGCAATGGGAGAAATGTTGGTTAGTTTTAATCAAACACCATTAGGTGTCGTCAAACATTTAGGCCATAGATTAAAGAACAATCTACCACGTGATTTGGTTAAAGATAAAATAGATAAAGTTTAATTAAATCAAAACAATAGAAGCTATGCACGAAGTCACTTGTGGCTGCTTTTATACACTAGCGTCATCCCAAAGTAGGTTATTCGCATAATTATCGTTCAATAAATGTGCAATATGACAAATGATAACTATAATTTGTGAATCAAGTTGTGCTCGCGAAACATTCCTGAATGTAGACCACAATGCAACTTAACTGAATGCAACTTAACTGAATGCAACTTAACTGAATGCAACTTAACTGAATACAACTTAACTGATTTACTGAGAATAGCCTCTCAACAGTAGCGCAAGGCTCTTTTATGAAGAGCCATTCCCCTAGACCCAGAACAATTGGATAGTTTTGGGTCTTTTTTTGTCTGAAACTAGCGACCAATGAGTTTCGCTGCATCTGTGAAAAGGTTAAAGAAGTTCTCAGAGGTATAACGAGCTAACTCTTCATATTTCTCACCACGAAGTTCAGCGACAAATTCAGCGACATCACGCACATAAGCTGGTTGATTCTCCTGACCTCTGTGCGGTACGGGCGCTAAATACGGTGAGTCAGTTTCAACAAGTAATCTATCTTGCGGCACTTGTCGAATAACACTGCGTAATTCACCAGCATTTTTAAACGTCACAATACCAGACACTGAGATATAAAAACCTAAGTCAATCGCCGCCTTCGCCATCTCCCAGTTTTCAGTAAAGCAATGTAATACACCACCAACTTTATCAGCACCGCCTGCTTTTAACATTGAAATAGTGTCTTCACGGGCATCACGTGTATGGACAATCAGCGGTTTATTCACTTCAACAGCCAAGGCAATTTGCTGCTCGAAACATTGTTGTTGCAGCGTTTTCGTTTCTGGAGCGTAAAAATAATCTAAACCCGTTTCACCAATTGCAACCACCTTTTTATCAGTCGCAAATTGTTTGATTTCAGCTACATTTAGCCCTTCTTGAACATCTAATGGGTGCACACCAGAAGAAAGGAATACGTTATCGAATTGCGCCATTTTCTCACGCATTGATTCGAAACCTTGTTGGCGGACATTAACGCATAACAGGTAATCTACACCGCGAGATTTAGCAGCGTCGATGATAGCTTGTAAACTAGGTTGATCTGGCGCCGCTTTTAAACGGTCCAAGTGGCAATGAGAGTCAATTAACATGGGTATTTTATCTAAAACGAAAATAAGCCAGCAAGAATACCTAGCTACATAGTGCAGGTCAAATCACTTGAAGAAAGTTCACTTGAAAGCAATTTTTCAATATGGTGTTTATGGCTTTCAGGATCGGTTTTAATTTTGACACCAATACCTGCTGGCCTGCCACCTGATGCGCCTAAAGGGTTAATCCAAACCACAACACCTTTAAAGTCGGTCATTTGAGATGTACCAGGTAATTTATATGAAATAGACAACTCTTGCCCTAAAAAATGGCTTTCAGTCGTTGAAATAAATAAACCCGCAGGTTTAATAAAAGGCATATAAGCTCTGTACAATTGGTGCAGAGTATCAAAATTTACCACAAGATCGGTCATAGTCTCAGTCTATTATTTAAGATGAATAAGTTGTCTAAATTCGAGTATATAGTCTTGGCATAATGCTGGGGCATTAATACTCGCCATTGTCGTTAATCGCTGACACATTTGTGCCACTTTCGAAGACAAACCAATAATGTTACTTGTCGCTAATGGATCTATCTTTTTACTTTTTAACACATATTGTCGCAAGTACAAATATAAAACATTAAGTGCGTCAACAATTTGCTGTTCAGAAACCTTGATTAAACTACCACTAAGATGACCTGACTGAATACTTTTAGCCCAATCTTGTCGGAAAGTTAATAGCTTATGATAATGCTCATTTTCTAAACTCTCAGCCAATTTTAACGGTCCACCCATCATACCTAAGCACCAAGTGACATCATGTGTTTTTTGGCCTTCTGGTGCAGGAGGCAGTAGTTGGAATTGATTTAACCAATCAAGCACTTGTTGCTTGTTAGGTTTAAGGTAAGCCACCTGTTGGCAACGACTTTTAATTGTAGCAAGTAATCGAGACGGCACATCAGTTTGTAAAATAATTAAAATATTATTCCCAGGTTCTTCCAATGTTTTTAATAGTGCATTTGCTGAAGCAAGGTTAAATTGCTCACTATTTTGAATAATTGCAACCCGTTGACCACCTTGCTGCGCTGTCACCGTGAGTTTTTGGCACAAGTCACGTATTTGATCCACTTTAATCTGTGTTCCATCAGCTTTAATAACATGACAATCTGGGTGTGTTCCTGCTTTAAACAATAAACAACTTTTGCATTGCCCACATGCGCCAACAGGTGTTAGTTGAGTGCACATTGCAGCTTCAGCCATTTCCCTAGCAAGAATATGCCCGCCATACCCTTGTTCAATGCTTACCAGTTGCGCATGAGCACTATGACCACTAAGTCGCTCGTTAACAAAACGCGTAAATGGCGCATCTAACCACGGAAGTTGGTTCAAATAAAATGCCTGCATTATTGTCTCACTGTTTGTCGTGAAGTGGTGCTATTCAAGATAATCTTGCCGTTAATTCTGTCGTAATTTGTTGATGCACTTCTTCAAGGGTTTTACTGGCATCAATAACAATAATAGAGTCATCTTTTGCCGCAAAATCTAAAAATGTTGCTCGTGCGCGTTCAAAAAATTCGATTTTTTGAACTTCAATTCTATCCAGTGCACCACGATTTGCTGCTCGCTCAAGCCCAAGTTTTGGCTCAATATCCAAGTATAAGGTCAAATCCGGTTTAAACCCTTTTAAGGTAATATCACTGATTGACTTTACAAGCGGCATCAACCCTCTTCCACCGCCTTGATAGGCTAAAGATGACAAGTTATGGCGGTCGCCTAATACCCATGTATTGTCAGCAAGTGCTGGCTTAATTACATTGGCAATAAGCTGAGCCCTTGCAGCATAAAAAAGTAAGCATTCTGCTTCATCACATAAAGGATCGGTTTCATCAGCAATTTTTACTAAATCGCGCATTTTCTCAGCTAATGGTGTTCCACCAGGCTCACGAGTACACACCGGCGCTTTTCCGGTATGGGAGGTAATGAGTGTTTTTACAAGTTCAATCGCACTTGATTTTCCTGCGCCTTCGAGGCCTTCAATTACGACAAACTTCGCTTTTTGTTCAATCATTTTCTGTTTCTCTGATACTCGTTAACGGCACGATTATGTTGTGCTAATGTCTCTGAAAATACATGACTACCGTCATTTCTTGATACAAAGTATAAATACTTCACGTCAGCTGGTTTCGCAGCGGCAAAAATAGCAGCCTTACTTGGGGCTGCGATTGGTGTAGGCGGTAGCCCATTTATTCGATAGGTATTAAATGCTGTTTTCTCGCGTAAATCAGCGCGCGTGATATTTCCGTTATAGCGCTCACCCATGCCATAAATCACTGTTGGATCGGTTTGCAAGCGCATCCCAAGTTTCAATCTGTTATTAAACACTGCGGCAACCCAATCACGCTCTGATGGCTTACCTGTTTCTTTCTCAATAATAGATGCAATTGTTAGTAATTCATAAGGCGTCTTGAGTTTAAGTTCCTTATCTCGCTCTTCCCAAGCTTGCTCTAAGGTCTTTTGCATCATCTGATAGCTGCGATTTAAAATTGACTCAAGAGATTCGTTGGCTTGATATTGATAAGTTTCGGGAAAAAACTTTCCTTCAGGTAATCCTGAATCATCACCATTTTTTAGCAGCACTCGATTAAATACGTCCTCATCAAACGTTAAATGCGGCAAATCAGTTAATGCTTCATGCCATTCTTTAATGGTTTTACCTTCAATTAAGGTCAACGAAAAAGTCATTTCGTCGCCTCGGTTTAGTTTTGTTAATAATGTCTCGATATTGTCTCCAGGATTAATTTGATATAACCCTGTTCTTATATGCGCATATTCAGGCTTAATTTTTAATAAATATTTAAATTTCCAACTATCAGAAAGCGTTCCATTTGTTTCAAGTTCTTTTCCTAGCTTAGTAATATTCATACCTTGGGCAATCACTAACTCGGTCGGCTCTTTAAGCTTGAGTGCTTGTTTGGGGTAGGCCAAAATCTGTTGGTAGGCCCAAAACCCTACCACACACGCAACCGTAGTCAGTGTCATCAAAGATGTAAGAAGTATCGTGAGTGTTTTTTTCATATTATTTTATAGTGACAATGTTAGCTGGGTTAATAATGGTGTGGTGTACTGCCAAGGTTTATAGTGAGTGGTCGAGCTTAAGCTGGCATTAACTTGGCGATCAATAATTGAATTAATATTTACCATACCCAATAAACTATTGGTGATAAAGACATGGTCAGCGTTTTTAATATCATCCATTGTCACCTTTGTCGCCATTACAGCAAAATGATTATCTAGCAATGTGTTGATGACTTGCTCTCGCATTACGCCCGCCACACCGCTATCAGAAAGTTTTGGGGTAATCACTTGGTTACCTTTGACCAAAAATATATTAGCCATTGAAGTTTCAACAACATGATTATCAGTATCCAGAATAAGCCAATCATCTGCCTTAGCTGTTAATTCATACTGTTTAATCAACACTTGTTCAAGGCGATTTAAATGCTTCATTCCCGCTAATAACGGCTGTTTAGCCAACTGTACAGATGAAACTGACAAACTAATGCCTTGCTGCTGCCAACCTTGGTAATGCTTTGGTATCTCATGCAGTGATATCACTTCAGTTATAGTCGGATTCGATGGGGCGGTATAACCGCGTCCACCAACACCACGACTAATTAAGAGCTTTATACATCCCTCACCGAGTGATTGTGCATGCTTTTGCAAACGGGACTGTAAATCAGATAATACGGGAGGTTGGAAACCTAATCTAAGGCAAGCTTGGTTTAACCGAGACAGGTGCGCTTCAATAAACATCAACTGACTATTGGAAACTCGCATAGTTGCAAATACGCCATCGCCATATGCAAGCCCCCTGTCGAGCGCTTGAATAGTATTATCAGATTGTCCGTTCACAAATACTAAAGCCATGTTTTATCCTGAATCTATCCCTGCGGGTGAAAACTACTTTCTTACTTAATCTATTATCAATTTACATCAATGAGTTATTGCAAGTCATTTGTAACACCCCGCCGCAACGCCATATTTACGTATCTTGTAGGTGATAGTTAAAATAACAAGCGGTGTAATACTATTTAAAAGCGTCATTAAAAAATAGGCTCTGAATTAGAGCCTATAATTTATCACTTAAACAAGCATCTGTATAAAAGCGAAGATATTATCTTGCTAATAGATGCTGAATACGAGCTTTTAAAATATCCGTCGCAATTCTGTTTTTACCACCACGAGGAACAATGATATCAGCATGCTGTTTTGAAGGTTCAATAAACTGTAAGAACATTGGGCGCACTGTTGCTTTATATTGCGCAATAACCGATTCCATTGTACGGCCGCGCTCTGCAACGTCACGAGTTAAACGACGTAAGAAACAAATATCCAGCGGTGTGTCCATGAATACACTCGCATCCATAAGTTCACGTAATTTAGGATCAGTTAACAATAAAATACCTTCTAAGATAATGACCTTTTTAGGCTGCATATCCAGCGTTTTACTCATGCGAGTATGTTCTTTGTAGCTATAACAAGGAATATTTACCTGCTCACCCTTCTTCAATTGCTTAAGGTGTTCAGCTAATAGTTGATGATCCAGTGCTTTAGGATGATCATAATTGGTTTTAACACGGTCTTCCATTGTCATATGACTTTGGTCACGGTAATACGCATCTTCATTAATCACACCGATTTGATCGGTGCCCAGGTCGCGCTTTAGTTCTTCAAAAATCGTTTGGGCAATTAAACTTTTGCCTGATGCTGAAGCACCTGCGATACCAATAATGACACATTGCTGAGAATTCATTACTTAACCTTACTCGTCGTCTGAAATACTGATTGAAACTGTGTTTTTGTTTTGCTGCTTGGCAAGTTGCGCACCCACTTTACGGGCAATTTCACGATAAATAGCAGCAACTTCTGAGTCTGGCTTACTGGCAACCGCAGGGTTACCTTCATCCATTGACTCACGAATATTAATATTAAGCGGCAATGCGCCCAATAATGGCACTTCATAACGTTCAGCAATCTTGCTGCCGCCATGGGTACCAAAAGGATGTTCTTTATGACCACATTCAGGACATAAATGAAAACTCATGTTTTCGATGATACCTAAAACTGGAATATCCACTTTTTGGAACATGGTGATGCCTTTTTTAGCATCTTCAAGTGCGATATCTTGTGGTGTTGTAACAACAACCGTGCCACTGACTGGAAACTTTTGTGACAGTGTTAATTGTATGTCACCAGTTCCTGGTGGCAAATCAATCACTAAATAATCTAATTCTGGCCACTGAGTTTCAGTTAATAACTGGTTCAATGCACCTGCTGCCATTGGACCGCGCCAAACAGCGGCTTCTCCATCACCTAGCATAAAGCCAATTGATTGAGCAGAAATGCCATGTGCAGAAGCTGCTGTCATCATTTTGCCATCTGGTGATGTAGGTTTAAAACCTTGAAGCCCCAACATCATTGGGATTGATGGACCATAAATATCAGCATCTAAAATACCGACTTCAGCGCCTTCTGCTTTTAATGCCAACGCAAGGTTGACTGCAGTTGTAGATTTACCGACACCACCTTTACCAGAAGCCACTGCAATCACTTGCTTGATATTTGGAATAGGTTCTACTGAAGCAATGGCTGAAAATACGCGAGGCTGGAAATCAATTTCGCATTCGACTTCGTCGATGGCGTCTAACACGGCGAGCTTTTTTGTCACATCCATAACCGTATCGCGATATTGCGTCATACAAGGGTAAGGATATACCAAGCCAAGAAGCAGTCGTTTGCCTTCTATCGCAAGCTTATTAACACAACCTGCAGACACTAACCCTTCGGCTAAATATGGATCTTGATATGCATCTAAAATACTCAATACTGGACCAAGAAGGTCATCACTTAATTGATAATCTGTATGCGAAGTAGACAAAAGCAGAACTCCCAGCGAAAAATTTGCCCAAGTGTACCAGAATTAGAGAAAAATGAGCGCTAATTTAGCCGTTTTTGTTGTTGTTTGATGAAATAATCACTTTGATCGGTTAGTATCTTGACCATATATTTAGTGTAATCGATTGTTGAGACGAAATGACAAATTCACAACGTAAAATCCTGGTGACAAGTGCCCTCCCATATGCCAATGGTCCTATCCATTTAGGTCATATGCTTGAGTATATTCAAACTGATATTTGGTCTCGTTACCAAAAGCTTCGTGGACATGAATGTCACTATATTTGTGCTGATGATGCCCATGGCACCCCAATCATGCTCAAAGCTCAACAAATGGGAATTACCCCAGAAGAAATGATTGCTCAAGTACAAAAAGAGCATGAACAAGATTTCGCGGACTTTAATATTCAATTTGATAACTTTCACAGTACTCACAGTGATGAGAACCGTGAATTAGCCAGTGATATTTACTTAAAATTACGCGATGGCGGTTACATCAAAACCAAAACTATCTCGCAATTATATGATCCTGAAAAAGAAATGTTTTTACCGGATCGTTTCGTTAAAGGCACCTGCCCTAAATGTAAAAGTGAAGATCAATACGGTGATAACTGTGACAACTGCGGTGCAACTTACAGCACAACAGATTTAATCAATCCTTACTCTGTTGTATCAGGTGCAACTCCAGTCATGAAAGACAGTGAACACTTCTTTTTTGACTTACCTGCATTTGAAACCATGCTCGGTGAGTGGCTTTCATCAGGTTCTTTACAACCTGAAATTGCTAACAAATTAAGAGAATGGTTCGACCAAGGATTACAACAGTGGGATATCTCACGTGATGCGCCGTATTTTGGGTTCGAAATTCCAGAGCAACCAGGCAAGTTTTTCTATGTGTGGCTAGATGCCCCAATTGGTTACATGGGTTCATTCAAAAACTTATGTGATAAACGTGATGATCTGAACTTTGAAGAATACTGGAATAAAGATTCAAGCACCGAGCTTTATCACTTTATCGGTAAAGATATCGTAAACTTCCACGGTTTATTCTGGCCTGCAATGCTTGATGGCGCAGGTGTGCGTAAACCTACGAGTGTTTTTGCTCATGGTTACGTCACAGTGAACGGCGCAAAGATGTCTAAATCAAAGGGCACCTTCATCAAAGCCCGTACCTACTTAGATAACTTAAACCCTGAGTACCTTCGTTATTACTATGCCGCTAAATTAAATAGCCGTGTTGATGACTTAGATTTAAACCTTGAAGACTTCGCTCAACGCGTAAACTCAGATCTAGTCGGTAAATTGGTAAACTTAGCATCTCGCACGGCTGGTTTTATCAGTAAACGATTTGAAGGTAAGTTAGCTAAAATTAACGATATGTCGTTAACAGAGGCTTTCTTAGCTAAACAAGATCTTATTGCTGATTTGTATGAAACCCGTGAATTCGGTAAAGCGATGCGTGAAATCATGGCACTTGCCGATATGGCGAACGCTTATGTTGCCGATGCTGCACCTTGGCAGTTAATCAAAGACGAAGCAAAACAAGAAGAAGCGCATCAAGTTTGTAGTAATGCACTTAACTTGTTCCGTATTTTGGTGACTTACCTAAAACCAGTGTTGCCTCAGTTAGCTGAAAAAGTTGAAAGCTTCCTACAGTTAACCTTAACTTGGGACAATTTAAACCAAGATTTAGCAGGCCACGAAATTGCTAAGTTTAAAGCGTTAATGCAACGTATTGAAATGAAGAGTATTGAGGCGATTATTGAAGCGTCAACTGAAAATCTTCAAGTTGCAGAAACCAAAGCCCCTAAAGCTGAGCAAGTGCAAACAGAACTTGAAAAAGAGCCGTTAGCACCTGAAATCACTTTTGATGATTTTGCTAAGGTCGATTTACGTATTGCACTCATTGCTAAAGCTGAGCACATTGAAAAAGCGAATAAACTCCTTCGTTTAGAGCTTGATTTAGGCGGTGAAACTAAACAAGTATTTGCAGGCATTAAATCAGCTTATGCACCAGAAGATTTAATTGGTAAACACACTGTCATGGTCGCTAACCTTGCGCCGCGTAAGATGAAGTTTGGCGAATCTGAAGGCATGGTGTTAGCAGCAGGCCCTGGTGGAAAAGATATCTGGATTTTAGAACCACACGCTGGCGCTAAACCAGGCATGCGAGTGATGTAGTCTCTGGTGAGTTAATACAAAAAAGGCCGTCAATTGACGGCCTTTTTATTTATGAGTCAGCTTCTAGCTACCCAGAAAACATATTATGACATCACCTTTGGATTAGCATCTTCGCAAGCGTTCACATTTTCAGGATCGCATGGCGCTTCTTGAGCAAAACGCTGACTTTTATAAGCCTCTGTGTCCGCTTCAATCGCTTCCTTCAAACGCTCTTCATATTCAATGAATAGATTAATAAAGTCACCGCCAAACTTCTCACCGTCAGTGCGACCAGCCCATTCGTTATACAGTACTTCAGAAGCTTCTTTTTCCACTCTCATATACGTTTGTTTTTGTCGCTCGACCAACTCTGAAGAGAACCCCATAGCTTTCATTGATTCAGCGCCTACTTTCAATGCCGACCTGAACGTTTCAGATTCAACATAATCGGCTCCAGCTTGACGTAACAAATGACCATGCCCCCGATCAAATGCACGGCTGATCACTTTTAAGTGAGGATACTTGTGCTTAAGGTGCTTGACGAGCTCAACGCTACTCTGTGGGTTATCAATCGCTACAACAAATGCTGACGCTGTGGCAACGCCAGCCGTCTCAAGTAAATCAGGACGAGTTGCATCACCATAGTAAGCTTTCGTATTGATTTTACGTAAGTTGTCTACTTGGGTCGCTTGGTGATCCAGCACGACGGTTTTAACGCCATTAGACAGCAGTAAACGATTCACAATCTGTCCGAAACGACCAATACCTGCAATGATGACTGCTCCCTGCTCATCGACTTCATCTTGCTCTCGATCATTCGAGGTTTTCTCGTATTTAGGCAAGATGACTTTTTCGTAAAAAATGAATAACCCAGGAGTAAGGAACATAGATAACGCAACGACTATTGATAACGGCTGCGCAATTTCTTGCGAAATTACATGGTTTTGCTGACTAAAACTTAACAATACAAAACCAAACTCACCTGCTTGCGCCAAGCTCAGAGTATATAACCATCTATCACTTCCTTTGATGCGAAATATAAAGCTCAGCACTAATAATACCAGCGCTTTCAATAGCATCACAGCAGCTGTGACGCCTAATATCACTCCGAGATAATTCCAAAGGATTTCAAAGTCGATACCTGCGCCGACCGTTATGAAAAACAAGCCTAGCAATAACCCTTTAAATGGACCAATATGTGTTTCAAGCTCATGTTTAAATTCACTGTTTGCAAGTACGACACCCGCTAAGAATGTACCAAGTGCAGGTGATACCCCCACTAAGCTCATTAGCGTTGCAATCCCAATCACCAAAAGTAAAGCCGCCGCAGTTGAGATCTCACGCACCCCTGAATCTGCGATAAACCTGAATACAGGCCGACTCAAGTAATGTCCCCCAAATACAACCAAGCCGATTGAAAGCACTAATACCAGCGCATATAAACCACCATGTAAGTCTGCAACTAAAGAAAGTTCTTCGTGGTGCTCAGCAGCAGCTGTCACTGAGGACTGCGCAGCTTCAACTAATTCAGGAAGCGCTAGGAGCGGAATAAGCGCAAGCATAGGGATTACCGCGATGTCTTGAAATAACAACACGCCAAATGCATTCTTACCAGCCGTTGTTTTGGTTAAGCCTTTTTCATCTAACGTTTGTAAAACAATCGCTGTGGAAGATAAGGAGAAAATTAAGCCAATAGTTAACGCGACCGTCCATGACATTTCAAACATCATAGCAATAGCCATCACAATACCTGCCGATAAGCCGACTTGCAGCCCACCCATGCCCACTAATCGATGTCTCATCGACCAGAGCATTTTAGGTTCAAGCTCCAGACCGACTAAAAATAGCATCATGACGACGCCAAATTCTGCAAAATGCTGAATGGTGTTGGTTTCACTTCCGACTAACCCAACAATCGGTCCAATGACAACCCCTGCGATCAAATAGCCAAGTACGGAACCTAAGCCCATGCGTTGAGCAATAGGCACTGCGATAACCGCTGCTGATAAATAAATAAATGCTTGAATAAAATATTCAGTCATGGCGTTAACCTTTGGTTTTTCTATTGATTAAACAGGATTAACAATATCAATAAACTGATGTGTCAAACCAAACTTTTCAGCTAAATGTTCACCTAATGCTTGAATACCAAATTGCTCAGTTGCATGGTGGCCAGCAGCAAAATAATGGATTCCCAGCTCCATTGCACAGTGATACGTGCGCTCAGAAACTTCACCACTAATAAATGCATCAACTCCCAAAGCCGCAGCATGATCAATATAATCTTGCGCTCCACCTGTACACCATGCCAACGATGAAATTATTTGCTCATCATCGCCTATATGAAATGGTTGGCGATATAATTTTTGATTCAATAACTCACTTAATTGTAGAGGCGAAAGTGGCGTTGCAAGTTTTCCTTTCCAGAGTAAATTTTGTGGAATATCTGCACACACTTCAACATCGACTAATCCTAACTTCTTAGCAAGTTCTGCATTATTCCCAATAGTTTCATGGGCATCTAGTGGTAAATGATAGCCGAATAAATTCATATCGTGACTCATAAGCGTTTTAATTCGCTTATATTTCATCCCTGTAAGCACTTCTGGTTCATTTTTCCAAAAAAATCCATGATGAACCAATATGGCATCAGCATTCACTGCAGCCGCTTGGTCAATGAGCGCTTGGCAGGCTGTTACCCCAGTGACTATGGTACTAATCGTATCTGTGCCCTGAACCTGCAGTCCATTAGGTGCATAATCTTTAAATTGGCTAACGCTAAGAAAATCATTTAGATAGTTGGATAATTGCTCGCGAGATACAGACGTTAATGACATAAAACTAACCCTAAAATTTTTGATATTAATAGTGTAACGCAGACCAATACTTATTGAAAAACCCTTGTTAACATTGCTTATTTGCTAAGCGATTTTGGCTTAAATTGGACTTTTGGGTACTTTAAACACTAAAATTAGCGCTAAGGGATGTTGAAAACATTAAATAAAACTATTCATTACAGAAAAATAGGTCTCAATATGTCAAACTTGACTAAAGAAGCGCTTATCGCCGAACTTAAAGCTGCTCTTGAAAAACAAACTTCAAAAACTGTTGAAATCGAGCAGAAAGGCAGCTGGTATAAAATTGATGGCGGCAAGTCTTTACGCTTTAGCGATCTTGAGAAAATGCACCTTGAAGTGACTCAAGGTCAAACAGAAGCACCTGTTGCAGAAAAAGTTGTCGCTAAAAAGCCTGCAGCCAAAAAAGCTGTTGCAGCCAAAACTGAAGCGAAAAAGCCTACTGCTAAAAAAGCCAACACTTCAGGCGGTAAAACACCTAAAGAACTATGGCGTGAAAAATTAGCAAATGCAGGTAAAAATACCTTACCTCGCGGTTTCTAATACAAGCTTACTGTTACTGATCTAGCGACCAATCACAAAAGGAGCCACTGAGGCTCCTTTTTTATTGCGCGAATCACACAAAAAATGTGATTTTACTATCCGTTCATTACATGGCTAAATCCACACGAACATAACCGGTTAAATACACAACACGCACTTCGTCACCTGCAACAAATGACATTCCAGGATCTAAGTCTTGTATCACCATGACTTGTGTTCCATCGTCTAAATTAATCATCATTTCAATTAGTTTATATTCAAGTGTACGAGTTGAGTTGCCGTATTGGTTGGCTGCAGCACCACCAAGTAATGCGCCTAATACGGTTGCGACATCCTGTCCTGAGCCACCACCAAACTGATGCCCAATAACGCCACCTATTAATGCACCGCCAAAGGTTTTCCAGCCAAGGTTACGATCTTCGACTAATTGCGTTTGAGTAACGTGTTTAATTGATTCGACTTGGCCATAGATTACCTTTTCAACTGGCACTGCCTGATTACGCTCATATGCCGCTAGTGCTGTGCTACTCATTACCCCTGATAATATGACCAAAAGTGCACTAAAAACCATCACTGAGCTGTTTGTGAGTTTCAACATAAGCAAAATTCCGCTAACGTATAGATAAGACCTATTTAATAATATACTTAATTGTGAACTCACTGTCTTATTTAAATCACCTTCCTCAGTTTCCTGATCCCATGCAAGCACTTGACGAACCAAATGGCTTACTGGCGGTTGGCGGTGATTTATCACCAACTCGATTAGTCGAAGCCTATTATCAAGGCATTTTCCCCTGGTTTAACGATGATGATCCCATCCTATGGTGGTCACCTCACCCAAGAGCGGTATTTACTCCACAAACTCAGCCGCTAAACAAAACAATGCGAAAATGCCTGAAAAAATCAACGTGGCGATTTACCATTAATCATGCCTTTGCAGAGGTAATCAAAGCATGTTCAGAACCAAGAGCCAGTGAGCAAGGCACTTGGATTTCATCCGATATTCAAAATGCCTATATTAAATTACACTCTTTGGGTAAAGCTCACTCAATTGAAGTGTGGGATGATAAAACACTTGTTGGCGGTTTATATGGAATAGCGGTAGGTAGTGTATTTTGTGGAGAATCAATGTTTCATCGCCAAACTAATGCATCAAAAGCTGCATTTGCAATGCTTAATCAGCATATTGCCAAACATGGTTTTAAGCTGATTGATGCACAAATTATGAACCCACATTTAGAAAACTTAGGTGCGAAACCTGTACCTAGAAATGAGTTTTTACAAACCTTAAAACAATTACGTAATCAAGTTATTGATAATCAAGCTTGGGTTACTCAAGAGGTATATTTTGACATCTAGAAGCATCAGTGTCGGCATTAGTCACCCTTTTGATTGTAGCTATATTGATGGGCTTCAAGAGCAGCTATTAATTATTCAAGAGCCACAGTTGGACGGCGCGCTATTTGAACAATTACTTGGCATGGGCTTTAGGCGAAATGGCAACTCTATTTATAAACCACGCTGTCCGAGTTGCTCAGCATGTCAATCTATTCGCGTTGTGGTGCCCGAATTTAAACTTTCTAAACGACAAAAACGCACCATCAAAAACAATCAGGACTTAAGATGGCAAGTCACAGATGAGTGTTCAGCTGAACACTACGCATTATACGAACGTTATATCAGTGGCCGCCATTCTGATGGGCCAATGTATCCTCCGAGTGAAGATCAATATAATGACTTCCTGCTGTGCAGCTGGCTTAAACCCACTTACATTGAAGTTTTTGACCAAGATAAACTCATTGGAGTGGCGGTAACGGATCAACTCAATAATAGTTTGTCAGCCATTTATAGTTATTTTGATCCTGACTATGCTAAACGCTCACTCGGCAGCTTCATGATCTTGTTGCAGTGTGATTTAGCCCTGCAACTAGGTAAGCAATTTGTATATCTGGGCTATCAAATTGATGAAAATAGAAAAATGAATTACAAACGTTTATATCGTCCATATCAAATATTAACAGCGAATGGATGGCAACATATTGAAAAAGAACCCACGCTTTAGTGTTTCAATCCTTTACAGCAAGCGCTTTTTGGGGCATGATACTGCGAATTTTTTTTATATTTGAAGGCATAAAGGTAACCAATTAATGGCGAAAGAAGACAACATTGAAATGCAGGGCACAATCCTTGAGACCTTGCCAAATACAATGTTCCGCGTAGAACTTGAAAATGGTCATGTCGTGATTGCACACATTTCTGGCAAGATGCGCAAAAACTACATCCGTATTTTAACGGGTGATAAAGTCACGGTTCAATTGACTCCTTACGATTTAAGTAAAGGTCGTATCGTCTTCCGCGCACGTTAATTCTGCCTCATCTATTTAAAAACCCGGCTTGATTGTCGGGTTTTTTGTTGGCTAATGATTAACGTTGATGCAAACAAAAATGGCTATCTGTTTTCAGATAGCCATTTTTATTACCAGAATGAACACGATTAATTTATGACACTTTTTCTTCGCATTCACAGCTAATAACAATTTCATTATCTTTAGCGTCGACTTTGGCAATACCGCCAGCCTCTAACTTACCGAAGAGTATTTCATCAGCTAATGGTCGCTTGATTAACTCAGTGACAACACGACCCATTGGTCTTGCGCCCATGTTCTTATCGTAGCCTTTTTCAGCCAGTAAAGTACGAGCTTCATCAGTGACCTCTAGAGTAACGCGTTTTTCATCCAATTGAGCTTGTAACTCAATTAAGAACTTATCAACGACCTTGGCAATTATCGTCATGTCTAAATGATTAAACCAAATAATTGAATCTAAACGGTTACGAAACTCCGGTGAGAAGACTTTATTGATTTCTGACATCGCATTTAAGCTATTGTCTTGCTGTTTAAAGCCAATCGAAGTACGAATAGACTCTTGGACACCAGCATTGGTGGTCATCACTAAGGTGACATTTCTAAAGTCTGCTTTACGGCCATTATTGTCAGTTAACGTACCATGATCCATCACTTGCAATAGCAAGTTATAAACATCAGGGTGCGCCTTTTCAATTTCATCCAACAATACAACGCAATGCGGGTTTTTAATAACGGCGTCAGTTAATAGACCACCTTGCTCGTAACCAACATAACCAGGAGGCGAGCCGATTAAACGAGAGACGGTATGACGCTCCATATATTCAGACATATCAAATCGAATCAGCTTCATATTTAAACATGCGGCTAATTGATTAGTAACTTCGGTTTTACCAACACCAGTAGGGCCTGCAAATAAGAAACTACCAACCGGCTTTTTCTCCGCACCTAAACCACTTCGAGATAATCGAATAGCCGAACTCAGCCCCTCAATGGCTTTGTCTTGACCAAACACTAACATCTTAAGGTTACGCTCTAGGTTTTTGAGTAAATCCTTGTCAGTTGATGATACGGACTTCTCAGGTATGCGCGCAATTTTAGCGATGATCGCTTCAATTTCAGGTTGACCAATGGTTTTCTTACGTTTGCTTTGCGGTAACATCACCATTCTAGCACCCGCTTCATCAATCACATCAATGGCTTTGTCTGGTAAGTGACGATCATTAATGTGCTTCGCTGATAAACTCGCTGCAGAACTGATTGCCGCTTGAGTATAACGAACACCATGGTGCTCCTCATACTTAGATTTAAGCCCCAATAAGATTTTAGTGGTTTCAGCCACTGACGGCTCATTGATATCGATTTTTTGGAAACGTCTTGCTAACGCTCGGTCTTTTTCAAAAATGCTTTGATATTCTTGGAAAGTCGTTGAGCCCATACAACGTAATGTCCCGTTAGATAATAACGGTTTAAGCAAGTTAGACGCATCCATCACGCCACCTGAAGCGGCACCAGCTCCAATGATGGTATGGATTTCATCAATAAACAGAATCGCATGTTCATTTTTACCCAGTTCTTTAAGCAAGCCTTTAAAGCGTTTCTCAAAATCACCACGGTATTTTGTGCCGGCAAGTAATGAACCTAAATCTAACGAATACACGGTTGCATCTTTAATCACATCGGGGACTTGCTCATTAACGATTCGATAAGCTAACCCTTCAGCAATAGCCGTTTTACCCACACCAGCTTCACCAACAAGTAGTGGATTGTTTTTACGTCGACGACATAAGGTTTGAATTGCACGTTCAACTTCATCATCACGGCCAATGAGTGGGTCAATCACACCATCCTTAGACATTTGATTTAAATCGGTCGCAAACTGCGACAATAAACTTCTGTCTTCAGCTTGTTCAGTTCCTTCTTCTGATGCTTCAGGGTTATTCATTTCCTGATTATCATCATCTTTAGGCAAACCATGTGAGATAAAATTGACCACATCTAAGCGGGTAATTTCACACCGACGTAATAAGTAAACAGCTTGTGATTCTTGCTCGCTAAAAATTGCCACCAGCACATTTGCGCCAGTGACTTCATTGCGACCTGAGGACTGCACATGAAACACTGCGCGTTGCAGAACACGTTGGAATCCTAATGTTGGTTGAGTTTCTCGCTCTTCAGTGCTTTCAGCGATTAACGGGGTTGTTTGTTGAATGAAGTTAGATACTTCCTCGTGAAGACGAGTAATATCAGCGCCACAAGCCAGTAGTGCTTCTTTGGCCGATGGATTATTGATTAATGCTAATAATAAATGTTCTACCGTCATATATTCATGACGTGAATCTCTAGCTTGTTGAAACGCTAGGTTCAAGGTGACTTCAAGATCTTTGTTTAGCATAAGCACCCCCTAAAAATACTCATAAACTGCAGAGTTACCGATGGAGAAACAACTGTTCACTATGCGGCTTCTAATGTACACAGTAACGGATGTTGGTTTTCTCTGGCAAATTGATTTACTTGTAACACTTTCGTTTCAGCAATGCCAAACGAATAAACACCACATATTCCCTTACCTTGGTGATGGATAGCCAACATAATGTCCGTGGCCTGTTGTTCATCCTTATTAAAAAAACGTTGTAGCACTTCAATCACGAAATCCATCGGAGTGTAATCATCGTTATTTAACACGACTTTATACATTGAAGGTGGTTGTAGCTCCGATTCAACACGCTCTTCTGTGTGCTCTACGCTGCCTAATCTACCCATGTGTTAATACTAGCCTCTAGTTTGGTACAAGACCAATTGATATTATTAAATTAATTAAATGTTGTCATTTTGTTAATTTTTACTTGACATCTTTTCGTACAAATTTCATTCTGTTCTGAGGCGGCAATAAAAGACCGCTGATTAAAATAAGTTTTACTATCTTACTGGTAAGTAGACAACAGAAGGAAGTGGAAGTATGGCAAGCGGAACTGTTAAATGGTTCAACAACGCCAAAGGATTCGGGTTTATTTGCCCAGATCAGGGTGGCGAAGATGTATTTGCACATTATTCAACAATCGAAATGGAAGGTTATAGAACGCTTAAAGCGGGACAACCTGTAGATTTCGAAACTGAGCAGGGCCCTAAAGGGATGCATGCTTCAGCCATTTCACCGACTAAATAGTCGATGAAACTATAAAACAAAAAGGCAGAGATTTTAATCTCTGCCTTTTTTATTTCACATAAATAATGTAAATAATTTATCGTTTGCTTATAAATCAAACAAAAACGCCCCCATCACCTTCAACTTAGCCTCGACATTTACTTTGTCCATCTTAGATTTTAGCTCAGGTATAAAGCTGCAGAGATAAAAAAAGCAGAGACGTTCATCTCTGCTTTTTATTAATCGCTCTTTTAAACCGATTATCGCTTAGCCTGTAATAAATGAATTAAGCAATTGGCTAGGACGCATCGCTTTCTCAGCTTTAACAGCGTCTAAACGGAAATAACCGCCTAAATCAACCGCTGGACCTTGCGAGTCATTTAATTCAGCAACAATTGCAGCTTCATTAGTCGTTAATGATTCAGCAAGTGCGCTAAATTCAGCAGCTAAATCAGCATCTTTTGCTTGAGCCGCTAATGCTTGAGCCCAGTACATCGCTAAATAGAAGTGACTACCACGGTTATCAAGTTCACCTACACGGCGTGAAGGTGACTTGTTGCTATCTAAGAACTGACCAATGGCAGCATCAAGCGTATCGGCTAATACTTGTGCTTTAGGGTTATTTTGCGTTTGGCTTAAATGCTCAAGCGATGCCGCTAACGCAAGGAACTCACCTAATGAATCCCAACGTAAGTGACCTTCTTTCTCAACTTGTTGAACATGCTTAGGCGCACTACCACCCGCACCTGTCTCGAATAAACCACCGCCATTCATTAGTGGCACGATAGATAGCATTTTCGCACTGGTACCCAGCTCAAGAATTGGGAACAAGTCAGTTAAGTAATCTCGTAAAACATTACCCGTTACTGAAATGGTATCTAAACCCTCATGCACACGTGCAAGTGTCGCACGGGTTGCAGCTACAGGCGCTAGAATTTGTAAATCTAATCCGTCTGTATCGTGATCTTTTAAGTAACGCTCAACCTTTGCGATTAACTGCGCATCATGCGCACGGTTACTGTCTAGCCAGAAAATTGCAGGTGTATTACTTAAACGTGAACGATTTACAGCAAGTTTTACCCAATCACGGATTGGTGCATCTTTAACTTGGCACATTCTGAAAATATCGCCAGTTTCAACATTATGGCTCATTAATACATTGCCATTACTGTCGATAACTTTCACTAAACCAGCAGTCTCAATTTCAAATGTTTTATCATGGCTACCGTATTCTTCAGCTTTTTGCGCCATCAAACCAACATTTGGCACACTGCCCATTGTTGTTGGATTGAACGCACCATTGGCTTTACAGAATGCAATTGTTTCTTGGTAAACACCGGCATAACAACGATCAGGGATCATAGCCTTAGTGTCTTTCAATTGGCCATCAGGGCCCCACATTTTTCCTGATGAACGAATAGCAGCTGGCATTGACGCATCAATAATGATGTCACTAGGAACATGTAAGTTGGTGATTCCTTTATCAGAATCAACCATCGCAAGTGCAGGACGCTTTGCGTAAACAGCTGCAATATCAGCTTCTACTTCAGCACGTTTTGCTTCTGGTAATGTTGCAATTTTTGCGTAGACATCACCAAAGCCATTGTTAACATCAACGCCGAGTTCATCAAACAATGCTTGGTGTTTAGTGAACACATCTTTAAAGAACACTTTAACTGCATGACCAAATAGAATTGGGTCTGATACTTTCATCATGGTTGCTTTTAAATGCAGTGATAATAAAACATCTTCAGACTTTGCAGCTTCAATTTCACGTTCGTAGAAAGCAACAAGCGCTTTGTTACTCATCACGGCAGTGTCGATGACTTCACCGGCTTGTAAAGGCAAGTCCTGCTTAAGCACAACATCTTGACCATCAGCTTTAGTTAATACAATGCTAACTTTATCAGCTTCGGCAACAGTGACAGATTGTTCACTGCCATAAAAGTCACCCTCTTGCATGTGAGCAACGTGAGAAGCTGAGTTACTTTCCCATTTACCCATTGAATGCGGGTTTTTCTTAGCATAATTTTTTACTGAGCCTGGCGCACGACGATCAGAGTTACCTTCACGTAAAACAGGGTTTACTGCACTGCCCTTAATTTTGTCATAACGGCTTTGAACTTCACGTTCGGCATCTGTGGTAGGTTCGTCAGGATAATTCGGAATATCATAACCTTTGGCTTGTAGTTCAGCGATACAGGCTTTTAATTGTGGAATTGAGGCACTGATATTAGGTAATTTGATAATATTTGCTTCAGGCGTCCCCGCCATCACACCAAGCTCTGTTAACGCATCAGAAATTTTCTGTTCTGCTGTTAACTTTTCAGGAAAGTTGGCGATAACACGGCCTGATAAAGATATATCTCGGGTTTCTACTTTAACACCAGCAGCATTGGTAAATGTACGGATGATTGGGAGTAATGAAAGCGTCGCTAATGCGGGTGCTTCATCAGTTTCAGTATAAATGATCGTTGGAGAATTATCTTTCATGCTTTTTCCTACATTATTGAAATAAAAAGTTTTTATAATTTTATTATTGTAATAACTATCTACCTTTCAACTGCATCAATCTATAAGCCAATGTCAGTTGTATATGGCACAAATCCCTATGAAATTAGAAAAATAATGTGTGGCTGCTTGTGTAAAAACGGGCACAGATCACATTTTTTAGGCCAACATCATAGACCATTATCTGTAAGATTCAAATTCCACTAAGGCCCAATGCCAAGTAAACTATACAAAATGAATCAATTTCATCCTAAATAGGCTTATGTATGTCAGCAAATGACAAACCCAAACGTTTTAGCACTAAACCTGCATTTTCCAAAGTAAATAAAAAACACCGTAAGCCGACTAAGCGCACGGTAAGTAAACCTGTTGAAAATCCGATAATAGTGTTATTTAACAAACCTTTTGATGTTCTATGTCAATTTACTGATGAATCAGGAAGACAAACTTTAAAAGATTTTATTCCGGTAAAAGATGTCTATGCTGCTGGCAGATTGGATAGAGACAGCGAAGGATTATTACTGCTGACCAATGACGGTAAATTACAGGCAAAATTAACCCAACCGAATAAAAAAACTTTCAAGACATATTGGGTACAAGTTGAGGGTGAACCTAGCGAATACTCAATTACTGCATTACAGCAAGGTGTTGAATTAAAAGATGGAATGACATTACCAGCGAACGTTAAGGTGATTGAAGAGCCCACAGTTTGGGAACGAGTTCCGCCTGTTAGGGAAAGAAAGTCTATCCCCACTACATGGTTAGAAATACAAATTTGTGAAGGCCGCAATCGTCAAGTTAGAAGAATGACCGCTCATGTTGGCCACCCCACTCTAAGATTAATTCGCTATAAAATAGGTCAATGGAGTTTAGATGACTTGCCTAATGGTGCTTATAAAACCATTAAGCAGTAACAGATTAATAATATAAATGATGAGAGGACGACACCATGTCAACACTTCGCTATAAGCCTAATACGACTGTCGCCTGCGTCATCCATAGTCAGGGAAAATTTTTATTCGTTGAAGAACTCATTGATAACCAACTACGTCTAAATCAACCCGCTGGCCATATTGAAGCCCATGAAACACTCGAGCAGGCTTGTAGAAGAGAAGTTAGAGAAGAAACTGGGCTGGATATTACATTAACTGGCCTTATAAGCATTTATCAATATAGTGCCAGTGAAGAATTAGCTTTTGTGCGTTTTACTTTTGCAGCTGAATGGCAAGATAACGACCAATGCATACCACTAGACAACGACATTATCGCGTGTCACTGGTTAACTTTAGATGAAATTAAACAACGTAAAGCGATCCTTCGCAGCCCGTTAGTCATTAAATCCGTAGAAGACTTTTTACATAAAGCTCACAGCCCATTATCACTGATTAATAGTGACTTACAGGTGATAGCCGACAACAATAATGCATGATAGAATATGCGCCGCACAATTTAGAGATTTTCGTAAGGTATTTATCTACGAATAAAGACTGGGTTTGTTGACTTGAAAAGCACTCGACTCGACCACATGTTCATCTCTTGTATCCGTAATTTCACTGGTTTTTAGGTTTTATGACATCAATCAATCCCGATTCAAATGGTAAAAAAGTCATCGTAGGCATGTCCGGCGGTGTAGATTCTTCAGTTTCTGCATACTTGCTCCAACAGCAAGGATATCAGGTTGAGGGATTGTTTATGAAGAACTGGGAAGAAGATGACACGGATGAATATTGTCTTGCAGCTGAAGATTTAAAAGATGCGCAGGCAGTATGTGACAAGTTAGGCATTAAGCTTCACACAGTTAACTTCGCCTCTGAATACTGGGACAATGTATTTGAGCACTTCCTTGCTGAATATAAAGCAGGTCGTACTCCTAACCCGGATATTATGTGCAACAAAGAAATCAAATTTAAAGCATTTTTAGAATTTGCAGATGAAATTTTAGATGCTGACTTTATTGCGATGGGACATTACGTTCGCCGCCGTGATAACGAAGACAGTACCACTCAAATGCTACGTGGTATTGATAACAACAAAGATCAAAGCTACTTCTTGTATACCTTAAGTGACAAACAAGTCGCTAAAAGCTTATTTCCCGTCGGCGAACTAGAAAAATTTCAAGTTCGTGATATCGCCAAAGAAATGGGCTTAATTACCCATGATAAAAAAGACAGTACAGGTATCTGTTTCATCGGTGAAAGAAAGTTTACCGACTTTTTAGGTACATATTTACCAGCGCAACCTGGTGATATTGAAACCGCTGAAGGCGAAGTCATCGGAACCCACCAAGGTTTGATGTATCACACGCTAGGTCAACGTAAAGGGCTTGGCATTGGTGGCATGAAAAACAGTAATGACGATCCTTGGTACGTAGTTGAAAAAGACTTATTGCGTAATGTTTTAATTGTCGGCCAAGGTGGAAACCACCCTCGCCTGATGTCAAATGGCATGACAGTAAGTCAACTTCATTGGGTTGACCGCAAAGGCCCAAGTTCACCAGCTAAGATAACCGTGAAAACACGTTACCGTCAGCAAGATGTTAACTGTACCGTGACGACTGAAGGTGATGACAAAATTAGCGTGATATTTGATGAGCCAGTAGCTGCTGTGACACCTGGTCAGTCTGCTGTTTTTTATGATGGTGAAGTCTGCTTAGGCGGCGGTATTATCGATACACTAATTAGAGGATAGAGCGTGAGCCAAGTATTATTTGAACGCACTATGGCGTTTGCAGGTATTTTACAAGCGATTGCTCAAGTTCAACATCTCGCGCGTCATGGCGATTCAGACGAAACAGCTCTTGCTGCGAGTCTGAACACCATTATGGTGACTGACCCAGATTCTGTTTCAGAAATTTATCAAGATAAACAAGCACTCAATAAAGGGTACCAACTGATTGAGAATCAGTTAGGTGATGGCAACAGCAAAGATGTTGAAACCACTCGCTACCTAGTTGGGATGCTCGCATTAGAACGTAAGCTCGCTCGCTCAGCAAATGGGTTAGGTATGCTAGCCGAACGTATCAACCAAGTGCACCGTCAATTACATCACTTCGCCATTACCGATGAACAAATCATTGCGAGTTTAGCGAGCATATACAGCGATGTGATCAGTGAGCTTGGCCCCAAATTACAAATTTCTGGTAATCCAGCTTGCTTGCAACAACCGCAAGTACAACAAAAAATCCGTGCTTTACTTTTATCAGCTATGCGTAGTGCAGTTTTATGGCGCCAACTCGGAGGCAAACGTCGCCACCTCGTTTTTGCTCGTAAAGCCATTGTGGATACTGCTATTAGTAGCCGTAAAAATAATTAATCGTATCACCCTACAACAAAAGTTCATCAAGGAGCTTCAAATGGATCTTTCTGCACTGACTGCTATCTCTCCGATAGACGGTCGTTATGGTAGCAAAACCACCTCTTTACGAGGCATTTTCAGCGAATTCGGTTTAACTAAATACCGTGTTCAAGTTGAAATTAACTGGTTAAAACTACTTTCTAGTTGCCCAGAGATTGAAGAAGTTCCGCCATTCAGCGAAGAAGCATTAACTTTACTGGATAGCATCAAGGATAACTTCAGCGAAGAAGACGCGTTACGCGTTAAAACAATTGAAAGAACCACCAACCACGACGTTAAAGCGGTTGAATATTTCATTAAAGAAAAAATTGCAGACAACGCTGAGTTAGTTGCAATTGACGAATTTGTTCACTTCGCTTGTACTTCTGAAGACATTAACAATCTATCTCATGCGTTAATGCTTAAAGAAGCACGTGATTTAGTATTAGCACCTCAGTGTCTTGAAATTGTTGATGCAATCAAAAAATTAGCGGCAGAAAACAAATCTGTACCGTTAATGTCACGTACACACGGTCAACCAGCATCACCTTCTACATTAGGTAAAGAAATGGCAAACGTGGCAGTTCGTTTAGAACGCCAACTTAACCAAATCAACGCTGTTGAAATCATGGGTAAAATCAATGGTGCAGTTGGTAACTACAACGCACACATCTCTGCTTACCCTGAAGTTAACTGGCATGAATTGTCGCAACGCTTTGTAACAAGCCTTGGTATTAACTGGAACCCATACACCACTCAAATCGAACCGCATGATTACATTGCTGAACTATTTGATGCTGTTGCTCGTTTCAATACTATTCTTATCGATTTCGATCGTGATATCTGGGGCTACATTGCATTAGGTCACTTTAAGCAACGTACTATTGCTGGCGAAATTGGTTCTTCTACGATGCCACATAAAGTTAACCCTATCGATTTTGAAAACTCAGAGGGTAACCTTGGTATTGCTAACGCACTTATGCAACATCTTGCTGCTAAGTTACCTGTTTCAAGATGGCAGCGTGACTTAACGGACTCTACCGTATTGCGTAACCTTGGTGTCGGTATGGCTCATTCATTAATTGCTTATCAAGCAACAATGAAAGGGATCAGCAAGCTTGAAGTGAATGAAGATAACTTACGTGCCGAATTAGACAAGAACTGGGAAGTACTGGCTGAACCAGTACAAACTGTGATGCGTCGTTACGGTATCGAAAAGCCATATGAAAAATTAAAAGAGTTAACACGTGGTAAGCGTATTGATGGCGAACAACTTGCTACATTCATTGATGGTTTAGCGCTGCCTGACAGTGTTAAAGCTGAACTTAAAACAATGACACCAGCTAACTACATCGGCCGCGCTGAAGCGTTTGTTGATGAGTTAAAGTAATTTATAAACAGCTATCTGTTTAAATTAAGGAATGGCGACATCTCAGCAGAGCTGTCGCCTTTTTATTGACTATGTATACATTAAATTTTGATACTGCGGCGTTTGTCAAAGACACTTGGCAAAAAAAGCCTATTGTCATTAAAAATGCTTTTAATGCCTTTGAAGATCCGATTTCTGCCGATGAATTAGCAGGTTTGGCAATGGAAGAAGATATTTCTTCTCGTATTGTCCAAACGAAACCGGATGGTTGGAATGTCATACAAGGTCCCTTTGAGGACTATGACGAATACGGCGAAAATGGATGGCAATTATTAGTACAAGCAGTTAACCATTGGTATCCTGAGTCACAAGCTTTTGTTGAAGCATTCCGGTTTTTACCAGATTGGCGCTTTGATGATTTGATGGTGTCTTTTGCAACACCTAAAGGTGGTGTAGGACCTCATATCGATAATTATGATGTATTCATTATTCAAGGCGAAGGCGAGCGTCGCTGGAAAGTCGGTGATAGAGGCGACCATAAACAACGTGGCGGCGATATAAATAGCCCATTAGTTGATGACTTTGAGCCAATTATCGATGTGGTATTAACTAAAGGTGACATCCTTTACATTCCACCAGGTTTTCCCCACTGCGGTGAAACATTGTCACTGGCATTGAGTTACTCCATCGGTTTTAGAGCACCAAGCCAACAAGAACTATTAACAGAATTAGCTGATGCATTGATTGACAATAATTGTGGCCAACACCGTTTTACTTCGAATGAAGAAGTCGCAAATAAAGGCCAAGTAAGCCAAGCACAACAACAAGGGATTATGGATTTATTAGCCCAACTGGCAAACGATCCAAACCAATATCAAACAATGCTTGGGAAAATGTTAAGCCAAAACCGTTTTGAGCTAGACATTAACCCATTTGAACAAGCGATTAGTTCAGTAGATGTGATTGAAGCCATTGAAGACGGTGCAAGCTTACAACGCGTCGGTGGACTCAAAATTCTGTCACTAGAAAACGATAAACAAGCACAAATCTATATCAATGGTGAAGCTGTAAACGTTGACAATATAGAGAGTGAGATTATCGATATCGTCAGTAACGAGCATCTCATCTGTCAGTCAGTTTTACTGAACTGGAAAGATTTACCCGCAGTCATCACATTACTCACATTATGTGTAAATCAAGGTTGGTTATACTTCGCTGAATAGCGTGTAAAGGTCTTGAAGTATTAATACAAAAAAGGCGCTTATCCATTGGGTTAAGCGCCTTTTGTATAATAGCGACTGTTACTGCTAATACAATTCAGACTGACCATTTGGCCTTGTTTTTAAAAACTTCAAAAACCACATGTATTGCTCAGGGTAAGCAATAATCACTTGCTCCACCATCTTATTAAGCGCGATGGCCTCATTATCCTTGCCCACCATATCTTGCTCATCAACTGCAGGCATTAATGTTAAGTTGAATTGATATTTCTCGGTGTCATAGCCAATCTTTACAGGAATAACCCTCGCCTTACCTGCCTGTGCAAGACGACCAACCACTGGCAAAGTAGCTTTCTCCGTTCCAAGTAAAGGCGCAAAAACACTTTGTTCGGGCCCTAAGTCTTCATCTGGTAAGTAAAAGAAACTGTTATCTTGACGTAATTCACTGATTAACGCGCGTATACCCGCTTCTCGCATGTAAACCCGCCCTTTTTGACTACTACGTAGGCGATTACTAAACCAGTTAAACAAACCGTTTCTGTGGGCTTTCGCCATGGTTACCATTGGTAATGCTAAATTTAACCTGATCCCAGCATAATCAATCGGCCAAACATGAGGCATAATAAAGATAATGGGTTGGCCCGCGTCCCTCGCAGCTTGTACATGTTCATAACCAGCTATCGTCACTCGACGTTTAATATGCTCATTTGACCTAATCAAAAGCTCAGCTTGTGACAACAAGGCTAAAACAAACATATCCACGTTTGCTTTAATTAGCGACTCTACTTCATCAGCAGACTTTTCAGGAAAACACGTTTGAATATTAATCCGTGCCACTTGAATAGGTTTTTTAGCAATTCGCATCACTACCTTAGCCAGTAAACGAGAAATGGGATCACGTACTCTGACAGGTAAGATGCCAAAAATAAATAAAACAGCAATTGCTAACCATGAGCCCCAATATCGTGGGTGAAGTAAGGAAAGAGTGAACCGACGATCGAAATGTTTTGCTTGTCTAGCCAAAAGAAACCTCAGAGATTACAACAACACGAACAAAAAACGATATAAACAAAAGGAATGTTTCAACGTCATATAATACCAATTATATGATTCCAACGGCACACATTTTAACGCCATTCACGACAATCGTTGATGTTTTGCTAAATATACAAACAAAAAAGCCACTCTTCAGAGTGGCTTTTACAACGAAAGCGAAATTATTTCTTAGCCGAGTTAGATTCTTCTACTCGAGTTTTCAGCTTTTGTCCTGGACGGAAAGTCACAACACGACGGGCTGAAATCGGAATATCTTCACCAGTTTTTGGGTTCCTTCCCGGTCTTTGATTCTTATCGCGCAGATCAAAGTTTCCAAAGCCAGATAACTTGACCTGCTCACCACTTTCAAGAGCTTCTCTAATTTCTTCAAAGAAAGACTCAACCATCTCTTTGGCAACACGTTTGTTAATGCCCAGCGTTTCAAAAAGATGTTCTGCCATTTCGGCTTTGGTAAGTGCCATACTTTTAATCCCTCAACGATGCGTTGAACTCGGTCTTAAGTGCAGAGACAACTGAATCAACTGTTTCAGTAATGTCTTTTTCTTCAAGTGTACGAGTAATGTCTTGTAATGTAAGTGCGATTGCTAAGCTCTTTTTGCCAGCCTCTACACCTTTACCTCGGTATACGTCGAACAAGTTTAAGCCAACCAACTGATTTTCGCCAACTTTTCTTATCAAATTCATAACATTAGTTGCAGAAACTTCTTCATCAACAACAACAGCAATATCACGTCGATTTGCAGGAAACTTAGATACAGTCTGGGCTAGCGGCAAACTGGCATGCAGTAAAGCGTCCAGTTCTAACTCAAAAATAATTGTTTTGCCATTGAGTCCAAAAGGCTTTTCCAAACTAGGATGGACAGCACCAATGATACCAATAACTTGATTATTTCGTAGTATTTCAGCACATTGCCCTGGGTGAAGAGCAGAATGTGTTGCACTTCTAAAAGTAAATTCAGAAGTTGAAACTGTCAAGCCGATAATTGATTCTAAATCACCTTTTAAATCAAAGAAGTCGACAGTTTTTGAGTCCATAGACCAATGTTCGTCATTTTGAACACCAGAAATTACCGCACCAATCATTGGTTCTTGTCTAACACCAGAATCTGCTTTGGCATCAGGTACAAAGCGTAAACCTGTCTCGAATAAACGCACTCGACCTTGTTGACGACTTTGGTTATAGCCTACTGACGTTAATAGTCCAGTGAACATAGATAAACGCATTGCTGACATTTCTACTGAAATAGGGTTCGGTAGAATCATTGCTGGCGCGTCAGGATGAACAAGGTTTTGCTGCTTAGGATCTACAAAGCTATACGTCACTGCCTCTTGGAAACCACGAGCGACTAGTACATTACGTACTTTACGTAATGAAATATCTGCTTCTTTGTGATCAGACATGGTTAACGAAGCAACAGGCGCAATATTCGGGATATTGTTATATCCATAAATCCGCGCAACTTCTTCAATCAAATCTTCTTCAATCGCCATATCGAAACGGTAAGTTGCAGTAACAACGTCCCATGTGTCGGCTTTGGCAGTCACGGTGAAGCCTAAACGTTCAAGGATTTCAGTCACATCAGTATCAGGGATATGATGACCTAAAATCTTATCTAGTTTGCTACGACGAAGCGTTAAGTTAACCGGCTTAGGTAAATTTGCTTCTGTAACAGCTTCTTCCACAGGGCCTGCTTCGCCGCCACAAATATCTAATACAAGGCGCGTAGCACGATCCATTACTTTGTGTTGTAGTTCTGGGTCAACACCACGCTCAAAACGATGTGAAGCATCGGTATGTAGACCTAAGCGGCGTGATTTACCCATGATCGCAAGCGGAGCAAAGAATGCACACTCTAACAAGATATCTTGAGTCTTCTCAGTCACACCTGTTTTTTCGCCGCCAAACACACCAGCCAACGCTATAGAACCACTGTCATCAGCAATAACTAAAGTGTCATCAGGTACAGTCACTTCATTGCCATCAAGCAATGTCAGCTTTTCTACACCATCACTTAAACGTACTTGAATCTCACCAGTTAGCGTTGCTAAATCAAAAGCATGCATTGGCTGGCCGTACTCAATCAAGACGTAGTTGGTGATATCAACGATTGGATCAATTGAGCGAATACCACTACGGCGTAATTTTTCTTGCATCCATAATGGGGTTGCTGCAGCAAGGTTAACATTCTTAACCACACGGCCTAAGTATCGAGGACACGCTTCATCAGCAATAACATTAATTGCCACTTTATCGTCGATTGTAGCTGTCACAGCTTCCCATGTAGGCTCTGTCACAGTCTCACGATTTAATACACCAACTTCACGAGCAAGACCTGCCATACCAAGACAATCAGCACGGTTAGCCGTTAAATCTACATCAATAACCGCATCGTTAAGATCTAGGTATTCACGCACATCTTTGCCAATAGGTGCATCTGTTGGTAATTCGATAATGCCATCACTTTCGATGTCGATACCTAATTCACCGTACGAACACAACATACCAAATGATGGTTGGCCACGTAATTTAGCTTTTTTGATTTTGAAATCGCCAGGAAGCACTGCGCCTACCATAGCAACCGCAACTTTTAATCCTAAGCGGCAATTAGGTGCGCCACAGACGATGTCGATAAGTTCTTCATCACCTACGTTAATTTTTGTTACACGTAATTTGTCTGCATCTGGGTGTTGGCCACATTCAACCACTTCACCCACAACGACACCACTAAACTCACCCGCTACTGCATCTACGCCATCTACTTCAAGACCTGCCATAGTGATTTGGTGAGATAAGTCTTCACGGCTTACTGATGGGTTAACCCATTCACGAAGCCAAGATTCACTGAATTTCATCTGTTTATTGCTCCGTTATTTGAATTGCTTAAGAAAACGTAAATCGTTTTCGAAGAAGGCACGTAGGTCGTTAACGCCGTAACGCAGCATCGTTAAACGCTCAACACCCATACCAAAAGCAAAACCAGAGTATTTTTCAGGGTCGATACCGACACTGCGAAGCACATTAGGATGTACCATGCCACAACCTAATACTTCTAGCCATTTACCGTTTTTACCCATTACATCAACTTCAGCTGATGGCTCAGTGAACGGGAAGTAAGATGGGCGGAAACGAACTTGCAAATCTTCCTCGAAAAAGTTGCGTAAAAAGTCATGTAAAATGCCTTTAAGTTCCGCAAAATTAACTTTTTCATCCACTAACAAGCCTTCAACTTGGTGGAACATTGGCGTATGAGTCTGATCATAGTCATTACGATAAACACGGCCTGGAGAAATAATACGTAATGGTGGTTTTTCATGTTCCATCGTGCGGATTTGAACACCTGAAGTCTGCGTGCGTAGCATGACTTTAGGGTTAAAATAAAAGGTATCGTGATCGGCACGTGCAGGATGATGTTCTGAAATATTTAGTGCATCGAAGTTATGGAAGTCATCTTCAATTTCAGGACCATTCTTAACTGAGAAACCAAGTTCACCAAAGAAAGTTTCGATACGTTCGATAGTACGTGTGACAGGATGAAGTCCACCCATCTCAATTGTACGACCGGGTAACGTCACATCGATTTTTTCAGCGATAAGTTGTGCTTCTAATTCCGCAGATTTTAAGCCTTCAATGCGTGCAGAAAGTTCTTTCTGTACAGCTTGTTTAGCTTGGTTGACTGCTTGTCCAAAAGCAGGCTTTTCTGCTGGGCTTAAGCTGCCCATTAATTTCATCATGTCAGTGATTTTACCTTTCTTACCAAGGTAATCGACACGGATATCATCCAATGCCTTTAGATCACTGGCCTTACCTATCACTTCTAAGGCTTGTTCTACGATCTCAGTTAACTGCTGCATTATATCTTCCACTGCATTCTTGCATATCAAATGCGTTAGGGCGCCTAAGGTTCAGGCGACATTATTAGTCTTAGTGTTAAAGCACGCTTTACACTTAGAGCATGGGGTTAAAACAAAAGATGGAATTTTACGTGAGCTAGGTTAATTTTACTAGCATTTATTACAATTTAAGGCAGTAAAATTGAGTATTTATACGCTTTTAGCTCATCAAGTCATGTATATGTTTAATGGATTGTATTGACACATAAATCTCACATCAAACTTAAGCAATTCACAACAGCTTCTATCTTGACTCCACCATAAAATATGAGCAAAAAACCAGCAATTTATAATCCAACTAAAGTTTACCGAACAAGATCCGATATACATTAGTAGCGAGTCATATTATGTAGAGGCGTACATGAAAGAAGTAAAATTTAGATGGATTGACCAATTTTTAATAAAACTAACAATAAAGGCAAAATTCACCATTTTGGCCATGGTGCCAATTTTACTGATTTTGTTACTTACGATAGCGTTAACCACTAGTTTTAAAACGACGTTAGCAGAAGCAGAAATAGATGAAGCTATCGCGCTCAATAACACTTATAACCACGCTGTAGAAGTCGCACTAGACTTGCTTAATGAAGAACAAAAACAAACCTTTTTATCAAATATCAACGGCAATAGTAACGCTGTCAATGTTTCATCATTAGGCCACCAAGCTCAACAAATGGCACGTCAAGGTGGTGGCTCAATTGAAACAGCAGCTGGATTTGAAGTGCTGAGTAACATTAATAATTACGATATTGTCATCACCACATTAATCCCTCATAGCAATATAGAAAAAAAAGCTGGTAAAAATAATAGCTTAGCCTATGCTTTAACCGCTGTAATCATCATCATCATTTTGCTTTTTTCTTACTATATTTCAACCTTCATAGGTGGTGCATTGTATACCACAGTAATGGCATTGAGACGCGCAGCAGACGGTGATTTGAGTAGTCGATTAAACTTTTTTGAAGTACCTGATGAGTTTAGTTTATTAGCAATTAGTGTCGATACGTTAGTAGACAGGCAACATAAACTTGTCTTACAAATGTCACAGGCAACAGAGCAAATAAGGCAGGTTGTACAATCGTTTAGAGCAACTGCTGAGGACGGTCAATCGGTAGCAGTGAATCAGCGCCAACATTTAGATTCATTAGCGACTGCGATGGAAGAAATGACAGCTGCAGTAAAAGAAGTTGCCCGAAACGCAGAGCAATCGTCATCAGAGACACAAGAGGCAAATAATCAAGTTACCGCAGGCTCTGAAGACATTGCCACAACGGTGCAAGCCATTGATTTATTGTCAACAGAAATTGCTGACGCATCTGATGCTGTTAATGTATTAAATGATAACGCCAGTAAGATTGATGCTGTTGTTACAACAATTAATGCTATTTCTGAGCAAACCAACCTACTCGCTCTGAATGCCGCAATTGAAGCAGCAAGAGCCGGAGAGCAAGGAAGAGGTTTTGCTGTCGTTGCTGATGAAGTCAGAACACTTGCAGGTCGCACGCAATCTGCAACAGTTGAAATCAAAACCATGATTGAAGCATTACAGTCTGGCTCACAAAACCTTACTCAAGTGATGTCTCGTACCGTCGAGCAGGCTGAAGAAGGCAAGAAACATGTACTTCAAACAGGTGAGGATTTAGCAAGTATTGCTCATCACAGTGGTAAGGTATTTGAAATGAGTGTGTTAATAGCCACTTCTGCAGAGGAACAATCAGCAGTAGCAAACGAAATTGCATCAAACTTGATGGAAATCAGGAACCAGTCTCATAACGTTGAAGAAGCGGCCAATATGTCCGTGTCTGGTTGTGATGAACTTAATCGCACCGCTGAAGCGTTAGATAAGTTGATGATAGGTTTGAAGGTTTAACACCTCATAATTTGATAAAACGTCTTTAACAAAGCCTTTAATTAAAAAGAACTTTATAAAAAGCACCATAAACGAAAAAGCGCGTTAACAATTCAGTTAACGCGCTTTTATGTCAAACGTAAATAATGACTGTTAACGGTTTTTTTCAAGTCTTGCTAGCAAACTTGAGGTATCCCAACGGTTACCTTTCATTGCTTGTACTTCTGAGTAGAATTGATCAACTAATGCAGTCACTGGTAAATGGCTGCCATTTTTACGCCCTTCAGCAAGTGCAATGCCTAAATCTTTACGCATCCAATCAATAGCAAAGCCAAAATCATATTCACCCTGCCACATGGTTTGGTAACGATTTTCCATTTGCCAGCTTTGCGCAGCGCCTTTGCTGATCACCTCTACAACTTTTAATCCATCAAGCCCTGCACTTTTAGCAAAATGTAATCCTTCGGCTAAGCCCTGAACCACACCCGCAATACAAATTTGATTAACCATTTTTGTTAATTGACCGGCCCCGACTTCACCTAAAAGCTCAGCACAACGACTGTAGGCATCAATAACAGGTTTGACTTGTTCGAATACGTTTTGTTTTCCACCCATCATCACAGTCAACACGCCATTCTCAGCGCCAGCTTGACCGCCAGATACAGGTGCATCCATAAACTCGATATTTTTACTTGCTAATATGGCCGAAATATCTCGAGCAACATCAGCTGAAGCTGTCGTGTGATCGACTAAAATAGCGCCATCAGCAATACCATGAATAACACCATTTTCGCCAAGAATAACTTGTTTTAAGTCTTCGTCATTGCCAACACAAGTAAATACGATTTCTTGATCTTCTGCGGCTAACTTGGGTGTCAACGCTAATTGGCCAGTGTAATCTTTAGTCCATTGCTCTGCTTTGGCCGTAGTACGATTATAAACCGTCACTTGATGCCCCTGTTTTACCAGATGCCCCGCCATTGGATAACCCATTACACCTAAACCAATAAAAGCGACCTTTGCCATACCTTTCCCTTATCATTGTTATTTATGAGATGAAAACGTATTGATTGTAACCTTTAAAGCGCTGGTTTTACATGGGCTTCCATTTCTGCGCCAATGCGTTTACGCATGTCCATCAATCTTAGTGCAGAATCTCGTAATCGAATATCATCCTCAGTTTCCGGGATCCATTCAGGTACGGAAGTCGGTTTACCGTCATCGTCTACTGCAACCATAATCACAATACAATGAGTCGTTAAGTGACGTTCAGGTTCTTTAGGATCGCCAGCTTTTACATCAATACCTAAATGCATAGAAGATGTGCCGGTATAAATAACTTTGGCGCTGACTTCAACAATATTACCCACATGAATCGGTTTTACGAACCTGATACCGCCTGCATAAACAGTAATACAGTATTTACCGCTCCAACCTGCTGCGCCTGCATAGGCTGCCAAATCAATCCATTTCATCACGGCGCCACCATGGACTTTGCCGCCAAAATTGACATCTGCTGGCTCTGCTAAAAATCGTAATGTAATTTCTCTGTCTACTCCGGCCATTATGCCTCCTAATTTTATGCACTGTCGCCAGTTTACGATATTTCTAATCAGAAGTGGTTAAAAACGCCTAAGTTTAAATAAATATCTCGATTGAATGAATAATTATAATTTAAACCGCAATAAATCAAACATTCTTCATTTTAATTCTGAAAGTGAGGCCTATGAGTAAAATAAACTTAAAAACGGTCGTTATAGAAAAAAGCAGGCCAAAAAAAAGCAGTAACCAGAGTTACTGCTTATTCACACTTTTAATTAAAGTAACACACTCACTTTGCACGCTTTACGCATCGCCTTTTTTAAATAAAAGCGAACCGTTGGTGCCGCCAAAGCCAAATGAATTACATAATGCATAGTCAAAACGATGCGCTTTAGCAGTGTGAGGCACAAAATCTAAATCACAACCTTCATCCGGATTATCAAGATTAATGGTTGGCGGTACGATTTGATCTCGTAAAGCAAGAATGGTCACAATGGCTTCTACAGAACCCGCAGCACCGAGCAAGTGTCCTGTCATAGATTTAGTGGAGCTGACTAATAAATTATAAGCATGTTCACCAAATACTGACTTAACCGCTGCAGCTTCTGCTTTATCTCCAGCAGGAGTTGAAGTGCCATGGGCATTGATGTAACCCACTTTTTCATTGTCAATTTGCGCATCATTGATGGCATTTTCCATTGCTGCTGCAGCGCCTGCACCATCAGCTGGAGGTGATGTCATGTGGAATGCATCACCACTCATGCCAAAACCAACTAACTCAGCATAGATTTTTGCACCACGTGCTTTGGCATGTTCGTATTCTTCCATAACCATTACACCAGCGCCGTCACCAATAACAAAACCGTCACGGTCTTTATCCCATGGACGACTTGCTGCCGTTGGGTCATCATTGCGTGTTGATAATGCTTTTGCTGAACCAAACCCGGCAACAGCTAATGGACAAGTCACATCCTCTGCGCCGCCAGCAACCATGACATCTGCATCACCGTAGGCGATTGTACGTGCAGCAAAACCGATATTGTGGACACCTGTCGTACAAGCTGTTGTTACAGCAAAGTTCGGGCCTGTCATACCATATTTTATTGATAAGTGACCTGAGATCATATTGATAATGGTACTCGGCACAAAAAATGGAGACACTTTACGAGGACCAGACTTTAATAATGCGGCATGGTTTTGTTCGATTAATGGCATTCCGCCCATTCCCGCACCAATCGCGGTACCCACTCTTGCAGGGTTTTCTTGTGACATATCCAAACCGGCATCGTTCATGGCTTGAATACCAGCAGCCATACCATATTGGATAAATAAATCCATTTTGCGTGCATCTTTGCGTGATAAGTACTGTTCGACGTCAAAGTCTTTTACTGAACCGCTGAAACGAGTTCCGTATTCAGATGCATCAAATTTAGTTATGGGTGCAATACCACTTTTACCCGCTAATAAAGACTGCCAAGAAGTATCAACATCGTTACCCACTGGAGTAACTAGTCCTAGGCCTGTAATCACGACACGACGTTTAGACACAGTATTCACCTTTGAAATAAATAGGCATAAGCCAAATAAAGATAATTGGTTAATCCATCACCAACAAACAAGGTTAATTGGGCAGATAAGAATCGAGCAGAAGGATTAACGCGTTGAAAATAAGTCTAGTCGAAAAAAATCGACTTCAGAAACAAAAACAGGCGGCATAAATGCCACCTGTTTTTGTAAATCTGGGATTACTGATTCTTTGAAACGTAATCGATCGCTGCTTGAACAGTAGTGATCTTTTCAGCTTCTTCATCAGGGATCTCGGTGTCAAACTCTTCTTCTAGAGCCATAACCAATTCAACAGTGTCCAGAGAATCTGCACCTAAATCGTCTACGAATGATGCAGCTGATTTAACGTCTTCTTCTTTAACGCCAAGTTGCTCAATGATGATTTTCTTTACACGTTCTTCGATGTTGCTCATTAGTTTTCTTTCCTATTCAAATTACACACTTGCGTAAGATTGCGAGTAGTTTATTCGATCCAGCTGACAATGCAAGCTTAGTTTTCGTGGTCTAACCACGAAAATTATCATACTTTGATATCAAACGAGATTCAATAAAGTCGTTGCCATAAAAGGCGATTAAACCATGTACATTCCGCCATTTACATGCAGGGTTTCACCTGTTATGTAAGCAGCTGAGTCAGATGCCAAGAATAAAACAGCATTAGCAATTTCTTGTGCTTGTCCTAAACGTTCCATTGGAACTTGAGACATAATGGCTTGTTGTTGCTCTTCATTTAGCTCATCAGTCATATCAGTTTGAATGAAACCTGGTGCAATAGCATTAACTGTTATTTGACGAGATGCAACCTCTCTAGCAAGAGATTTTGTAAATCCGATCAATCCAGCTTTTGCCGCAGAGTAATTTACTTGCCCTGCATTGCCCATTGTACCTACAACTGAGCCAATATTAATAATGCGGCCATTACGTTTTTTCATCATAGAACGCATAACAGGTTTAGATAATCTAAACAGTGAAGTCAAATTGGTGTCAACGATATCTTGCCACTCATCATCTTTCATTCTCATCAATAAATTATCACGAGTAATACCCGCATTGTTAATCAGAATATCAACATCACCGGCTTTTTCTTTGATCTGGGCGAATAATTGCGCAACTGACTCACTATCGGTGACGTTTAAAACTAAACCATGACCTTTATCACCAAGGTAATCTTGAATTGCTGCAGCACCTTTCTCACTTGTTGCTGTACCAATAACTACAGCGCCAGCTTCAACCAGAGTTTCTGATATAGCGCGGCCGATACCACGGCTTGCACCTGTAACTAAAGCTACTTTGCCTGTTAAATTCATGCTAATGCTCATGTCTTTTCCTTATTGGATTAAAGCAGATAAAGACGCAGCATTATTCACAGCTTGCCCCTTTAACGATTTATTTATTCTTTTTGTTAACCCTGTTAGTACTTTTCCAGGTCCCATTTCAACAAGTTCAGTAACACCTTGAGAAGCAATAAACTCAATTGTTTCGCTCCAGCGCACTGGGCAATATAATTGGCGTACCAACGCATCTTTTATATCTGACTCTGACGTAGGAGCAGCAACATCAACGTTATTGATAACATTGATTGTTGGCTCATTAAACGTAATAGCTTCAAGTGCGGCAGCAAGCTTTTCTGCCGCAGGTTTCATAAGTGCACAATGTGAAGGCACACTCACAGGTAGTGCAACAGCCATTTTAGCACCAGCAGCTTTACATGCAGCAGCAGCTCTTTCAGTTGCTTCTTTTTCACCAGCAATAACCACTTGGCCTGGGCTGTTAAAGTTTACCGGACTGACGACTGCACCATTGGCAGACTCTTCACAGGCTTTTGCAATTGAATCGTTATCTAGACCAATTACAGCAAACATTGCCCCTGTTCCAGCAGGAACCGCTTGTTGCATTAATTGGCCACGCAGCTCAACTAATTTCACTGCGTCTTCAAATGCTATTACGCCACCGCAAACTAGTGCTGAGTACTCACCCAAACTATGACCTGCTAGTAATGCAGGCTTAGCTGCACCACTTTCTTCATACGCACGCCAAATAGCAACACTTGCTGTTAATAATGCAGGTTGAGTTTTATCTGTTTCATTAAGTTTTTCAGCAGGACCATCTTGTGTTAACGCCCATAAGTCGTAACCTAAAACCGCACTTGCTTGAGAAAAAGTTTCTGTGACAATGGGAAATTCAACCGCAAGATCAGCTAACATGCCAACAGCTTGTGAACCTTGTCCAGGAAAAACGAAAGCCATATTTTCCATTATAATTATTACCTTTTTTCGTTCATGAAAAATGAAATAGAACTTCACCAATACTATAAATAAAAAGACACAGAAATCTATGTCTTTAGGTGTCTAGTAGCTTACTGGTGATATTACAAAAAATCTAGAATCTTACTAATGCACTACCCCAAGCAAATCCGCCACCGAATGCTTCAAGTAATATAAGCTGACCACGTTGAATTCGACCATCTCTTACTGCTTCGTCCAATGCAATAGGCACTGATGCAGCAGAAGTATTGCCATGCTTTGCTAAGGTCAATACGACTTTGTCTAAACTCATATCCAACTTTTTAGCTGTTGCTTTGATAATTCTGAAGTTAGCTTGATGAGGTACTAACCAATCAATCTCAGATTTATCGATATTGTTAATTCGCAATGTTTCAGTTACAACATGTGATAGCTGAGTGACAGCAAATTTGAATACATCATTCCCTTTCATTGTCATGAAGCTAACGGCTTCTGACGACTCTGCCGCTCTTGGTGGGAATGAACACTTTAATAAATCGCCCTGACGGCCATCTGCATATATGTGCGTTGAAATAATACCGGGTTGTTCACTTGCACCAATCACGGCTGCACCAGCGCCGTCACCAAATAAAATCACTGTGGTTCTATCTTCAGGATCACACAGACGCGATAACACATCAGCACCTATGACCAATACTTTCTTTGCTGCACCGGTTTTAACAAACTGATCAGCCACAGATAATGCATAAACAAAGCCTGAACACGCAGCGGCAATATCAAAAGCAGGAATGGTGTGAATGCCTAATAATTTTTGTATTTCACATGCGGCAGCAGGAAAAGCATTACTTGCGCTCGTAGTACCACAAACAATCATATCAAGCTCACTGGCCTCAACACCGGCCATTTCTAATGCCTGTAATGCTGCTTGATACCCCATCGTGGTCACAGTTTCATCTTCAGCGGCAATGCGGCGTTCAGATATTCCTGTACGCTCCACAATCCATTGATCTGAAGTTTCAACCATTTTTTCTAGATCGTGATTACTACGAACTTGCACCGGTAGATAACTACCAGTTCCGAGAATTTTTGTATGCATATAATGAGATCAGTTATTGATGTCTAAAAGAATCGTCTCCAAACGATCTTTAATCATTTCTGGAAGACGACGTTTCGCTTCTGTAGCAGCTAAATTAATTGCTTGTAAATATGCTGCTTCATCTGCATTTCCGTGACTCTTTACTACTATTCCGCGCAATCCTATCAGACTTGCACCATTATAGTGGTCGGGGTTCATCTTACTAAGCACAGATTGTATACGTGGAGCGAGGAGTTTAGACAACATCCGAACGAATAAACCTTGCGTTAAGCCTCGTTTTAACTGATGTACGAGTAACTTCGCTATTCCTTCAGAAGTTTTTAAAGTGATATTGCCGACAAATCCATCACAAACAATGACATCAACATTTCCAGTGAATATTTCATCACCTTCAATAAATCCAGTGTAATTGACTTGCTCGGTATCAATTAAGTATTGAGCGGCTTGTTGAACTTGATCATTTCCCTTAACGTCTTCTATTCCGACATTAAGTAATGCAATTTTGGGTTTGGCACGTTTATGGACAGCTTCACATAAAACAGAGCCCATGACAGCAAACTGAAAAAGGGTTTCAGAATCACAGGACACATTAGCGCCAAGATCTAATAGATATACAGGCTTACCTGTAACAGCAGGCAAACAACTCACTAAAGCGGGTCTATCAACACCCGGTAAGGTTTTGAGTAATATTTTAGCGAGTGCCATTAAAGCACCTGTATTACCCGCACTCACACACGCTTGTGCCTTGCCGTCTTTAACAAGTTCTAATGCAAGACGCATAGAACTTTGTTTACGAGAACGAATGGCATGAATAGGCCTATCACCCATGGTGATAACTTCAGTGGTATGAACAATTTGAATGCGTGCACGAATGGCACTGTCAATCTCAACTAAAAAGGGATCAATCTCAGCTTGATTGCCTACAAGAATTAATGATAGTTGGGAATTGAATTTAAGTGCCTGCAAGGCTGCAGGCACTGTGACGGAAGGGCCATTATCGCCCCCCATCACATCCAACGCGAGCGTCAGATCCGTCATAAGATTAGCAACAAATTACTTGTTGATAACCTTTTTACCGCGGTAGAAACCATCAGCAGTCACGTTGTGACGTAGATGTAATTCACCGCTAGTAGCGTCTACAGATAATTGAGCAGTGCTCAATGCATCGTGTGAACGGCGCATGCCGCGCTTTGAACGTGATTTTTTATTCTGTTGTACAGCCATTTGACTTGTCTCCTAGATTACTTGCTCTTCAGTTTTTCTAACACTGCAAACGGATTTGGACGCTCCTCTTGAGAGGGCTCGATTTCGCCTACAGCTATGTCACTTGTTCCTAGATTGCAATCAGCATTCTGATGCATAGGAATAATTGGCATAGCGATTATCAATTCATCTTCAATCAACTGATGCAGACGAACTTCACCAATTTCATTGCACTCAATCGGCTCATACGCATCCGGGAGCTCATCGATTTCTTCTTGAGTCTTACAAGGACTAAAGGAGAAGTCGACCGTAACCTCTGTGGTATATGGTGTCATGCAACGTTGACATAGCAGAGTGAGCTCCGTCACAGCCTTCCCGCTAAGGTAGACTATCCCCTGAATATCGACGCCACATTCTAACGACACTGTCACATCGGAACAATCGCCAGCACATAACTCGTTTAATCGCTTATTCTGTCTGCCTGGCACAATGCCTTCATAACGAAGACCACTGGCAGCAGTTCGAATAGGATCAATTGATACTGGTATCTTTACTGTTTGCATAAGGCGCGCATATTATAGTTTGAAAACGCTAGAGTCAAAGGAAATTTATCCAAATTGCGGTTAAATACATAACCAAACAAAATGAACGATTAACTAAAACGCCAACATTAAAATTGATCGAAGCGAAATATTACCTGTGACCGCGAGCGATCACAAGCGCGATCCGACTAAATTTACTGCATTTGAACGCAATTTTGACTTAATATAGTCGCAATTGGACAAATAGACGAATCGCACCCCATGAATACAAAAATCATCTTAGCTTCAACATCCATTTATCGCAAAGAAATCCTCAGTAAATTGCAGCTTCCATTTGACTGTATTTCACCTGAAACAGACGAGACAGCAGTAGAGAATGAAACCGCTGAAGAGTTGGTATTAAGACTAGCAAAAGCCAAGGCTCTCGCAGGGGCTAAACTATATCAGCAAACAAGTCAGACAAACGATGAGGCACTGGTCATTGGTTCAGATCAAGTAGCCGTTATTAATGGCAATATTATCGGTAAACCACTGACACAAGACAATGCAATCAAACAATTACAACAAGCTTCAGGCCAAGCTATCACCTTTTATACTGGCCTTAGTGTCATTAATAGCGATAGTTTACAAGCCCATTCCATCGTAGAACCCTTTACTGTTCACTTTAGGCAGTTAACCCTTGAAGAAATAACTCGTTACGTAGAGCTTGAGCAACCGTTATATTGTGCAGGAAGTTTTAAGTCTGAAGGCTTAGGAATTGCACTATTTGACAAATTAGCTGGTGATGACCCAAATACATTAATTGGTTTGCCACTGATTAAGCTTATCGCTTTGTTAAAATGCCATGGATTAGACGTTCTGACATCTCAATAAAATACACAAATAATATTTTACTAGAAAACCCAACCCCTTCTAGAAGTTTACAAGGCCCGTAGAAAGCTTAATTAACCAAAAAATAAATAATAAAAAGCCGCAGATTGAGCTGCGGCTGATAGAAGCATGTTTTGCAACCGTCGACGAGTTTTTGTGAAAGAGTCGACTTATATATGCAACAGAATATCTTGCGGCGAATTAACTGTATTTGTCGGTGACTGGGTTAGTAAATCTTCTAGGCTATGAGCGCCATAAGTCACTGCAATACTATTCACGCCAGCATTATTAGCCATCGCAATATCTAATTTTGAATCACCTATCATTACCGTTTTACTTGGACAGATGTCCAATTCTTCAAGCAATGAAGTAATCATAGATGGATGCGGTTTAGATTCCGCCTCATCAGCCGAACGTGTTGCAATAAAATAATGACCTAAGCCTGTCTCGGTAAGCATACGGTCAAGGCCTGCTCGGCGTTTACCTGTCGCGATAGCAAGCGTCTGCCCATTGGCTTTAATCTGTGAAAGCACTGACTCAATACCATCAAATAAAGGCGAAGGCGTCGCGTTAATATTCATATAATAGTTTTTATAAGCTTCAAGCAATGCATCATATTGTTCAGGATTGTCAGGAAATAATTTTTCCATCGCTGGTAATATAGACAATCCAATGATGTCTCGAACTTGTTGCTCTGACGGCACAAGTAAATTCAATTCTTTAGCAACACATTGCATGCAATCAACAATCTTACCAATTGAATCCATTAATGTGCCATCCCAATCAAAAATCACTAACTCATACTGCTTAATTGTGTCTTGATTCATGCGCGTTTCAGCTTTTCTAATGTTGATTGTAATACGTCATCTAATGGCGCTTTCACTATTTTGACTTCATCATTTTCTGGATGAATGAATTTAAGTTCTGCCGCATGCAAAAATAGGCGATTTAAGCCTTTTTCGCGCATTGCATCATCAAATTTTTGTTCGCTATATTTATCATCACAAGCGATAGCATGGCCCGCAAATTGACAATGAACACGGATTTGATGAGTACGGCCAGTGACAGGGCTTGCCTTTACAAGGGTACAACCTTGATAACGCTGCATGATTTTGTAACGAGTTTCAGAAGGCTTCCCCTCTTGATTCACACGAACAATTCGTTCACCAGACTTAAGAGTAATTTTTAACAGCGGCGCTTTAACGACTTTATCTTTCGCTTGCCAATCACCACGCACCAACGCCAAATAATCTTTTTGCATAGTTTTTTTACGTAACTGATCATGCAAATGCTTTAATGCACTTCGCTTTTTAGCGATGAGGAGAACCCCTGAGGTATCTTTATCCAGACGATGTACTAGTTCTAAAAACTTTTGCTGTGGACGCAAAGAGCGTAAGCCCTCAATCACACCAAAATCCACACCACTGCCACCGTGAACTGCAATACCAGCCGGCTTATTTAATACGATTAAGTGATTATCTTCATGAATAATGCGTTGTTCTAGCTGAGTCACTTTAGATAATTTAGGTGACGGCGCTGTTCGGTAATCTTTCTCAGCCATTCTGACTGGTGGAATACGAACCACATCATCAATTTGTAATTTATACTCAGGTTTAATGCGTTTTTTGTTAACTCTAACCTCGCCCTTTCGCACAATACGATAAATCATGCTTTTAGGGACACCTTTAAGTTTGGTGAGTAAAAAATTATCAATGCGTTGCTCAAAATGATCTTCATCAATGGTGACCAACTGAACTTTCGTGGGAGTTTCTGTATTCATGATGCGCCTATAGTAATTACGAGGCACATTGTACCCTAAGTTTCGCTTGGATGGGACAATAAGAATGTGTGGTTTTTATTGCTGTATAAATTGTTTATTGCTATATTTGCGCTGTGATTGAGGATAAACAGTGAATAAATTGTTCACAAGCTCAAATCATTACGGTGTTTTTTCAGTAGAATTCATGAGCACGACAGGTAGCAAGTCATTGATTTGCAAATTGTAAACATCACAATTCGATTAGTATCGTTTTTACAGTTAAACCGTCTGCTTAATCATTATTTACTAAGTTTTCCTGAAAACCTACGCCCCCCTATTCGAACAAATTTTAGCTTGTTATCAAACAGACAGATTCGTCTTGGGCATTACCGGAAAAGAAATTTAAATTTATGGGGTTTGTTGGCGATTAACAACGAATTCCTTGTTTTTGTAATTATTAAAAAATAAGCCATAAATAGGTCGCGACACGCAGCGAATGCGTCTTACAGCAATGCGCCCCTAACTTGCCTAAAAACCAGCCGTGAGGCTTAGTAAACAACAATTTTAGGCCCGTAATGCAACGAAATCTCGACGTTTGATGACCTTATTAGAAGAATTAAGTCATCATGAAACGTATGTTAATTAATGCAACTCAATCGGAAGAGTTGCGTGTTGCCCTAGTAGATGGGCAACAATTGTATGATCTGGATATCGAAAGCCCAGGCCATGAACAAAAAAAATCAAATATCTATAAAGGCACCATTACTCGCGTAGAACCTTCATTAGAAGCTGCGTTTGTTGATTACGGCGCTGACCGTCACGGTTTCCTTCCATTAAAAGAAATCGCTCGCGAATACTTCCCTAAAGGATACTCTTTCCAAGGCCGCCCAAATATCAAAGAAGTGGTATCTGAAGGCCAAGAAGTTATCGTCCAAATCGATAAAGAAGAACGTGGTAATAAAGGCGCTGCCTTAACAACGTTTATCTCTCTTGCTGGCTCTTATTTAGTTCTGATGCCAAATAATCCTCGTGCTGGCGGCATTTCGCGTCGTATCGAAGGTGATGAGCGTACTGAGCTTAAAGCGGCTATGTCAGAGTTAACTGTACCAAATGGTATGGGTCTGATTGTACGTACTGCTGGTGTTGGTAAAGATGCTGCTGAATTAAAGTGGGACTTAAAAGTTTTACAACACCACTGGGAAGCAATTCAAGAAGCAGCTCAGAGTAAACCTGCGCCATTTTTGATTCATCAAGAAAGTAACGTGATTGTTCGTGCAATCCGTGATTACTTACGTCGTGATGTGGGCGAAATACTAATTGACCATCCACGTATCTATGAAGAAGCAAAACAGCATATTGGTTTAGTGCGCCCTGATTTCGTTGAACGTGTTAAGCGTTACGAGTCTGAAGTACCATTGTTCACACACTTCCAAATCGAATCTCAAATTGAGTCAGCATTCCAACGTGAAGTGCGCTTGCCTTCTGGTGGTTCAATCGTAATTGACCCAACGGAAGCACTAACTTCAATCGATATCAACTCAGCCCGTGCAACAAAAGGCGGCGATATCGAAGAAACAGCGTTAAACACCAACTTAGAAGCGGCAGACGAAATTGCGCGTCAGTTACGTTTACGTGATTTAGGTGGTTTAGTCGTCATCGACTTCATTGATATGACGCCAGTTAGACACCAACGTGAAGTTGAGAATAGAATGCGTGATGCGGTTCATTTAGACCGTGCTCGTGTTCAGCTTGGCCGTATTTCACGTTTTGGCTTAATGGAAATGTCTCGTCAACGTCTACGCCCTTCTCTTGGCGAATCAGCAGCGCATTTATGTCCCCGCTGTCATGGCCAAGGTACAATTCGTAGTACTGAGTCATTAGCGCTTTCTATTCTTCGTTTAATGGAAGAAGAAGCCATTAAAGAGAACACGTCTCAAATTGAAGCTGTTGTTCCTGTTGATGTTGCTGCGTTCTTATTAAATGAAAAACGTAAAGCAATTCGCATTACAGAAGAACGTCACAATGTTGAAGTGTATGTCATTCCTGATTCTCACATGACAACACCTGACTACCGTGTATCTCGTTTAAGAAGCGACGATGAAGTCGTTGAATCAAGCTACAAGCGTGTAGAAAAGCCTGAAGCTAAATTATACGAGCCTCGCAAACTTGAACGTGCTGAAGCGCCTCAACCAGCGATTAAAGGTTTCGGTACGCCGAAAGCTGCAGCAAAACCTGCTGTAGAAGCAAAACCAAAAGCAACGGAATCAGCGCCGTCAGAGCCTGGTTTCTTCGCTAAAATGGTTTCTGCTATCAGCAAGTTATTCTCATCAGATGAACCTGCTAAGAAAGAATCTAAGCAGTCTGATAAGAACCGCAAAGAAGGTCAAAATAATCGCCGTAACCGTCGTAACGACTCTCGCCGAAATGACAATCGTCGCAACCGTAACGATAACCGCAGTGATAATCGTAATGATGCTGACAACAAAGGCAGAGACAACAAAGGCCGTAATAAGAAGGCTGACAGAGATGTTGCAAATAAAGAGCAACAAGAAAAACGTCAGTCTAAAAACGACCAACGTAACAAGGCTAACAAGCCTGCAGATAAGTCTCGCCCAGAAGGAGAGAAGTCTCCTAAGCAAGAAGCTGCAAGAGAGCGTCGTCAACGTCGTAACATGCGTCGTAAAGTTCGTATCGAAAACGAACAAAGTGAAGCAAAACTAAATGAAGTTGAAGTAGCTGAAAATGCTAAATCTGCTGACGTAACTGCAAAGCCAAATGCGGAGCAATCAGCTAAACCAACACGCACTCGTCGCCCAAGGAAAGACAACAAGGCGAAAGTTGAAACTGAAGCGAATGCTGAATCTGTAGCTGCTAAACCCTCATTAGATGCCACGGTATCTAAAGTTGCAGCCAGCGCAGAAGTTCCAACTGAAACCACTGTTGAAACTAAGGTTGAGCCAAAAGCTGAAACTGTTGTTGAAACAACTGACGTTGTAGCTGCAACAAATAATGCAGTCTCTGAAGCAACTGCTCCTGCTAAAGTTGAATCATCGGACGCTTCAGATGAAGCAACCTCAGAAGACAACGAAGAGAAACAAGGTCAACGTCGCAGCCGTCGTAGCCCACGCCATCTTCGTGCAGCTGGACAACGTCGTCGCCGTGATGAAGATGAAACAGCACCTTCTGCAGCCGTATTTACGCCTGTAGATGAACTAGAAAAGCAACTTGATGCTGAACAAGCTGCAGTAGAAGTCACTACAGAGCCAGCTCCTGCTGTTGAAGCTCCTACTTCTCAAACTGTAGAAACTGAAACACCAGCTGTGACTGACGATAAAGTTGAAGTTACGCAAGAAGAAACGTCAACTGACACTCAAAAAGTTGTCGAGGCTTCAGAAAAGGTTGAGACGCCTGTTGAATCAACTAGTGAAGTTGAAGTGCCAGTCGAAGCACCTGTAGCTGAAACTGCAGACGTTATCGAAACAGCACCGCAAGCTGAAACATCAAACAATGCAGTTAAACCTGCCGAAGTTGAAGTTGAGGCTAAGGTTGAAGCTACAGTTGAAGTTAAGGCTGAGCCTGCAAAAGCTGAGGCTGTAAAAACTGAAACAGTAAATGCTGAACCAGTAACTAAAGATAATTCAATTGCATCAGCACCAATGGCTAAGCCTGCTGCAATCGAACGTAAAGTGGTTACCGCGCCAGTTGCTGCCGAAACTAAAACAGAAACTAAAACAGAAGCGAAAACTGATGCACCAGCTAAAAAGCCTGCTGCTAGTCGCTTTGGTTCAATGGTCATGTCAGAAACAACTAAACCTGTATCTGAAGTGCGTCAGCAGCAAGCTGTACCAAAAGGTCGTGAATACCAAAAATCACAACCTGATGCTGAAACGGTAAAATCAAAAGTAGCTAACAGTGCATCTTCTGATACCACTAAAGCATAAACTCAAATACTGAGCCTATATTAGGCTCCTTAAAAACCACGCTAAATAGCGTGGTTTTTTTTTGAGTCTACGTTGGTCAAATATAGTAATTAAACTGAATTAAGCTTAAATTCAGGTTTAGTGAAGCATTAAATTTTGTTAACATACGCACACTTTAATTTTCAAACACTTCAATTGTTTTCAGAGGCTAAATGTTCGATCTACTACGTCATAAAACCAGCAGTAGCAAAGCAGATATTCTATCTGGTTTAACTGTTGCTCTTGCGCTTATTCCAGAAGCTGTTGCTTTTGCATTCGTCGCACAAGTTGAACCTATGGTAGGTTTATACGCAGCCTTTATTATGGGGTTAATCACTGCTGTAATTGGTGGTCGTCCAGGAATGATTTCTGGTGCAACCGGTGCAATGGCTGTTGTCATGGTATCACTAGTTGTTGAACATGGCGTTCAATACCTATTTGCGGCGGTCGTGCTGGCGGGGATAATTCAAATATCTGCAGGTATATTTAAACTCGGTAAATTTATCCGTATTGTACCGTACCCAGTGATGATCGGATTTGTTAATGGTCTCGCTATTGTGATTTTCTTAGCACAACTTGGTCAATTCCAAGTTAAAGATGCTGCAGGCAACATGGTATGGCTAGGTCAAGAGCCGTTAATGATAATGCTTGGCTTAGTTGCTTTGACCATGGCAATTATTCATTTTTTACCAAAAATAACCACAGCTATCCCCTCTTCATTGGTGGCAATTTTAACAGTAACCGCATTAGTTGTTGGACTAGACTTAGATACACGCAATGTACTCGACTTCTTGAAAACAATGAGTGGTGATGAGCAAGCCACTATTGCTGGCAGCTTACCAAGCTTCTCAATTCCGAGTGTGCCGTTTACCTTAGAAACCCTTTATATCATTTTACCTTATGCCTGTATTTTAGCGGCAGTTGGCTTAATCGAATCGTTACTAACCTTAACGGTAATCGATGAAATGACAAACAGCCGTGGTCGTGGTAACAAAGAATGTGTTGGTCAAGGTGTGGGTAACATTACCAGTGGCTTCTTTGGCGCAATGGGCGGTTGTGCGATGATTGGTCAATCAATGATTAACATCAACTCTGGTGGTCGTGGCCGTTTATCTGGTATCACAGCTGCACTAGCTTTACTTGCGTTTATTCTGTTTGGTGCTGCGTTCATCGAAATCATTCCACTTGCCGCATTGGTCGGTGTAATGTTCATCGTGGTATTAGGCACGTTTGAGTGGGCAAGTTTTAAAGTCATGCGTAAAGTACCTAAGCATGATGCTTTTGTTATTGTGTTAGTGACAACGGTAACCGTATTTACTGACTTAGCCTTTGCTGTGTTTGTTGGTGTTATTGTGTCTGCACTTGTATTTGCATGGGAGCACGCTAAACACATCAACGTTGAAACCAGTACCGATGCTAACGATTGGAAAGTCTATAAACTGAATGGCCCGCTGTTTTTCGGCTCAGTTTCAAACTTCCTAGAGTTATTTGATGCTGCTGGCGATCCTGAAGATGTGATTGTGGATTTCCAAAACTCACGTGTTGCTGACCACTCAGCATTAGATGCTATTGATACCTTGGCAGAACGTTATGTTGCTGCGGGTAAACGACTGCATTTAAGACATCTAAGCCCTGACTGTAAAGAGTTACTACATAAAGCACGTGACTTAGTTGAGATTAATGTTATCGAAGATCCACACTACAAAGTCGCAGATGATGCACTTGACTCATAAAATACGTTAGCCATTTAAAGCTAATTTATACATAAAAAAGGCGAACTATTCAGTTCGCCTTTTTTATGTTAATACGTTATTGATATCTTAAAAACTGGCATCTTTACTCACTTTTTTAATATAGCCTCAAACTGTTTCATCGCTTGTTCGAACTTAGGCTTAATTAAAATTTGGCAATACGGCTGCTCTGCATTATTGGCAAAATAATTTTCATGAAAACTCTCTGCTTGATAAAACGCTTCAAACATTGTTACTTCTGTCACAATAGGTTTAGGCCAAATACCTTGCTGAATCAGTTTACTGATAGCAATAGTCGCAGCATCAACTTGTTTGGCATCATGAGTAAAAATAACCGAACGATATTGAGGGCCTTTATCATTGCCTTGACGGTTTAATGTCGTCGGATCATGAATCGCAAAAAATACCGCAAGTAATGTTTGATAACTTATCACGTTAGGATCATAAGTCACTTGAACAACTTCTGCGTGGCCAGTAGTTCCACTGGTGACCGCTTCGTAATGCGCATCTTCAGTTCCACCGCCGCTATAGCCAGAAATTACAGATTCAACACCGTCTAGACGTTGGAATATCGCTTCGATACACCAAAAACAGCCAGCACCGAAAGTTGCTAGCTCCATCGACTTTGCTTTTGCTGAACGTTCATTTTCAATTTCTTCTTTGCTTTTAAACACCATCGAAGTTGAATTGACACAATGACGTGTATTTTTACCCGTTAACATTTCGCCTTTAAAAACATGGCCAAGATGGCCACCGCATTCGTGGCAGGTAATTTCTGTGCGTTGACCATCAGCATCCAGCGTTCTATCTATAGCACCGTGAATTTCGTCATCAAATGCTGGCCATCCACAGTAAGCATTAAATTTAAATTCGCTTTTATATAATGGGTTTAAGCATTTTTTACATAAGTACAAGCCTTCTGCATCATGATTGACGTACTCTCCACTAAATGGACGTTCAGTTCCTTTTTGCTCAATGACATACTTTTCAAACTCAGTTAATTCGTTCATTTGCATCGTCCTAACTTCAATCTAGACCTTCATACTTTAAAGCAATTTTTCAGATATGGCAGTATGCCGAATAAAGATCACTAATTCGACTTATTAGACCTGTTTTTACTTCAAAAAATTGCGACAAAGTGTGACCAAGGTTAAAATCAGCATGGGTCAAATAAAACAATAAGTAGAAAATATGAAATTAGAAACCATTGATTACCGCTCAGAAGATTGCGCAAAGCAATTTGTTGAGTCATTACGTGAGACCGGATTTGGTGTTTTATCAAATCACCCTATTAGCAAAGAGCTCGTAGAAACCATCTATAAAGAATGGTATGAGTTTTTTCAATCAGAACAAAAACAGGATTTTCTGTTTAAACCTGAAACCCAAGATGGCTTTTTCCCAGCATCAATATCTGAAACGGCAAAAGGACATACAGTAAAAGATATCAAAGAATATTTTCACGTATACCCTTGGGGTCGTATTCCTGAATCATTAAAACAGAATATTCTTGCTTACTATAAACATGCAAATCAACTCGCCGCTGAACTACTCGGCTGGATTGAACAGTATGCACCCGAGGACGTCGCCAAGCACTTCTCTATTCCTTTACCTAAAATGATTGAAGATAGTCAAAAGACATTATTAAGAGTGTTGCACTATCCACCAATGTTAGGTGATGAAGAACTGGGTGCAATCCGAGCAGCTGCCCATGAAGATATTAACCTTATCACTGTCTTACCAGCAGCGAATGAACCAGGGTTGCAGGTTCAAACCAAGGACGATACTTGGATTGATGTCCCAAGTGACTTTGGTAATATCATTATTAATATCGGCGACATGCTACAAGAAGCCTCTGGTGGTTATTACCCTTCGACATCGCATCGTGTGATCAATCCAGAAGGCACAGATAAAACTAAATCAAGGATCTCTTTGCCACTATTTTTACATCCTAACCCTGAAGTTGTGCTTTCTGAACGCTATACTGCAGACAGTTATTTAATGGAAAGATTAAGAGAACTTGGTGTAATTTAAGTTTGTTAACGTTTCCAAGCAGTTTAAAGCGTCTTTTGGCGCTTTTTTTTATCTTTTAGAGGCATAACAAGGTAGAATATGCCCCCCTTGTAAGTAGTGGTTTAAAAAAGGCAAACTCATGGCAATTCAATGGTACCCAGGACACATGCACAAAGCTCGTAAAGAGATTGAAGAGGCAATGCCTCAAGTCGATCTTGTCATCGAGGTTTTAGATGCACGTATTCCATACAGTAGCGAAAACCCTATGGTGTCAACGTTAAGGGGCGATAAGCCATGTATCAAATTACTCAATAAATCTGACTTAGCCGATCCTGAAGTCACTGCACGCTGGATTGAATACCTTGAACAAGAGCAAGGCGTTAAAGCAACAGCCATTACCACGCTTCAACCTGGGCAAGTTAAGAGCATTCCTGATATTTGTCGTAAATTAGTACCAGCTCGAGACAAAGTAGAAAAAGATATACGTACGATGATTATGGGGATCCCAAACGTCGGAAAATCAACCATTATCAACACACTGGCTGGCAGAACTATCGCTAAAACTGGTAATGAGCCAGCTGTGACTAAGCGTCAACAGCGTATTAATCTCAAAAATGGCATTGTTCTATCAGACACGCCAGGCATCTTATGGCCAAAAGTTGACAATGAATCAAGTAGTTACCGCTTGGCAGTAACCGGTGCCATTAAAGATACCGCAATGGAATACGAAGATGTTGCTATGTTTGCGGCAGAATATTTCTTACAAGCTTATCCTAAAGCGATTTGCGAGCGATACAAGCTCGCAGAGCTTCCGGAAACTGATATAGAATTACTCGAAGCGATTGGCCGTAAACGTGGTGCACTTAGACCTGGTGGCCGTATCGATTTACATAAGGCGTCTGAATTATTACTGCATGAATTCCGCTCAGGAAAAACAGGTTTACTAACACTAGAAACGCCTGAAATGGCAGAAGTTGAAAAAGCCGAAGTCGCTAGACTGTTAGCTGAAAAAGAGGCTTTAAAGCAACAAAAACTTGAACAAGAAAAGCTAAAACGCTCAGGCAAGCGACACCAACAAGGTTAACGAACAAAAAAGGCTTACCACTCGGTAAGCCTTTATTTTAAGACAGTTTGTTTACGATATTTTCTTTGCCAACTGACTTAAACTCGCTTCAAGCAAATCAAGAACTAATTCAAAACCTTGCTCGCCACCATAGTAAGGATCAGGCACTTCCCTTGCTTCCCCTTCCGTATCTGTAAAAGATAATATCAACCGCAGTTTATGTTGATATTGAGCAGGACAACGCCTCAGCAAGTCATTAAGATTATTCTTGTCTGCCGCAAGTATTAAATCAAAGTGTTCAAAGTCGCTATCGAGTACTTGCCGCGCCTGCATATTGGTAAAATCTAATCCTCTCTTCTCACCTGCTGCTATAGAGCGAGGATCTGGTGGATTGCCTTGATGATATGCAGCTGTCCCCGCCGAATCAATTTCTACCGCTAATGAAAATGATTTGGCTTGTGAACGAAACACCGCTTCAGCGCTGGGTGAGCGGCAAATATTACCTAAGCAGACAAACAATACCGATTTTATCTTACTGAAATCCACTTTACTGGTAACGTTACGTGTATTAGTCAAGCTCACTAAATTCCTCCTCACCGTGTTAACGGCTCAATTCTATATAAACCTAGACATAAACTCTATTGCTCATACTTATTCATTATTCATTATTCTTGTTATTGTTATTGCGACTCTCTAACACGCAGAAAATGAGCGAACCGTGGAATGCCATTTTTAGTGAGCCCTAAATATTGATAAGTAATAATAGCGCCCAAAGGAGGCGGATTACGTCGTAGCTCATTAGAAAAACCAGAACCTAGATTGAACTGTTTTCCATTTGGCATTTCAACCTTAAGTGACCCCATCAAGCCTTCGAACTTTCCTTTGCCTTCATTAAAACCAATAACTCGCGCTTCAGCATCATATTTAGGTTTTAACTTTACAATATTCTGACTGCGGCCAATTTGATAATACCCAGATTTAAGATGAAGCATTAACCCTTCACCATTGTTTTCAATAACATAATCAAGTTGAGCCATTAATTGCGCTGTAGAGACAAGCTCCTGTTGCTCTATCGCCTCAATATATCTACTTTCTAAGGCTATTTGTTGCATTGCTTTTACGCGCTCAACAAACATCCCCCCATGCTCTGGCAAGTCAAAAATCATATATTTTACCAACTTCCACTCAGCATGATGTGAATGTGAACTGCGAGCTAACGCTGATACCGCATCAAACTCACCTTGCTTAATCCAAAGTTCTCCATCTAATGCTGTTTTGGGGAAATCTGCAGTAAACCAATCGGGTAAAATCATGACTCTTCCCGAACGCGACAGCATTTGATTTCCATCCCAATAGCCTCTTACTCCATCAAGCTTTTCACTGATCAAGTATTGAGTAACATCGGTGTCGGTTTGGTAACGCATAGCGAGTTGGAGCGCGGGCTTATTATTAGCATCTACGGCATCTGAAATCAGCAAAGCCATAAACACAATTAAGACTGACAATATAAATCGAAACATAGTAGCATCCTTGCTAATTTGAGTGATGGTGGTGGCAATATCCTATCGTACTTATTTACGGTTCTTTATTTATTGAACTCATTGATTATACTAACCATTTTAAAAACCAATATTTAAAATGATTAATGATTCAAATACAGTTTAGTCAAATATGGCTGATTTGCTTATTTAGCTTACAATGCTAAAGGTTTAGGACATATCATCAATAATTAGGTCACCTATGAAACCCACTAATAATCACGGTATTAAACGCATCATACGAGCAACAGGTTTTTCATTTAAAGGGTTAACCAGCGCTTGGAGAAATGAAGCTGCTTTTAGACAAGAACTAATATTATGTCTTTGCCTTGTTCCCATCGCTTTAATAGTCGATGTCAGTGTGATTGAAAAAATCCTCATGATCATGACACTATTTATTGTACTGATAACTGAACTACTTAACTCAGCGATAGAAGCCGTGGTCGATCGCATTAGCGATGAAATTCACCCACTAAGCGGCCAAGCAAAAGATGTTGCCTCTGCAGCAGTATTTCTCAGTTTATTATTATGTGGACTGACTTGGATAGGGATTTTAACTCATGCTTACCTGCTTTAACCTATTCACAATTTAGCGGTTCAGCCATAATGTGTTCAGGCTTTCATGCAATACGGTTTAATAAACCAATAACTTTTTCAATTTCATTCATTCGCTCACTTGTTAGCGCATAGGATGCATAAACGTGGCGCCGGATTTCTTTCACATCACAAACTCGATGCAATTTGCCGCAGGCAATATCCTCTGTCACCATAACTTCAGGTAAAAATGCACACCCTTTATTTTGGATAATAAAGTCATGGGCAATTTGCGCTGAACTCGTATGCAAAACGGGTAATGGAAGTGCTGTTAACTCTTGTGCATGAGTAATATTAAAAGCAGTGCCCCAATCCACTTTGACATAGTGCGAAAGAGCCAAATCAGAGATATGCAAATTAGCTTGAGTGGAAACAAGTAATAAATTTACTTGGCTTAAGGTAATTGTATCAATGCCATCAATATGGAAAGGATCGAAGCTTAATGCGATGTCCAGTGTCGTTTCTGCCATCTTTTTTGCCATCACAGCTGAAGTAATCACATCAGTACGAAGCGACAGGCCGTGTTCAGTTTTATATAAAGGTTGTATTGCCCTTTTTAAATAACTTTCCCAAATATTATGGCCCATGCCTATCGACAACTGAACACTGTGCTGCTCTATTAAGGAAACATCTTGCTTGGCGCGTTCCAGAGCAGTTAATACGGCATTAGCATGGGCTAACATTCGCTCACCCGCAGGAGTTGGTTTGATATTATTGCGTTCACGATCAAATAAAATAACACCTAGCAATGATTCAAGCTGTTTTAGCCTAAAACTGACTGCACTGCGGGTGATATATAAGTTATCAGCAGCCTTGCCAAAGTGACGAGTACGATAAACTTCAAGAAACGTTTTTAATAAATCAGTATCCATAATGGATTTTTACTCAATGTCTAACAAAACATAAACAGTCTAATCGCGATTTATAGCAAAATTATGGCAGCGTGTAATCAAATTTAATTTACGCATATGACTTAAGTATAGGACTTAGTTGAAGCAGCTTTTCTTTAACCATTTGGGGTATATTTCTCCACACCTTACTCGTTACATATTTGTTAATGCACAGTCAAAAAGATGACATTTAAAGTTCTTCTGACACATTAAATAATGCTAATTTAAAGATGATTAAAACGTGCTAGCTAAATAAATAGTAATGAAAAAAAGCCGACAAGCAATAACCATAAACCATTGAAATAAAACAATTTAAAATAGACTTATAGTTCTATAGTTTTACCGCCAAATGTTTAATACGAATAAATCGTGATCTTAGTTCTCATTTTTACAATTTTGCAGCAACAAAAGCTTCACATTTAGTTACATAATGTTAGTATGACTACATAATAAGATATAACCCTGATTAACAATAACAATAAAAGCACAGTTTACTGATTTAAGTAATTTTAAAGTGCGGAGAATAAATGTTAAAGCAAGCCTTCGTAGGACTTTTAGCTGCAGCCAGTTTTTCTGGCCATGTTAATGCAGATGAGTATAAATTCACCATAGGTGCTTTTTATGCCAGTTCCGACTCCACCATGCTTGTTAAAAGCGCCAAAGATACTAATAGTTATTATTTATTAGATTTCGAAGATGATCTGCTACTTACTGAAGATCAATTCCTGCCTTTTTTTGAATTCACATATAGTTTTAACGACCGCCACAATATCTATCTTGACTGGAAGTCGCTGCACCGTAACGCTGATACACCTCAATTAGGATTTGATATCGAAATCCCTGAGTTTGGTGATAACGATGATAATTTTTTAATTGATGGTGAAGCCAAAATTTCGACAACCTTAAATATTGATATTCTTCGATTAGGCTATGGCTACGACATTTGGGAAGGTGATAATTATACAGTGGGTGCTTCAATCGGCTTACATACAATGTTTGTTGAAACCGTATTTGAAGGCAATATAGGCTTATGTGAAAGCCGAAGCGATCCAAATGCCTTGTGTGACACAGCAACTTTTACCCCTCGTATTGTTGATAATGCCCTTACCGCTCCGTTACCTGATGTAGGTGTTTACGGAAGTTATGAGTTTTACCCTGGCTGGGTATTTAATGCTCATGCACAATACTTTGCGATAAAATATGACAATGTAAAAGGTTCTTTAGTTGATATTCGAGCTGGGGTTCAAGCTATTATTTGTGAGAACTGGCATTTATCATTAGCCTATAATTATTATGATGTTGATGTTGATATTGAGCAATCTCGTAGTATCTTAGACACTGAATTTAGAACCTTTGATTATAATATTAATTACAGTTTCACTGGCCCAATGTTTGCGGTATCTTATTCTTTTTAATATAAATTGAGCATCCTATCTTATGGTGCTGAGTTTGACGTTATTTTTAAATCATTTAGCAAGTTGAACGCGTTCAAGAAAACTAAGCCCTCATTGGCCAAATTGTATTTAATTCAGCTTGGCCTAAAATTAGTACAACGTTTTAAACTCCTGCCTTAATTCGCTAAGTGATGTATCAGAGATGAGGGATTAAATGTCTAACGAGCTACTGAAAACAGCGGCATTAAATTTAAAAAAAGCTGTCCCATTGATGCTAAAACATAGCATCCCTACCACGCCAACCAATTATGCTCTCTGGTATGCTTACGTTTCAGAGTCTAATCCAAAATTAAACATTGCGCTTGATGCTACGATTGCACAAAACCAACAGTACTCTCCGACTTCGAGCGAGTTACTATATCGACAACATATTGCCGATCCTGTTGAATTAGACGTAAGAAGCATGCGCCAGAACCTAGATGCAATGGTTTGCGAACTGTCTCAATCTCTTAAAGACACCAACCACGATACAACCACTTTTCAAACAAAAATCCAAAAAGAATTCAGCAAATTAGCAGAACTGGAAAATCAAGGCTTTTCGTTGGAACAAGTGATAAAAGTTGTCAAAAATATCGTCAGCGAATCTGCAAACATTCATTCAAGTACAACCAGTTTTACCCAGCAGCTTGATAAAGCACAATCAGAAATCAATGCCTTAAAACAACGTCTAGCGGAAACCGAAAAAGATGTGCTTTATGACGCATTAACAGAAGCATTAAATCGGCGTGCATTTGATGATGACATTTCTGCGTTGGTCAATCAGTCGCCCAATGGAGCTTGTTTAATCCTAATTGATATTGATCACTTCAAGCAGTTTAATGACACTTACGGCCACCAGCTAGGGGATTTAGTACTTAAAGTGGTCGCTAAACGCTTACAAGAATCTTGTCGAGATGGTGTAAAACTCTATCGATTTGGCGGTGAAGAATTTGCAGTAATTATCCCCAATAGCCAACAACGCGTAGCAAGACAACTTGCAGAAGCAATGCGCCGATCAATAGAAAAACTCAGTGTAAAAGACCGCCGTAGTGAAACTCGCATTGATAATATTACTGCGTCTTTTGGGGTTAGCGAGTGGAAGCACCAGCAAACAAGTAGTCAACTGATTGAAAGTGCAGACACTCTACTATATGAAGCTAAAAGGCTAGGTAGAAACAGGGTCATGCCAATCTCAAATTAGGCGATGACTGCCGTTGACTTTTTTAGCCGTCACCACATAACGATAATCACTGTTGGCTGATAAATCTTCAAATGGATAGCATGTAATCAAGGTTAATTGATTATCCGTTGTCATATCTAACACCTCGGTTTGTGTTTCGTGAACAATATCGGTACTTACGATAAGGTATTGCTGTAACACGCCTTGGGATGTTTGTAGCTCAACAATGTCGCCTCTTTTGACATTTTGTAAAGGCAGAAAGTGGGTATCTCTATGCCCCGCAATGATGGTATTACCCTGCTCGCCAATCCCAGCTCCATTAAGCAATAAACTAGGACCAAAAGCGAGGTTTCTGCCAGAAGCACCTGCTAGTACAAACATAGGCTGACCAATTGGGTAAAAATCATGTTCTTTATCAGCAAAGAGTTTAAGCTTCCCAACTGGATGTGTGTCAGCCCAGCGCCAAGGTTTATGAGGACGCTGATCGGCTAAGGTTTTAGTCCACGCTTGTTCAATAAGAAATTGCGCAAAGTTTGCTTTAATTTGCATATACGCTCCATGTGATAAAAAACTCAGCCCAATCAAGGCTACACTGCAAGGAATAATCCATTTCATAGAAATCATAAGCAAGCCTCCTCATTAGGTTTCTTCGGTAATATCAATTTCTGACCTGGTAAATACCCTTTTAACCAACAAGCATTTAATAAGGCTATCAGTAACAGACTAAGCCCAATTAGCACATTCAAACGACTTGAGGTTGCGGTTTGTGGAAGCACTCCTACTGATTGATTTCTTCCTGCTGGCAGATGTCTCTTCACTTGTTTTTGCACGGCCATCTCTGCCATAGGTTTAACCGGTGTAGTATCAATGGCAACCAAACTCGTTTGTGAAGTCACTAAGTGATACTTCATACCAAGCGCTTCAACTTGTTTTTTAATCCGCTGCTGATTCGCTTGTGTGCGAGTTGCTTCAATAGCCTGAATTTGTGCATTAGCCCACAGCAAATCTAGCCCACTAGCATTGTGACTTGCAGAGGTATTGTCCTGACGTTTAATCTGTTTTTGCCAGTACTGACCTTGGGTATAACCCGATACAATAAAGTCTTGTTGATTGTAAGCTGGCGACTTAACACTGACCAATATGGGCTCATTTGTGTACAAATCAGGAATTTGTGCTGGCCAATAATCTGGTATTGTCCCATCGGCATACGTCAAAGAAACATTGGTGGCAACTGGTTTTTCAATTTTTGCCATTAACTTAGTTATTTTTTGGTTCACTTCTGATGTATTACCAATATAAGTAAACGTACCTCGACCAAATAAAGCCGCGCGCTCCATAAAGTAAGAATTTGGAGCAGCGCCAATACCGACTGTAAATAAACGGCTTTGTCCTAACTCCGCTTCAATCTGTTGAAAAATGCCATGTTCATTACTCACTGCGCCATCGGTAATAAAAATAACTTGTCTTAAAAAGTGGCTTATATCAGATACTGCTTGTGCTTGCTCAACCTGTAACGCCGCAGATAAGGCTTTGCCAATTTCAGTTCCGCCATTGGCTTGCAACCCTTTTACAAACTGATGCGCACGGCCAATATTACTACTTGTGCCAGCGAGAGACTGCTGAGATAGCCGATTAACATTATGATTAAACTCATAAATATTAAACTTATCTTGAGCCCTTAACCCAGCTAATGCATAGAGGATAGATTGCTTAGCTTGTGAAAGCGCAGCACCCTGCATCGAACCAGAGGTATCAATCACTAGAATTAACTCTCTGGGTGTATGTGAGGTATCTTCAGTATGCTTTTCACTTATCAGTGGCGGCGATAGCATCACAAGATCATATTGAACATCTTTCAGTCCAGATACATGAGGTGAATTATCATTTTTTGAGTTAGCCGAATCAGTCTTCTTCTGATGGGTTTGGCCCTGCTGAGAAAATACTGCAGCGATTGGTTGATAAGACTCTTGATGCTCTGCCCGCCATTGAAGCACAAAATCTTTATTCGCTTTTTCTGGCTTGGCAAACGAAACAAGCCATTGCTGATGATTCGAAAACGACTGAACTTGAGCTGCTTGTCGCACCTTAGCGATCTTGTGGTAGGGACTTGTTATCGCCTCTGCTTTCACATCAAAACCCGCATCTAAATTTACCGTCATATTCACCATTAATGCGTTATGATTTGACTCTTCCAGCCCCACATTCAAGTCTTGCTGCAAGTATGGGTCGGACAAGATTTCAGACTGAGTTTCGTCAATGAAATATTCAGGTAAGTAACGAGTGACGATATCAGGTAACTTGCTCGAAAGAGGTTGATAAGACAAATAAGAATGCTGTTTAATGTCCGCGTTACTTTTTTCGGCTGATGACGCCAAGCCTTGTTGGCTATCTTGTCGTTGTAAATGCGCCGGTGTATAACGGGGGGTAATCGTCATAGGAAAGCGTAAGCTAAACATGCCTTCTTTATAATTCAGCTTCTCTTGATAAGTGATCTCCACAATTGCAGTTTCGCTAGGGCCCAAATTCGCGATCTCAGTGGTAAAAATATTGGGCCGTTGCTGGCTCACTAAACTTGCTCTTTTACCTTGAGATTTTGCCTTTTCAAAATTAGCTTTTGCTTGCTTTTTAGGCTGAATAACACCTTCAATACTACGATCGCCAATAATTAAGCGCATACTGTCTACGGCACTGTTATGAGATAAAGGAAACACATAACTGCCATTTATCCACTCAGACGAATTATTCATAAAGGTTTGCTTAACACTCACCCTATTTGTCCAGCCAGAAACATTCATTGTTACATCCGTGCTTAACGGCAAGCTTTCATACTGTTGACCACCTTGCTGATAACGTAGTACTCCTTGGGTGACTTCTTGATACCGACTTTCAATCGGAATCACCGTTTCGAGATCAGTTGTAACCGATGTAGCCATGGCATAAACAGGAAACAATACACTTAAAACCATTAGTCCAAGTAACACAGATGCAGATACGCTGTAGCCGAGTATTGATTGACCACAGTTGTTACAACTTCTATCACTAGGAGTTGGCTTATTAGATTCATAACCTGACAGGCATGCCTTATCGGCAATGGCGTAGCAGTGTGCTTTTGAGTTGATACCTTTCATTTGCTCTCTCCATGAATTCAATATCGCCCTAAACCAATACCTAATGGCACCTTGCTCAAGGCGATAATGAAGTAGGTAAATTAGTTGGCAGCTAATGCTTCACCTACAGGCATAACTTTTAATGTCACTCTTCGGTCAAAAAAGTCATTTTCAAAGCTTTGTTGCTCATGTAATGGCGCTGAAGCACCATATGCTTGAGAATGTAATCGCTCTGCTGACACACCTTGACTCACTAAGTAACTTGTCACTTCTATTAATCGCTGCTCTGACAGAGCTTGATTAAATTTACTGTCTCCACGTCTATCGGCATATCCGGTTAAATCCAGTTTTAATTCCGGTGATAACGCCATCAAATACGCCACATCATCAAGTTGTTGCTCAAAATGAGGTTCAATGGTCGAAGAGCCCGTTTTAAACTGAACATTTAAGCCAATCGCTAACTCTTGTAATTGCTGCTGTTGCGCCGCTTTTAAATCAGAGAGCTGAGCTTGAACATGAAGGTATTCATCTGTCACCTCAGCAAGCGACTGCTGCTTTTCATGTAATGCAGTAAGCTCTGAGGTTTGCATTTCGATAGATAATTTCTGTTGAGCTAATAACTCTTTTTGCGACTGAATTTCGGTATCGTCACCGACAGTTTTACCAATTAACGTACCTGCGAATGCTCCAATGATGGCGCCAACGGGTCCACCAACGACAGCACCAAGTACAGCACCTGATGTGAGACCAACCAATTCTTCTGTGTGCTCTCTTTCCTCATCCTGTACTACCAACTCAGTATTAGCGTTATCATTGTCATAGGCGCTTGCATCGAAATGATTAACATCATCTGCTAGTGACACATTTGAAAAAGAAAGACTGCTGATGATAGCGATGGCGATTAGTTGTTTTTTCATGATATTTTCCTTTCAGTGTTTTAATGTGATTAATGAACTCAACAACTTGTTTACTGCATGTCGTTAAGTTGATGTCACTATTAAACACCTCAGAAATGGCAACCTCAGGGCATAAAAGTGGCAATGTGCAGATGAAATGTGGCAACAATATGGCAATGTGTCTGAGGCGATTTTTTTGCAGTTAAAATCATGTATAGTCAGCCTTATAAGCCAAAACCAAGATTAAATAGATGAAAAGAATCGCCATCGTTGAAGATGAAGTCGCTATTAGAGAAAACTACAAAGAGTTATTGCAGCAACAGGGCTACAGCGTACAGGGATATGCCAACCGACCTGCTGCGATGCTGGCATTTAATGCTCGATTACCAGATCTAGCCATCATTGATATTGGTCTAGAGAGTGAAATCGACGGTGGCTTTACTTTATGTCAGTCACTACGTTCAATGTCTAGCAGTTTACCGATCATTTTTTTAACCGCTAGAGACAGCGATTTTGATACTGTCTGTGGTTTACGTTTAGGCGCTGATGATTATTTATCAAAAGATGTTAGCTTCCCGCATTTAATCGCACGTATTGCTGCATTGTTTAGACGTTCAGAACTTATCGGCGCAGCCAACGTAGAAGATAATTTAATTGAACACGGCGCGTTAACCATTGATGGTAATCGTATTCAAGTGTATTGGAATCAACAACCGATTGAGCTCACGGTGACTGAATTTTGGATGGTACACGCCATGGCGAAACACCCTGGTCATGTCAGAAGTCGCCAAGATTTAATGCAAGAAGCTAAGATATTTGTAGATGACAGTACAATTACTTCTCACGTTAAACGGATCCGTAAAAAATTTATTAGTGCCGACAAAGACTTTGATTGTATTGATACGGTTTACGGCATGGGCTATCGCTGGGACAGTGTCAATTAATGTTTAATATTCCCATTGGACTAAGGGCCAAAGTTGTCATTTTATCGCTATTTTTGCTGTGCTTACCTTGGCTTGGGTACGAGTATGTATGGGAAATGGAAAAGTACTTACGTCACGGTCAGGAAAAAACCCTTGAAGGTACAACTCAAGCTTTAGCCACCGCCTTACATGAACGGCCAAAGCTGTTTAATCATCAAGCCAGCTTTTTAAGTCAGGTTGAAAAAGGTCGTGACTTATACGCCTACCCGCTTTCTGGTCCAATCCAATTAGATGGTAAGCTGCACGATTGGCAGCAATACCAACATCGAATGATTAACTACTCTAATGAGCACGTGATCTTTAATCGAAATGAAAACCAACCAGTCGATATTCACTTTACGCACATGGTGGGTAAATATGCTGGGTATTTATATGGCTTTTTTCAAGTCAATGACAAGCACGTGGTATTTCGTAATAAAAATAGTTTACGGGTCGACAAGAACGATCATTTAGTCATCGCCACACAAGCGCCAGATGGACAATTTCGTCGTTATATTATTGCCAACACAGAAGATGGTTGGTTAAGTGCGTTTGAGCTACCGCAAGATCCCACTTTATCCATGCCTGTTACTCCAGAGATCCGTATCCAAGGTCAATGGTTAAGTACTGCTGAAGGTTACAATGTCGAGTTTCGCTTGCCGTTATCTATGGTGGGAAGCAAGCTTGGTTTTGCAATATACAATGTCGATGATATTAAAACTCGCACAGTAAATACGATAATTGGTACCTCAGCCATCGATTCAGTTGCCCATCTTGGTACGGTACTGGTGCCATCACCAGAAATTGAAAATATCATTAAGGGGATGAGCCATAACAGCTCTCGGATTTGGGTCGTCGATAACCATGGCAGAGTGTTAGCAAAATCTGGAGATATCCGTGCCAATAACAATGTTTGGTCATCCAGTTTTGCTGAAACTAAAACCAGTAGTGCTTGGGGTCAGTTTAAAAAAGATTACTTATTACCACTTTATTATAAAATCCTTACCAAGCCGCCACAGGACTTTGTCGACTCGTTGCAAGACTCTACCGAACTAAGCGGTAGTCATATTCAACAGGCATTAAATGGCAAACGAGGCTCAACTTGGCGTTTAACGCCTGACAATAAAGCGGTGGTATTGGCTGCTGCGAGCCCTATTTGGATTGATGATAAAGTGATGGGTGCTGTCATTGCAGAAGAAACCACGCATGGCATTCGTACATTGCGTAACCGTGCATTAGAAAAGCTATTTAATGTCATCTTAACGATTATGAGCATGGGTACACTTGCCTTATTTATTTTCGCATCAAGTATTTCTAGCCGCATACGTAAGTTACGAGATCAGTCAGAGCAAGCCATCGATAGCCAAGGCAGAGTTAGACAGCAAATTGTGCCTTCTAAAACCCGTGATGAGATTGGGGATTTATCACGAAGTTTTGCCAATATTGTCGGACGATTAGGCCAATATACTCACTACCTTGAAAACATGTCATCTCGCTTATCTCATGAGCTTAGAACACCTGTTGCTGTTGTTCGATCTTCACTTGAGCATTTAAGCTTGCAGCCACTTGAACCAGCAAGTGAAAAATACGTTAATCGTGCTCAAGAAGGCGTTAACCGCCTACATTTAATCTTAAATAACTTAAGCGAAGCCACGCGGCTAGAAGCAAGTTTGTCCCACGCCGAGCGCAGTGAATTTCCGCTGCAACAGGTTGTCAGTGGTTGTATGCAAGGCTATCAATATACTTATCCAGACAACGAATTTGCAATCGACATTGCGACTAACCAAATGATGATGAATGGCGTGCCCGAGTACATAGCGCAATTGATGGATAAATTAATTAATAATGCTATTGAGTTTAGCACTCAAGATCCCATACAAGTATCGTTAACCTTATCTGGCAAAATCGCTACCTTAAAAGTAACCAATAAAGGACCGTTACTGCCAGTCAACATGAGTGAGCAAATTTTCGAATCAATGGTATCGATCCGTCCTCAAGGGGTGCAAAGTAAGCCACACTTAGGATTAGGCCTATACATTGGCAGACTAATTACTGAGTTCCATAAAGGGACAATAAAAGCTGAAAACCTTGCAGATGGAACGGGAGTTACTTTCACACTCACCTTCCCTGTAACTGAAGTAAAATAACTTTATTTTAGCCGTATAGATGTTAGGATGGCTAAAATATCAAATACGCCTATCACCTTGTAAAGATTGGGAATGCATTTATGAGTCACCAGCAAGATAAATTAGCCACTCAAATTGTCAGTGTTGGCCGAGACAAAAAGTACACTAAGGGCATTATTAATCCGCCTGTATTTCGAGCATCTACTGTCGTTTTTGACACGATGGATGACATGCGTTTTGCGATAAAAAACAAAACTAATGGTGAAATGTTTTATGGTAGACGTGGAACACCGACTCACTTCTCATTCCAGCAAGCAATAAGTGAGCTTGAAGGTGGTGTCGGCACTGCATTATACCCTTCTGGTTCAGGTGCTATTAGTGGTGCTTTATTATCATTTCTAAAAAGTGGCGATCACTTACTTATGGTCGACAGTGCTTATGAGCCAACACGAGACCTGTGTAATAAGTTACTGGCAGGCTTTGGAATTGAGACCACCTACTACGATCCATTAATTGGCGAAGGCATCAAAGAACTTATTCAGCCTAATACCAAAGTTTTGTTCTTAGAATCTCCAGGATCAATCACTATGGAGATTCAAGATGTACCGACATTAAGTCGTATAGCCCATGAACATGATATTGTGGTAATGCTTGATAATACTTGGGCATCGCCAATCAACTCACGTCCATTTGAGATGGGCGTCGATATTTCAATCCAAGCTGCAACCAAGTACATTGTTGGCCACTCTGATGTCATGATGGGAACAGCGACAGCTAATGAAGCACATTGGGAACAATTGCGTGAAAATAGCTATTTGATGGGACAAACCACCTCGCCAGATGATGTTTATATGGCTGCACGAGGATTACGTACTTTGGGCGTACGTATGGCTCAACATGATAAAAATGCACGCATAGTCGCTAATTGGTTAGCAAGCCGTCCAGAAGTGGATCACCTCCGTCATCCTGCCTTTGATACTTGTCCTGGCCATGAATTTTTTGAACGTGATTTTAGTGGTGGTAACGGTTTATTCTCGTTCGTATTAAAACAAGGTAACTTAGCTTCGGTCACTGCATTTGTAGAAAATATGCGCCACTTTAAAATGGGCTTTTCATGGGGGGGTTATGAAAGCCTCATCCTTGGTGTTTTTGGTATTAATAAACTGAGAACCGCCACTCAATGGGATAGCAGCAAACCACTTATCAGGTTGCATATTGGTTTAGAAGATCCTGAAGATTTAATTGCAGACTTAACCGCCGCTTTTGAGCGTTATGCAGAAGTGGAAGCCAAACGTTAATTCGTCAATTTAGTTTAAAAACGTTAGCGAAAATACAAAAAGGCCAAACATACTTTGTTTGGCCTTTTTATTAAATGAGAGAAGCTTTACCGGTTTCAACCATTATTCCACCGCAATATGGCAGCACTTCAACCAGCAAGTATCTTAGGAAATACTTTTATTAGCATCATAATCTAGTGCTTTCGCCTTTAATTGCTGTATATCTGATGCGCATAAATACCTTTTTAACGTTTCAAATTTTTCAGCAGGCCAATCATAAATGTTGAGTAGTGTCAGCTCTTCGATGATAACAGGCTCAAAACGATATTTAACTAATTTGGCAGGAGAACCACCAACAATACTATAAGGAGCAACATCTTTAGTTACTACGCTATTCGCAGCAACGACAGCACCTTCACCAATGGTGACACCTGGCATTATCATGGCTCGCATGCCGATCCATACACCATCATGAATATAAGTATCGCCTTTACCAATGTAAGCTTCATCGATGTAATCCATAAATGGGTACAAGCAAAACCAATCAGTTCGATGAGTGTGATTTCCTCCCATCAAAATGACGGCCTCAGCGCCAATACAAACGTAATCACCAATATGAAGCTTATCAATTTCCCATCTAGGTTCCCAATGACGACTGATTTCATCACCGTGTAAATACCTGACAACCGACTCTTCAAAACCATTATCCCAACTATCACTATAATAGCTATGTGTTCCCTTTATTGTGATATTGGAGTTAGTCACGACATCATGTAACAACTGAAATCTAGACCAGTGTTTTTCATGCATATATAACCTCAAGCTAATATTAAATAATAAAATGATTTACTTAACATTAAGCTCGTCAATGGATTCGAGGTTGATTTAATAACGGGATAAGTTGCATTGTGACACTCTACGATAGACACAGCTTACATAATACACCTGTATACTAACTTGTAAAATATATTTGTTATTCTAACTTTGACATCGTTTAACTTTGACATCGTTTTGGGTAAGTAACTGCCCGTACTAAACCTGATGAACATTGTGTAAATTAGACAAAGATCAATTTGGCTAATTTGCATTCACAACTGATTGCAGGACTTTACGTAACTCATCACTATTTTGTTTCGATAACCCAAGAATGATACTCGGTTTTTGGCCACGTGTTTCTATTTCAATTTTATCCCAGATGATCCCACTTCGATAATTGAATCCAGCAATCTTATTCCAAGGCACTTCGTCAGTATTATTCCAAAGACGAAATATCCCCGGTGAGTTAATGGTAATTTTATCTTCATCGGTAATGATTTCTTGCGGCAACAAACGGAAACGAAATAATAATGAAGCAAGCACTTCTGCAGTAAAATGCATGGATATTTGTGTCACATCAACACTTATTTGGCTAAAACGATAATGACAATACCCGCATACTTTTGCCCCTTCAGGCAAGGTATGGCTGCAGTCTGGGCACGTATGCCCTGATAAAAAAGATAAACAGGCAGCGCATTTTACTGCGCCGCTAGCAATGCTCGTTTTGCAATAGGGACAGTCCATATACCCTCACTCATGTATTTAACAGAAAACAGATTCATGCCTTAGGTTTGAGTATAGAATCTTCGCCTTAAGCATGTTATTTGATATTTACTCATTAGCGACTATCAGATAATGCTTATATAGCACATTGCTAGTCGTTAATGTTTATATCTAACAATTAGTGTCTAAAAGCCATCATCGATGGTTATTTATCTGAATGTTATTTTCAAATGTCGACACTAAATCGAGTCAATACAAGCAAGTTAATGCTATACAAAGCTAGACTAAATAGCAGGTTGTGCTTGCCTGTACGCTTTGGTTCCCCATAAAGGTACTGTAGATAGGCTGTGCTTATAACTACCTGATGTCTCTTTGGTTGAGTACGACACATACATTAACGTTTGGTTTTCTTTATCAAAGATACGACGTATTTTCATCGTCTTAAAAAAGATACTTTTCGACTTTTTAAATACAATTTCACCCGATGCTGACATATCAATACCGGCAATCATTTCCGGTGTAATTTCACCCGTTTGGCGGCATGAAATAGCTGAATCTGATGGGTCTGAAAAGCTTAAATCAGCTTCAATACTTGCCACATGACAAGTCACCCCTGTCACAATGGGATCAACCATCATATTGAGCTTAATATCTTTAGTGGTAAACACCCCTAAACTGACTTTTCCCACATCATCACTACAGCTCATTGTGAGGAAACTTGTTGCAACAATCAGTAAGGCTGACGATAGTTTTTTGTTTAAAAATAAGCTTGATTGAGAAAACATAAAGCGACTTTTCCTTAAGAGTTAAATTCTTTGCTTGCCCAGCGCACTAATCCACTGGTTACACTGCCAAAGTGATCGCCAACAACAATATCTGCACCAGTAAACTGATCAGCAATGCATTGATGTATCACCGGACTTTTTGCCGTCCCGCCTGTTACATAAACAACATCAGGTAACACACCAGCTTCATCTACCGCTTGCTTCATAATAGTGACTAACTTAGCAATGGGTTGCTCAACAGCGATTTCAAACTCATTTTGATCAACAGTGACGTCAAATTCTGGCTCTATAAATGTTAAGTCTGCAGCATACGTTGATGCTGAGGATAACCCAATTTTTGATTGCTCAGCTTGACGCACAAACTGATAACTCATTTGGTGCAACCTTAAGGATTTTAGTCGAGTCAGTAATTGTGGCTGTTGTGCATCCTTGATTAGTTCATCAATCAACTTAGCAGTAGACAATGCGCTAAATTCACGCTGCGCACTTATGTCATTCACAGCAACCCCATTCCAAAATGGTTGGCGAGGCACTGTTAAGTTATTTTTTAGTTTCGAGCCTAAACCAAGATGCGGCATAAAACAGTTCATGGCAACGGCAATATCTAAATCATTACCGCCAACACGTTGACCACTGTGACCAAGAACATCATCTGAGCGATCGGTTTTATGCTGACGCTCTGGTCCCATTTTCACCATAGAGCAATCAGTAGTACCGCCTCCCACATCCACAACTAACACGGTTTGATTGCTATCCATGGAGGCTTCATAATCCATCGCTGCTGCCATTGGCTCAAACAAAAAACGTACTTCGGTGAATCCAGCTCGTTTTGCGGCCGTTTCTAATATCGTTTGTGCTTGCTGATTACTTTGCTCACCACCAATACCTTGAAAGTTAACAGGTCGGCCAATAACTGCTTGCGTAATCGGTTCATTAATTAATTTGTTTGCACGGGACATAACCTCTAGCATCATCAATGTCACGATATCTTCAAACAAAGCAACTTGTTCTGGACGTAAACCACTGGCGCCAAGAAATGATTTTGGCGACCGGACATAAAAACCTTCATCAGGTAATTCCAAGTATGCGTCAATCGCTTCAGGCCCAACAAAAACCACTTGTTCGTCAGGGTAAATATCTAATTCATGGCGAACTTGGCGTGCACGGCTTAATTGTGATGAACGTAACTGAGCAAATTCTGGCTGAAGTTCTGGTGCAATGCGTTGATATACCGCTTCAGCAATCAACTCTCTATCCATTGCATATAAGGTAGAGGATAAAAAATGACTATCACCATTTATTGGAATTAAACTCACTTCACCATTTTTTTCTACGCCAACAGAACAGTTTGCACTGCCATAATCAAACCCAATAAACATTTCTTACCACTCAAAATTTCAAATCAATGCTAAAAATAACACAAGCTTTATTTCGGATCTTATAAAGTTTAGTGTTCACTGTTATTTAGCTGACAATTTCATCAATTGGTTTAATTTGCTTAATCAATTTGTTGCACTATTGAATTTACTGAAAACAGTGTTCGCCTCAATAACATCACAAAATTGTCATATTACTGCATTAAAATATCTTTTGAACTTTATTCATATTAAACAGTGAATTAGCTATTCCACCCTACCGTATTATTTTCGCACCATTCGATTATGGCTTTTATGAAAGTATTACCGCAATGCTTTGCAGGAGCAAAATGTGACTGAATCCCGTCATCTAAAATTCGTTGATAAAGAACTGTCTTGGTTGTCATTTAATGAACGTGTATTACAGGAAGCTTATGATGCTTCTGTACCACTCATTGAGCGAGTGAGATTCTTAGGGATTTTTTCAAGTAACATGGATGAGTTTTTTCAGGTCAGAGTCGCTGCAGTGAGACGAGCGATACTCGTTTCTGGTATCAGTTCTAAACAACTTAAGTACCAGCAATTAATGAACAAAATTCAGGAAAAAGTATTCGACTTACAAGAGAAATTTGATCAAATTTATCCTGTATTAATGAAAGAGTTAGCCCGCTGTAATATCTTTTTAATTAACGAGACTCAACTGAGTGAGTTTCACAGTGCCTGGCTTATGAAGTACTTTAAAAATCAATTAAAGCGTCATATAGCACCCCATATCGTCACCGATGAAAGTGATTTAGTGCAGCACTTAGTTGATGGGACTACTTACTTAGTCGCTAGCCTGCAATCGGGCGATAATAAAGAGTACGCTTTGGTAGAAGTGCCCAATAAGAATGTACCTCGATTTTTAGAACTACCAACTGAAAAAACATCAAAAATTAAACACTTAATATTGCTAGATAATATTATACGTCACTGTATTGATGATTTATTTAGACCTTTTTTTGAGTTCGATACCATTCAAGTTTTCTCAATGAAAATGACCCGAGATGCGGATTACAACATCAGTAATGAGCTTGAACAAACAACACTTGAACGAATGACAAAAGGGATTAAAAAACGTTTAAATGCCCAACCCGTGAGGCTAGTATATGACCGCAATATGCCTGTAGATATGCTAGAAATGCTAAAGTCACACTTGCATATCAGCTCTACAGAGTGTCTTGTGCCGGGAGGCCGATATCATAGCTTCAAAGACTTTATGGACTTCCCCAATCCAAGTCGAAAAAAACTGGTAAACGAGAAGCTTCACCCCATTGATAGCAGTCAGTTTTTAGCGTTTGACAACAGTTTTGATGCAATTAGGCATAAAGATATTATGCTTAATTACCCGTATCATAAGTTTTCTCATTTTACTGAATTAGTCAGACAAGCCGCTTATGATCCAGCAGTTAAATTTATTAAAATTAACCTTTATCGAGTGGCGAAGAAAAGCCACATTATGCAGTCACTGATTGATGCCGTTAAAAATGGTAAACAAGTGACCGCAATCATTGAGCTTAGAGCCCGTTTTGATGAGGAATCAAACATTAACTGGACTCGGCACTTAGCTGAAGCCGGAGTGACTGTGCATCATGGTATTCCGAGTTTAAAAGTCCATTCAAAACTATGCCTCATTGGCCGTAAAGAGCATGGTCAAACCCAGTATTATTGCCACATAGGTTCAGGTAACTTTAACGAAGGAACAGCCCGTTTTTATACTGACTTTTCGTTGTTTACCGCCAATCAAGATATTGCAGGCGAAGTCAAACAAGTTTTTGATTTAATTGAACGACCTTACCGTAAAGACGAATTTAATCATCTCATCGTCTCGCCTTATAACTCGCGAACACGCTTTTTAAACTTAATCGATGATGAAATTGCACAAGCTAAACAAAACAAGCCTGCCAGTATTCAGCTAAAACTGAATAATCTGGTGGATGAAATCATGATGAATAAGCTATATGAAGCCTCGAATGCTGGTGTCAAAATCACCATGCTTATCCGTGGCATGTGTAGCTTGATCCCGCAAATACCTGGGCAAAGCGACAACATTAAGGTTTATAGTATTATCGATCGTTATTTAGAGCATTCACGGGTGATGTTGTTCCATGCTGGCGGCGAACAAAAACTGTTTATTGGATCCTCTGACTGGATGACGCGTAATATTGACGAACGAATTGAAGTCTCAACCCCAGTATATGATAAGCAGTTAAAACAAATGGTTATTGCTATACTTTCATTGCAATTTAAAGATAATACTAAGTCTAGGGTGATTAATCAGCAGCATGATAATCGCTATAACCCTAGAGGAAATAAACGCAAACTTCGTAGCCAAGTTGCTATTCATCAATACCTTAATAACTATGAAAAGAAAGTAAAAACTGCATTAGCAGTCAAACATAACAATAAGAACCAAGCAGAATTACCACAAGAGGCTTAAATTGGCTGATGTTATTGCACAAGACTCACAACATTTTGTCGCTATCGACATGGGGTCAAATAGTTTTCACTTAGTAATTGCTCGTGAACAAGACGGGCTTTTGCAAGTGTTACACAAAGAAAAACGCCAAGTGCAGCTGGCAAAATACCTTGATAATCACAATGTATTAGCAGAAGTAGCAATTGAAAATGGCGTTCAGTGTCTTAAAGATTTCAGTCAGCGTTTTTCAAACTTAGCGAAAGCCCAAGTCAAAATTGTCGCCACGCACACCTTACGCGTAGCCAAGAATCGGCAATCTTTTTTAACCGCAGCTCGCAAAGTGCTGCCCTATCCAATTAATGTTGTTTCAGGTCATGAAGAAGCGCGGTTAATTTATACCGGTATCGCCCACAGCCAAGTGCTTGAACAAAAAAATATTGTTATCGATATTGGCGGTGGCTCAACAGAAGTAATTGTGGGTAATGAAAAACGCGCTAAACACTTAGCCAGTTTAAAATGTGGCTGCGTCAGCTATAACAAACGCTTTTTTGTGAATGGACACCTTACAAAAGAAGCGTTTAAACAAGCTATTCAAGCTGCAGATAAGCAATTTTCAGGCTTAAGCCAAGTTTACTTTAACCAAGATTGGTCACTCGTGTTAGGGAGTTCAGGCTCAGCAAAAGCTATCACTCTCGCCATCAGTGAAGTGACTGATAATGGCAAAGGTATAACCAGTAAAAACCTTTTAGCGTTAAAGAAGCACCTCATCAATGTCGGTAGTATCGACAAGCTAGAATTCGAGCTACTAGATGAAAGAAGAATCCCTCTTCTTGCTGCAGGTTTGGCAATCTTAATCAGTTTTTTTCGGCAATTGGGGATTGAACATTTGCAAGCTGCAAAAGGTGCCCTTCGAGAAGGTGTCCTCTATGAGCTTGCCAAGATTGAACAGCAAGATGATATTAGGCAACGCACATTATCGAGTTTGGCTCAGCTATATCATGCTGATGTTAACCAAGCATCTAAGGTGACTAAAACTGCGTTAACCTTATTTGAGCAAGTCAGTAATTCATGGCAATTAGCAGATTATCGTTGGTTACTGGAAGGCGCTTGTCAGCTCCACGAAATTGGCATTTCGATTAATTCAAAATCACACCATAAGCACGGAAGTTACATTCTCGAAAATAGTGACTTACCGGGTTTTAACCAGCAACAACAGCAAATGTTATCCTTGCTTGTAGGCAATCATCGAAAAAAACTAAACTATCCTGCAATAACGATAGCTGATGAGATTCAGCGCCAAGCTTTTACTCGCTTATTAACTCTTCTGCGTCTCGCTGTATTGTTTAATTTAGGCCGAACATCCAGCAGCAACCAACAAATAAAAGTTAAAGCGCAACAAGCTGATTTGACCATTAAGTTTTCGCAGCGCAAAGAGCAGGATAAAGAAGCAATTCAACGCAGCGAGTTATTAATACAAGACTTATATGCCGAACAAAAGAAGTTAGCCACTATAGGGATTAATTTGAGCTTTAAGTAAGTTAAACTTTAACTCATAAGAATGCCCAAAAAAAGTACACGCTATTATTCATAACGTGTACTTAAATAGTTCTTGAATCTAGTTAGGCCTAATTAAAGAGCGGTAACTTGTTGATGCTTAGTAAAAGCAAACTGATATAAAGAGCGCTTTAACTAGCTTTCGTTTTGCGCTTGTTTTTGGGTTTCTTTTTGTTTCCGGCGTTGTGCAATGACTTGTTTTACTTCACTACCAATATGCGCCTCACCACGTTGTTTTGCTAGTTGAACTTGGCGTTCACGTTCAATAAAGCGCTGACGTTGCTCATCTGAAATTTTATCTATACAGTGCGGGCAACTTACCCCTTGAACATATGCTTCTGTTTGCATTTCTTCTTGGGTGATTGGCATACGACACGCATTACATTGGTCATAAACCCCTTTTTCAAGCTGATGGTTAACTGCAACGCGGTTATCAAAAACAAAGCACTCACCTTCCCATAAACTTTGTTCAGGCTTTACTTCTTCTAGATATTTTAGGATGCCACCTTCAAGATGATAAACTTCATCAAAGCCTTGCTCTTTTAGATAAGCTGTCGATTTTTCGCAGCGGATACCACCGGTACAAAACATGGCGACTTTTTTGTGTTTATTTGGATCAAGGTTTTCTTTTACGTACTCAGGAAACTCTCTAAACGTCTCGGTAACCGGATTAACAGCATTTTTGAAGGTGCCAATTTGTACTTCATAGTCATTTCGGGTATCGACTAATAGCACTTCAGGATCAGATATAAGTTGATTCCAATCTTTTGGTTTAACGTAAGTGCCAACCACTTCACGGGGGTCAATACCTTCTACACCCATGGTGACAATTTCTTTTTTTAATTTCACTTTGGTGCGATAAAACGGCATGTTGTCATCAAAAGATAACTTGTAAACAATATCAGCTAACCCGTCTTGTGTTGCCAACCATTCAAGAAGCCCATCTATAGCTTGTTGCGAACCAGCTACGGTCCCGTTGATACCTTCTTTTGCCAGCAGTAAAGTACCTCGGATTTCAGAGGATTCCATTTTATCTAATAAAGGAGCACGAATCGCTTCATAATGGGGTAAGGCTACAAATTTATATAAGGCACATACGACAACTTGTGACATGTTTCTCTCCGCTAGCTGAAACTTAATTTCCAGTGCATGTTTAGTGAATAATTAACCGAATTATTGTTTCCAATACCGTCTGGCAACCGCAAGATGGTGATCGTCATCAAATAAAAGCGCAGAATTGTACCTTGCTCACGGCACCAAAGCCAAATAAATAAGACTTAGATCACAAATAAAAAATCGCCATCGCAGATTTTAACTAACAATTATCGCCATAAGGACTTAAAATACTGCCAAATGACTCAATACTATGCCCTATAAAGAAGTCTACCCTCATGATTTTATACAGTTTCAGACGTTGTCCTTATGCAATGAGAGCCAGACTAGGCTTGCATTTATCAGCACTCAACCCAGATGTAAGAGAAATTGAACTGCGTAATAAACCCGAAGCCATGCTGGCTGTTTCGCCTAAAGGAACAGTCCCTGTGTTGGTAATTAATGCCCATCACAATGTTTCAGCTGGGGAAAGTGAAGACAAAAGTTCTAATCGCGCTGAAAATATATTGGAAGAAAGTCTCGATATTGCCCGTTTTTCTTTATCAAACTACCCTGATAAGTGCTCTGAATACTTATGCGGCAATGCTTATATCTCGCTACTTGAATCATTAGATGATGAAAGTACTGAGAAACTGATTAGCAAAAATGACATTGAGTTCAAACCTTGGTTAGATAAATATAAATATGCTGACAGGCATCCAGAGTTTGATGAAATATATTATCGCGATCGGGCTTGCGAATTTATTCAGTGCCTAGAAGAACATTTAACTGATAAAAATCAATTAATGGCAGATACACCGACATTTGCTGATTTCGCTATTTTTCCATTTATTAGACAGTTTGCTCACGTCAATAAACCTTGGTTTGAGCAAAGTCCATATCAACATGTTAGACGTTGGCTGACTGCGCATATGGAAAGTGAGTTGTTTAAAGCTGTAATGGTGAAGTATCCATTATGGCTTGATGACACCAATAAACAGACAAGATTAAAATCAGATAGTTAGCTCCATTATTCCAAAAGCTCGATAGATTGATTATTTAATCAACGATAAATCAACCTTTTGTATATATATGCACAAACATCCTTGAATTATGAACAATGACTGCAGTAGTTTATGTCATCTATAAGACGGATTTTATATTGAAATAGCTGCTAAATAGTAAAATAGGACTAAGCTTAAGTTAGTCTTTTGGCAGCGCTCAAGGATGTAGACATGGAACAAATGGATTTGGTTGTGCTACTGATCATATTACTGATCATGTTGCACATTATGTTTTGCTATCGCGCAATCACTACTGGGGCTCATATTGACGACGTTAAACGTTATGTATGGGGCACCATAAGCCTATTTTTTGGGCCTCTAGGTTATTACCTGTTTCAAAACCTACTGCCGCTAGACTCGTTAGATCCGAGAGAATAACTTAATAAGTGGCTAACCATCTGTTGCGCCACTTATTATTCACAATTTACTTTCACCTATAAATAACGAGTAAATTGACGGCCTGGTTTTAATGGCTTAACCGGTGCTTTAACTGCTGGTGTACCTATATATAAAAAACCGACGATTTGATCATCAGCATTTAAGCCAAGCGCTTTATTCACAATGTCACTAAATGCAAAACTGCCCGTTCGCCACACTGCACCCAACCCCAACGAAAATGCAGCTTGCTGCATAGCCATCGTGGCGCAACCTGCTGCTATATGCTGCTCTAATACCGGAACTTTAGGATGCTCATGCTGTTTGGTGGCAACCGTAATGACCATTGGTGCGCGATGCGGCATCACTTTTGCTTTCGCTATATAAGCTTCATCTTTGTTTTTAGCTATTGCATCTTCTACAAACGCTTCGGCCAGTTTATCCAAACCATCACCGGTAGCAATAATAAACTCCCAAGGCGTCAATGCTGCATGATCGGGAACCCGAGCCGCTGCGTTAAGAATAAAATCAAGCTGAGATTCACTCGGTGCTGGTAGGGTTAATCGTGGTGTAGATTGACGAGTAAGTAATAATTCTGATGCGTCCAATGGAGTGTCCTTTTTACTGAATTCAGGAAGATATTAACAAAAATCCCACATTAACGTGGGATTTTTTAATCGCATTGTTTTTCAGAAAAGGCAGATTAAGATAAAAATCGTTTGCCAATAAAGTGATCAACACTCGTATAGCGACCACCACCAAGCATAAGTAATGCAAGCAACATGAACAAATACGTAATGGCAAACTCAATACCGTTATTAAGTATGACGAAGTTACCTGAGCTCGTCAGCCAGTCATAATTACCATGCTGCTGAAGAATCGACTTGGCTGCCGCCAGTTTTTCTGCGGACGCAGCAACATTATCATTCGCTAACCATGAACTCGCATCCGCTATAGCAAGCCAGCCATTATCAATATGTACAGCAAACGCCGCCACAAACATAGTGAACATCATTGGAATCGCAACTAATCGCGTCGCCAGGCCTATTAACAATAAAAATCCACCAAAAAACTCTGTCCCTGCTGCCAACGCGGTCATCACTTCAGGAAAAGGTAAACCCAAGCCCCAGTCTGGGTTACCGAACCAAGCTGCTGTATCGCTAAAGTGTGATAGTTTGTTATAACCGGCTTGCATTAGCACTGGCGCTAAATAAATTCTAAGTGCTAATGGGGCCAAGCCTTCAATATGCTTCAAAAACCCTAAAAATTGTTGGTATAAATTTACCATGTTCATTCCCTTAAATAGTATCTTCTGTCTCACTAGACCTAATACGTAGAAAAAAACTTTCAATTACCACTACTAAAAATGAATTTCACATAGTGGGGTTTATTTAATTTCTTTAGATAAGTCACTTAAGTCTTCAATTAATTCAGACATCTTACGAGTAAAATGTTTACGCTGTTTAGCACTTAAACTTTGGTTGATTTTAATAATAAGTTGGCCAAATAATTGGGTGTTTTGTTCCACATGTTGTTGATAAGCTGCAGATTTTAATTCATCAGGATTGGTCATTAATAGACGCATTCTTTGTTCAAGTAATGCCGTTTCATCCCGCTGCTCGATTGCAACTTGAAATTGCCTTAACCAATCTAAACGGTACTCTAACCACATATCCAAGGTCGCCACACGTTGTTGATTATATTCAGCAACTAATGCTGCTTGTTCATCAGATACAGAACCTAACCAATCATCCATACGGTCTTGAAGCTTTTCATTTGATTCGTTAACTAATTGTAGTTGAGTTTTACCTGCATACTTTTGGTTAAGTTCTTGGTTATCTTTCTTGAGCTGAGCAATTAGCTCATCTGCTTGTTCATCACTAAAGCTGGATAAAATCGGTAATAAATCTGGTAACACAAAATTAAAAATACGAAACCAATGCGCTTTAGCGTCAACAACTTGTTGCTGCCACATTTCGGGCGTTAAGGTTTGATTTTCGATGGCGACTGATAAGGATGTTAATTGACTACTGTATCGAACTAATTCATCTTTTTGATGCCAAACCAGAAATTTATCCAGTAATACATCAAACTTTTCTTGCTGCTCATCATCGAAGGTAACGTATTCTTCAACTCGCCACTCAATAGCCCAATCAAGAAAAAAATAACTAAATTTGGTGGAACAACCCGCCAGAAACATCACCAGCAACAATGGAATCAATGACTTTTTCAACTTGCATTCTCCCTAATTAGCGATACTAAATTAAGAATAATAGGCTTATGAGATTAAAGATAGGTATTTGTTGAACAAGATAAAATATGATGCAATTTCTTCATCGTGCTCTTTGGCATCTAACAAGCTCCTGCCTGCCATCATTAACGCCCAAGCTGCAGAATACATCCAAAATATGTTCATCATTTGGAGCATGAATTTTGGCGCATCAACCGATAAATTAGGGTGTAATGACAAGTATTGTGATGTTAGTTCATCCGTTTGTTGTGGCGTTAAAGGATGAGAAGCAATCACCGAGGCGAGATCAAACATCGGATGACTGGTCGCGCAATATTCAAAATCGATGCAAACCAGTTTGTCTTGCTTAAGTAAAAGATTAAAAGGCGTTAAATCACGATGGCAAAATTGTGGTGAAATTAAACAAGACTCGGCATCATTAACCCAAACATCCATTTGTGGCTGCATGGCTAATAATTGCTGAAAGTTAGCGCGCCAATCAGCATGATATTGGCTTAATAATCCTGCCTGCTGAGATTGCGCTAGACGAAGTAAATCATCAAGATATATTTGCCACTGCCCTGACAAGCTCACCACTTTTTCGGGTAATGGTAGTGTTATAAGCTGATTGAGTAATTGCAATAGTAATGGGACGGGATCGACGGGGTAAATTGACTGAGTAGGCCTTAGAGGCTGGTTAAAACCAAACTCATCGTAAATGGTTGACCAGTCAAATTGCACCTGCTGAATAAACTCACTGATATAAAAACGTTTGTCGTCACTGATCCATAATAATGTGGGCGCAATGGACATCGCCGCAACATTTTTCCAGCAATCGACTTCATTATTTCTGTCACACCACTGCGCTATACATAGGTTATCTCTAACAACCCAATCTTTGCCATCCATGTGCAAATGATAATTCGTGTTACTGAGTCCAGTAGATAACTTTACAACCCGAGTACATTGTTGGCTAATCAATAATGCTAATGCTGGCGGTAAGGCCTGCTTTAGTGCATTTGGTAGATATTCCCAAGGTTCATCCTTGTTCATAACAATGATTAACAGGCACTTTTATTAAGTGATATGGATGTGACACCATTATCTTGCTGCATTTTTTTACGCCACATGAAGTAACCGCTAATGGCCATAAAGAGATATAAAATTAATAAACCAGACGTTAGCATTAAGCCTTTTTGCAAATATAAATAAATCGACAGCGAGTTAATCGCCATCCAGTAATACCAGTTTTCAATCACTTTTTTAGCCACTAAGTAAGTCGTCATTACTGCAAAGCATGTTGTTAATGCATCAAGGTAAGGAAACGATGCTGAGGTGTTATTTGCCATAAGGTAGCCGACAACCAAAGCTATAACAGTAGTCACACCAATAATTACTAGGTGAGTTTGTAATGACCAACTGACAATAGGTAGCTCGGTATTGTCAGTCTCTTTTTTACCGTATCGCCATAGCCAAAAACCATAAACCGCCATTGCCATATAATAAACGTTTAACACCGACTCCATTAATAATGAGACTTTCCAAAACAACACTGTGTATATTGCCGTGCTGACAAATGCCGCAGCCCAGCACCAGATATTCGTTCTCATGGCCAGGACTAAATAGGCGATCGCCAGTATAACCGCAATAGCCTCCCATCCGGTCATTGCTGACGCTTCAGATATCGCCGTTTGTATTGGTTGTAAAATCTCATCAAGCATAGTGTTAACTTCTTATTATTTGCTAATACAGCAGTTTTTTAGTTATTCAGTGTGACTTAAATCCAGCTCACCACCGATGAACTTACACACAAATACCGCTTTGCCCCACTTTTGGTGAGCAGCTTCCATTTCTACAGCGAGCATAGACATCACATCTGCATATTCACCACATACTTGGGTGGCCATCGCATTGGTTTTTCTTTCAATATTGCTATAACTGTCTACACGGCCTATAAACCATTTAATGGGATCTAAGTAGTTTTCGTTAAACGGGTACATACTGATTTCAGCAGTTAATTTCATTCTACATTCCTCGATATTACACTAAATTAAATACCGCCATAGTTTAGCAAACTATGGCGGTATTTTACTGTTACATAGCGTAAAACTGTTGTAATTATTAAAGAAATTATCTTCAATAATGATCTATCATTTCTACATAAACTTCACATCTAATGTAATGCCTAATTGACGAGGGTCACCGTATCTTACGTATTGCTTGTCGGCCCAATCGAGATCAGGTTCGTTACCGAAGTAAAAACCTCTGACGCCATATTGCTCATCAAATAGGTTTCTGCCCCATAAGTATGCTGACCACATTTGAGATTCATAACCAATTCGTGCATTGAAAATAGTATAGGCATCTGACTTAGATTCATTACTATCTGAGTAATAAAAGTCACTTTTGCCACTCGCATTTAGGTTAGTAAACCAGCCAGAGTCGCTCACATAGCTCATGCCTGCACTGTAAGTAAATTTAGGTGCATGTGCTTGATCTCGGCCCGTTAAATCAATAACGTTGCCATATTTATCATTATATTGATAATCACCATACTCAGTTTCTAACCAACCGACGCTACCATAAAATTGTATATTTTCAGTAGCATAATAATTAAAGTCAGCCTCGGCGCCATAGTTTTTAGCACTGCCAGCATTTTCTGTGTATAGAATGAAGCGCTGCTGATCATCAGGATCTTGTTGAGATGCTGAAACTTGTTGGTTTTGACGATCCATATAGAACACTGCAACATTGGTTGCTACATCACCATCAAACCATGTCGATTTCAAACCTAGTTCGTAGTTATATAAGGTTTCAGCATCGAACTCTTTTTTATCAGACAATTCAGGTGGCAATGTCATGTTAAAGCCACCCGCTTTGTAACCTCGAGCAATTCTAAAGTAAGCGTTATGATCATCAGTTAACACTTTAGAAATGGCTAAATGTCCGCCCCACATGTTCTCACTTGGGCTAAACTCATCGCCGTTACTGTCACTGTATTCGCTTTCTCTGCGTTCTAAACGAAGACCTGCAGAAAATACATAACCGTCACCAAACTGAGTGTCGGTTTGTCCAAAAATGGCATAGTTAGTTGCTTCATACTCTGACACTAACACTTCATCTGGCCAGCCATTGTATTCAGAATATAAGTCATTATCTTCTTGAAGGTTCATGCCATATAAACCCACTAACCAGTCTGTAGAATCATTAAAGATTCGACCTGCATCATTTGAGCTAATGCGGAATTCTTGAGAAATGGTTTTACGATCGCCTTGTTTGTCCCAAGTGTAATCATAAACACATGGTTCAGTACCAATTACAGCCCAATTCTCGTCATAAGCTGGACATTCTTTTGATGCCCAGTAATCAGGGTTAGCCCAGTCACCATCGTAATTATGATGATGGTCTGTTTGTGCGTATGAGGTCAATGAGGTTAATTCAAATGTATCGAATTGAGAGAAAATAGCTTTAAAGCCTACACCTGTGGTTTTTTGGCTGTCTACACCAGGCTTGTCAGTAATGGTTTCAAAACCATTATTGTCTAATGTCCATGCATCATAGCCATTGTCAAAATTTGCATGCAGTAAAGTTAAGTCTAATTGGACATTTTCAGCAGCATACCAGCGTAATTTTGCACGAGCGGTAAACTCATCACGGGCATTGGTATCTTCGCGCTCAAGATATGTATTATCGCGGTAGCCATTTTGTGAGTGCTGCTCAAGCGATACGCGATATAATAACTTGCCTGAATCGCTCAGTGGGCCAGAGCTAAAACCAGAAAATGTTTGTAAGTCGTCATCACCAAGTGACACTTGGGCGCCATGCTCAAACACATCCGTCGGATCGTTACTTTTTAAATATATTAAACCCGCTAATGCATTAGCACCGTATTGGGTACCTTGAGGTCCACGAAGGACTTCAACTTGTTGCATATCGTACATGCTAGAAACCATGCCGATACCCGAGAGGTCGATATCATCAACAATAAAACCAACCGATGAATTAGGGGCACCTTGATATTCTTCTTGCTCACCGACACCACGAATTTGAAAATATTTAGGACGCGAGCTGCCACCAGACCAGTTAAAATTGGCGATTGAATTTAATACGTCTTCGAAATGTTGAGCACCTTCATCTTGTAATTGTTGGCTATCAATGACAGTGACACTCGATGGAACTTTTTCAAGTTCAACACCACTAAAGTCAGCGTTAACAACAATCACTTCCATTTTTTCGGCATTAGGTGCAACACGTTCAATATTTTCAGTTTGAGCGACAGCTGAAGTAGATAAAGCGGCGAGAATGGCAACCGCCAAAGGCGATTTTGATTTAAATAAAGACATAGGACCTCAAATATTCATTTTGAGATCCGGCAAGCATAGTGAATTAGTTTGTGCATCCATGACAAAAATAGCAAGTAAAGCATGCAGCCCATTCCTACGCCGGTATTAGCCGGATCAGGTTCTAAGGGTTTGTCATAAGACATCTCAGTTTACTAAAAAAAACGCAAACACCCCTTGGCGAGGCGGATTATAAACGATTCAACTAAAGTGCGACACTATTAGTGAACACTTTTCATTAACTAAATCAATACAAGCTGGCTTCAGAATCAATTGAATGATTAATAAGAGCACAAAATGCATGGTACTAGCACAAAGGCTTGTAATAAATTGTGGTATTTAAGCCATAAAAAAACACCCGATTATTGGGTGTTTTATAATGAGTTTATTTAGCGGCCAAATTGGACTCAGTGAGAAGAAAACCAACGGCTAATGAATCACTAAATCATCACCAACTATGCACGGTATGATGCACGTAACGCTCTAAAAAAGTGACGTTAGGATTAATTTGAAAACGCTTTTCTCACATACACTTCAAACCGGGTAGCATTGGCATTTGGCGCTAACGCACTCACCTGCATTTGCTGCTTACCGTGTAGTTTTAATGATTTCCAACTCACGCCTTCATCTTCAATAGTAAAGTCGTTTGCATCGTACCAAGTAAATTTATACTGCAGTCTTAAATCAGTAGAAACTTTACTTAAAATCAATGCGGAGCCTTGCAGTAAATCAGCTTGAGTGCGGACTCTGACTTGCTCAATACCAACTTCTCGGGAAAATGAATTATTGTCGACTCGAACAACACCATTAGATCCTGCAGATAATCCAGCGGTGTGATTTGCACAACCAGTCATCAACAAAAATAAGGTTACTATTACGATTGAAATCTTCATCATTTATCCTTTTAACATTGTGAATGTGAATCCCATAGGTATTAAAGCGCTTCAGTCATCTTATTATTGATCTAACAAAAAGTGCGCTCTTGCTGTCGCAATAAGTTGTTTTCTGTTTGTTTGCCAACAATTAATACTCACATTTGCAACTCTGCGACCTTGGCGAGTAATTTTACACTCTGCAAACGTATCTTGATGCAAACCTGCTCGTAAATAATCAATTGAAAAATCGATTATTTTTGGCACTTTTTTAGCTTGCATAAACACCATTAGTTGCACGATGGCAGACATTTCCATAAAGCCAGCAATCACGCCACCATGAATGGCAGGTAAAATAGGATTACCGATATTGTCGTCTTTAGCGGGTAATTTAAACACCATTTCATCACCAAAGCGATTAACACTCATGCCAATGAATTGTGTATAAGGCACTTTCGCCAGTAAATAACTGTAATCGTTTAAGTCTATTGCTCGTTTTACAATATCATGGACATTAATTTCTGCCGCCACAATATCAGTAAGACTTGCCTGAGTAGTTGCTTCTTTAGTAAGTGTAGTCCCATTCTCAGTCGCTAACTCATTGACCGTGATATCTGATTCACCCATTAATGCCTGACGAAACTCTTCTCCCACCATTTCAGGGCTAATACGCATAAAGGAACCAACAGCATGAGCAATGGGATCATCAATACTGTCTTGATAAGCAATTGCACGAGTAAAAGCAACATTAGAGGATAAACGATAGCACTCTGCAAAAGCGAAAATAGGCTTATCTGGCTCTGCAGGTTTCATATAATCAACCCGTAAATCTAACGTGGGTGATATTTCTAATGATTGATATTTTTCTAAAATCGCACTGACCACTGCCGTACCAGACGCAGTATCAATTAACGTAGTGACGACACCACCATGAATAACACCAGTATCAGGATCGCCAATAATGTCCTGACTATATGGCAACTCTAACAGTACATGGTGCTCACTGGCCTCAAGTACCGAGATTTGTAGACGGCGACAATGTGCTAACTGGCCAACAAAACGCGTGGCCACTTCAGTTAACGGGAAAAACTCACTGTTTATTTTCATTAATGGCTACTTAGTCTTTACGGCTTAACATTGGGCCAAGGGGCTTACCGCCCACCAAATGCATATGAATATGGTAGACCTCTTGGCCACCATGCTTATTACAATTCATAATTAACCGATACCCGTCTTCGGCGATACCAGCTTCAGCAGCTAGTTTGGCAGCAACAGTCATCATACGCCCGAGTGCAAGCTCATCTGACGCTTTAATGTCATTAGCTGTCGGAATTAAGTGGTTTGGAATGATTAAAATATGCGTTGGCGCTTGAGGGGAAATATCACGAAATGCAGTGACCAACTCGTCTTGGAATAAAATATCCGCTGGGATTTCACGACGAATAATCTTACTAAAAATGGTTTCTTCGGCCATGTGTCATCATCCTTTTATTATGCGTTAGTTAACGTGGGTAATCGCAATGCTTGGCTAGATTATCTTATAGTAACAACTGCAGTGTTTGTCACTCCAGTCAAAACCATAAACAGTTGTTACTATTCATGTACAGATGGATTTGCACATTAGTAATGAATTTGGCAGCATTGGGTTTCTTCTCGTTCTTATTTCTTTTCAGCAACACCTACTTACTTGGAAATTGCTCATGCATTATCACATCATTGCTATCGATCCTAAAGCACATTTGTTTGAAGTCACTCAAACTATTCAAGATGCAAAACCACAACAGATATTGTCTTTACCTTCTTGGCTTCCAGGCAGTTATATGATCCGTGATTTTGCCAGAAATCTAATTGAAATAACCGCAGTGGATGAGCAAAACACGCCAATTGAAATCGAACAACTCGATAAGCAAACTTGGCAATGCAAAAACAGTCAGTCATTTATTAAAATTTCATATCAGGTTTATGCTTGGGATTTATCTGTGCGCTCTGCCCATTTAGACACAACCCATGGTTTTTTTAATGGCAGTAGCGTGTTCTTAAGTGCCAAAGGCTTAGAGCATACCAAGCACACACTAACGATAGCCAAACCGGCCCTGGATGAACTTAAAGACTGGAAACTTGCCACCAGCATGAAAAGAACCGCTGGTGAACAATACGGTTTCGGTGAGTTTTACGCAGATAATTATGATGATTTTATCGACCATCCAGTAGAAATGGGCCCACTTGCAATAGCCAGTTTCGAAGCCTGCGGTGTGCCCCATGATGTTGTGTTAAGTGGTAAACATGATGCTTCATTACCGCGTTTATGCCAGGATTTAAAAGCCATATGCGAATATCAAATCAACTTATTTGGTGGTCAAGCTCCTTTTGATCGCTACGTATTTTTAACGACTGTTTTAGGTAATGGCTTTGGTGGATTAGAACATCGTGCAAGCACCGCATTAATGTGCTCAAGGAAAGATTTGCCAACAAACATGACCCATGAGGTCAACAAAGATTATCGCGTTTATCTATCGTTATGCAGTCATGAGTATTTTCATAGCTGGAACGTAAAACGTATAAAGCCTGCTGAGTTTACCCCATTTGATTTATCTAAAGAGGCTTATACTAAGCAATTATGGGCTTATGAGGGCATTACCTCATATTTCGATGATCTATTAACTTATCGCAGTGGTTGTGTCAGCCAGAACCAATATCTAACTATGTTAAGTGAAATTATGACACGGGTTTACCGTTCGCAAGGTCGCTTTAAACAAACACTGTCATCCTCAAGCTTTAATGCATGGACCAAGTTTTATAAACAAGATGAAAATGCCAACAATGCCATTGTTAGTTACTACACAAAAGGAGCTTTATTCGCTTTATACCTTGATTTAACTATTCGCATTGAAACCAAGGGAAAACACAGTTTAAACGATGTCATGTTTGCGCTTTGGCACGACTATGGAGCTAAAGGCATTGGCACGCAGGGTGATACGCATCAGCGTATTATTGAGAATCTACTAAACCGTAACTGTGATGATTTATTTGTTTATTTAAATAATACCCAAGATATTCCACTTGAACCTTTATTGAATAAAGTTGGTATCACCATGACCTTGCGTACCAGTGCCGGGGCTACTGATTTAGGTGGCGGTGAAACTAAAGGGCTTAATATTGCATTTGGTGCTAAAACCAAAGCAGAGGCATTCGGTCTCAAAGTACTGACCGTTACCAACGACAGCCCAGCGCATCAAGCAGGCTTAAGTGCTGGTGACTTACTCATTGCAGCCAATGACTTACAGGTTGATAGCCAATTTGAACAGCAATTACAATCTAAAGAATTGGACACAGAGTTAGCACTACATTGGTTTAGACGAGATGAGTTAATGCAAGGCAAAATGCCAATTAAACTTGCTATAAAAGATACGATTAGTTTATCTATCAATGATGAGAAAAAACTCAAAATATGGCTATAAACCTTCGCTAGTTCAATAAAAAAGGTGCCGTATGGCACCTTTTTAGTGTTAGCTTAACGATTAAAAAGTACGGGGTTTAACCACGTTTAATTCTTTCGCTTACTCGGGCTTCACTATGCGCTTCTAACCAATATTTTTGTAAGGTTTCATTTTGCATACCTGTTGCAGAATCACCTAAACTCCATGCGCCTTTCCAGATACCATCTGCAATTAAATGTACTACTGCACTTTCGATTGCTGATGCTACACATAAACTGACAGGTTCGTTAGACGTGTAACCCGCTTCTGCTTCCAGCAATTCTTGCGCATCGATAAATTTAAAAACCCCTGCGGTGATTTCTTTTGAAATAACCGATTTAGTTGTAGTCACACTACTTAATAATCTACCCGTTCGAATATCAACAGCTCTTAGGTTAACGGTAATGCTATCAACACGATATTGGCCTGATGCTCCGATACCCAAGTAGCGCGCACCTGCACCACCTGTTTTAATATTGGTATCATAAGCCACAATACCGCCTTCCATTAAAACTTGTGCACTATTCAGTTGAGGTAACTTGCTTGCATCGCCTTTGAGTCCTGCTCTAACAATTTTTCGCTCTGTTAACAGGTTTTGTAGCCCTTCACGTTCAACTGGAATAAACCACGAAGAATCATTAAGAGATTGAGCTAGAAAAGCGGTCCCCGATTGCGGTACTGCAGTCGAAAAGTTACTGGACGGAATCGGCTTATATTGCCCAGTTTGATCACGAAAATCATAAACTGCCGCAACCATCGCACCTTGTGGAAAAGGTAAGCTAATTAAATCGTAATAAGTTTCACTTTTCGGCATTAAACTGGTTGTTGCATCAATATTCTCGAACTCTTCATCCACTGATGAACAAGCTGATAGCATAACCACAAGAGCCGATATAATAATCTTGTTCATATTAGCCTCCGGTACCAGTATCAACGATACCGCCGACTTCAATGATGGTTGTTTCGCCTGTTAAAATATCCGTGATGTGAACAATCAATGCGCCATCTTCATTCACAACGTTTATTTCAAAGTCATCTGTTAACAAGTAGCCTTCGCCACCATTTGCGGCGTCATTAAATAACTGTGACATTAACCGAGACTCTAAAGAACTGGCTAAACGCTCTAATGCCGTGGGCGGCGTATATCCTGAACCAGAGCTACTTTGATGGTCATTTTGCGCTGCTGCATTTGCTAATAAGTATGAGCCATTTAAATAACTACCACCAAAAGCGGGGTTAACAGGCTGATATATCAATTGAGTTGCTAAACACTCAACTGAAAATAATAATAAAATTGAGCTAAATAATATTTTTTTCATTTTGGCGTTCCCTGCTTAGAATTCGTCAGGAGCAAGGTCAGGATCTAAAAGAGCCCCTAACACTGCTTGTTCATTTTGTTTTATTACCGCGGTATTCACTCTTTTAGCGGCATAATTAACTTGTTGTTCCAAATTTCGACTAATAGGCGAAACAAAAGTGACAAAGATTGTTTTTCGATTTTGTTGGATTAAAATTTTACTACCACTACGCGCGGTAGCTTGCTCTATAACCGTAATTCCCGAATGCTTAGTCGCACCGCCAATATCCCGATAAGCACTCACAAATTCACGATAAAACTGATGCCCTATTCGTGTCATCGCTCTATTAAGGATCAAGCCCTCAATCAAGTCCGATTCACGTTTGGGTTTGGCATCACTGACAACGACTGTTTCGGTGTTTGATTTTTTTAAAGAGTTTTCTTGCGCAACAGACGCTTTAGATTCAGGGACAACTTCATCAGAAGCGGGTTTAATCTCAGGGTTAGTTAACCCTGAGGTTTCAGATATCGCTTCCAATTTCTTATCTTCAGCCGCACTTACCTGGTTTGCAGTAAACACAAACACACAAGCTAAACACAATAGAATCGGAAGCGTTATCTTCACACTCTCACCTCATGCATATGAGTTTGGGCCCACGCAATGGCTTGGCCACGGCTAGATACCCCAATTTTGCGAAATGCGCGGTATAAATGAGTTTTAATCGTTGATTCACTCACAAATAATTGGTTTGCGATATCAAGATTAGTGCTACCGGTCAATAAAGCTTGTAATACTTCTCTTTCTCGAATGGTAAGGTGTTCGCTTTCATCTTCATTCTCAAAGCCCATTAATGATTTATGTAAATCATTTGGAATAACACTTCTTCCTTTAAGGATCTCATTAAAGCCGCTACTAATTTCAGCTAAATCTGCATCGGTATAAAATGCGCCAGAAGTGGTTGCTGGATGAATTAAAAATTTAGCGTCAACCTGTTTAGGAAAATTGATAAAGACAGTTTTGACAACATAGTGCTCTCTCTCAATGAGCCTTTGTAATTGATAAGCTTGTTGTAAATCGATGGTGGCTAAATCAAAAACCACAAGAGAGATTTGCTGTTCAGACAGCTGCGAGCTCATCGTCGCAGGGGTTGCTTTCGCTAGTTTGACCAAGAACTCTTGTGGCCAACGACAATCAAGTAAATCAACAAGTAACCGCGAACGTGAAACTATCATCCAATTGATAACTTTAAACATCACTTACACTCCATGTGATTAAACAAAGTAACTTACATCTGATACTGTACCTGTATCATTAAAGCCAGATTAGCAAGCTAATCTGGCTTTAACAATTAGCCTAAAGGGTGTTTAAAATCCCTTTTGTATACTTTAGTACTACATACCTTGAGTAACGGTTGCCATGTTGTTTGAACCCACTTGAGTCACAACTGCACTGTTGCCCATGTCAGTTTGAGTAACTAGGGTAGTATTCATGCTTCCATTGGCATAAACGTCAGCAAAATGATCTGAACCTGTTTGCACGATATCGATATCATTGCCAGAACCAAGCCATGACTCACCAATCGCTTCGTTCATATCACCTGTTTGTACGATATCGACCATTGAACCATTACTTGAACCGTCAGCATATGCACTGTTATCGTTACCAGTTTGAGTAATATTAACGGTATTATTGCTACCCCATGTTCCAGCACCATATCCTGTGCCATAGAAACTTGAAGAATTAGCGTTATCCGTTACAGAATTCCCATTACCAGTTTGAGTGATAGTAATAGTGTTATCTGCGTTATAACCAGTTTTTGCACCAGCATAGTTGTCTGCGCCAGTTTGGTAAACATTAATATCATTTGAAACACTAGAACCAGTTTGGCTAACTAAAGCCGTGTTAGAGTCACCACTTTGCATAACGATTGCAGTATCATCAGTACCCGCTTGATCAACTGTGGCAGAGTTACCCATACCAGCTGCTGAACCACTTTGAGTAACTGTTGCAGAGTTACCAGAGTTACTTTGAGTTACATTTGCCATTTGATCATAATCAGATTGCGTTACAGTGGCAGTTTGACTAAATCCTGATTGAGCGACCATTGCTTGGCCATTCTCACCGTCCTGAGTTACAGTCGCTAAGCCACTATCACCCGTTTGATCAACATCTGCCATATTATTTAAATTAGATTGAGTAACATATGCTTGGTTATCGTTACCCATTTGCATTACATTTGCATCGTTAGATAAACCAGTTTGAGTCGTATTTGCTATATTGTTGTCACCTTCTTGACTAACAGCAGCAACAGTATCATCAGAACTAGCTATATAACCAAAGTTCAATGTCGTTTGACTAACAACTGATTGGTTACCAGTACCATTTTGATCAATCGAAGCAACTGCACCATCTGAAGATTCTTGAATAATTGAAGCATTATTCAAAGGTCCACCTGCTTGAGTAATTGTGGCATCTGCATAATCAGACCAATGGTTATAAATGTCCGCAATATCACCTGAACCATTTTGATTAATTGTAGAGTTAGCTGCATCCCCATTATCCTGTAAAATATTAGCGTTATTGTTATCGCCATTTTGATTTACAAGTGAGGCCGCATTTGCACCATTGTTGAAGCGCTGTTCGATAGCAGCTACGTTTTCATTACCAGTTGTGCTGATAATACCTGTCGCAGACTGTGTATCATCATGCTGAAAAATACTACCTTGGTTTAGATTACCAGTTTGAGTAATAGAGCCCATTGTTTCAGAAGTATCTTCTTGTGTTACTGACGCGGTATTGGTATCACCTGATTGAGTAATAAATGCATCATTATTTTCGCTGTTCAAAACTTGAGTAACAGTGGCACCATTGCCATTACCGGTTTGAGCAACGGTTGCTTCATTATCAGAACTTGCATATGCACTGCTTGACGCTAAAATCGCAGCTGACACTAATATTGCTAATTTAGAATGTTTCATTATCGTATTTCCCTTTACTGTGTATTATTAATTAATTTAATCAAGGTTAATTACTGCAACATTGCTGAGTTACCTCAACGTGTTGCGAATTACCCCACTGGAGTACACCTACTGCATTCCCAGATCCGTACTGCTGGATCTCGATTGAATTCTCGTAACCACTTTGTTGTATTAAAGCTACGTTTCCTGTTCCTGTTTGCATCACATCTAAAAGTAGATTTTCACCCTGCTGAGCAGATAAAACGACATTTCCAACACCGACTTGCAATATTTCAGCTTCTACATTGGCACCAAATTGCGATGCCAAGACATAATGTTGTGAACCTTGCTGGTCAATATTTATCGTATTCGTGAAACCGTTTTGAAATGTTCTAGATTGATTATCTACACCAGATTGATTTAAATTTAATGAATTATCGCTACCATCCTGAACAGCTCGAGCAATATTGGTCCCACTTGCGAGTTCATCAAAATCACTTAAATCTGACTGACTGAAACTAGGAAAAGAAGCTAGACATACAGCAACAGATAACATCCCTGCTATTGTTTTAACGCGATGTAATTGTTCACGCTTGAATAAGTCCATGCTTCCTGCCCTTCACTTTGTAAAAGAGTTATTCCCTTTACATTTCCAGTGAATTTAGTATTACTCGATATAATGTGTTCTGAATCCACCCCGAGTATTAAAGGAACTTAGACCAATAGACTAAAATGTATCCTAACCCCCACTTTTGTACTATAAAGAATTATCAAACTAAACAAGATAAAGTATTGATGTATAATTAAAATATTGAAAAGCGCCATTAAAATGACATATAACGAAAGGTTGAGCTGAAAAGCAGGAATGGAAAACAAGATTAAGTATTGGACAAACAAGATTGACTAAAATGGATTACGTATTTGAGCAGAATAAACTTGATTTATACTCATCACACAAGTGATAAATACAGTGACCAAATAAGCAAAATTACACTGACTGTTTGCCAAAACTTTACAGGGTTTCGCTCAATAAAAGGAATGGTTGTTTTAGGCTTAGCCTTTGCTGGCGTGGTTAAAGCGTGAATAAATTCATTCGTATCAACAAAACGAAATGAAGGCTCAATAGACAAGGCTTTTTCTAATGCCGTATCCATCCACTCCGGAACCATAGGGTTTGTTTTGAAAACAGGTACATAATTTAGTTTTAAGAAGTCGCTGCGCTGATGGCATTTTGCCAACTGACCTTTAAAAGGTTGCTCACCTGCTAACATTTCATACGCTATCACAGCAAATGAAAACAAGTCAGCACGCCCGTCAGCTTGATACCCTAAAATCACTTCAGGTGATGTGTAATCAGCAGTACCAAGAATTTGATCGCGTTTTAACGGCGTTGTAATTTCCGCAATACCTTTAATATGGCAAGCGCCGAAATCAATTATTTTCACCACCCCTTCACGAGTAATAAAAATATTATCTGGCTTTAAATCTTGATGTAATGTTTCTTTACGATGAAACGCGCGAATGCCTGTTTCAATTTGTTTGAGTAATTGCAATACATCTTCAACTGGACCTCGTTGATGTTGTGCCATCCAGTCAGCCAAACTTAAGCCTTCTAGATATTCTGTTAAATAATAGAGCGCCGACTTATTAAGGTGGTGATCAACGACTTTAACTACATGTTGACTATTGATTCGGTGGCCAATCCAGCTCTCAAGCATAAATCTCTCTATATATGCACCATCATCAATATAATTAACTGATGGGGTTTTCATACAACGTACTTCGCCTTGGCTATTTTTGACAACATACACCTGGCTGCGCTGACTTTGGTGAATCACTTTTATAATTTCGTAATCATCTAAACGCATTCCTACTTCCATTGGAGGCGGAAAAGGACGGCTAGCGAGCTTGTGATAAACATCGTCTATTGCTTGAGTGGGTAATTGTGAAACTGAAATTAATTGAGCACTAAGGTTGTCTTTACTATCAAACTTGAAAGCTTTGTCGGTGAGTTGCTGACAGAAGTGCTCGCAAGCTTGATCTGAGATCGTGATATTATTTTCTTGAAATACAGCTAACATCTTTTTTAATTCATGATCAGTCAACACATCATGAACACCATCAGTTGTTAGTAAATATAAGTCACCAACCTCAAGATTCAGCTGCTTATAATCAACCTCAAGGTTTACATCCATACCTAAAGCTCGGGTTAAATAACTTGTATATTCATTTACTGATGTGCTGTGGTCTCGGGTTATTTTAACTAATTCGCCTTGCCTGAATCGGTATATTCTAGAGTCTCCAGCATGCAACATGTGCGCAGAACAAGACTTAAATACCAAAGCACTAAAAGTGCAGACATAGCCTTTACGAGCATCTCTATAGTCTTGACCAAGACCATACAACCAACGATTAAGTGCAGTTAATACTCGTGTACTTGACGTTAAAACACTCCAAGACTCGGGGGTTGAGTAGTAATCAGCGATGAAGTTAGATACGCTAATAGCTGATGCTTTCGCACCACCTTCAGCCGCACTCACCCCATCGCTGATAACACTCACAATACCTTTAGTGGTTAACATTAATCCGGTTGGAATTTTTATACCAATTGCGTCTTCATTTTCTGATTTTCGGCCTTTATCTGAATATTGCCCCGCATGCACTTCAAGAGCACCCGATATTGGTAATTGATCTTGCTTATTGTTCGACAAAGTTAAACCAGTGTCTGATGATGACAATATAATGTCTTGTTCAACGTCGGTTTCTTTATCATGTCCTTTGTTAGTGACATGACTCAATGCTTGGTTTTTTAGATGTGATTGCATAAAACCCTTTAAACACCAACACCGTATCGTTCTAGTGATACGGTGTTAGTGATTGAGATAGATAAAAATCTAATTAACACTAATTAGTGTGACTTCACCTTTTTCATTCACCTCAGCCATATGACCTTTGGGCTCTGTCATAAAGAATAATGTGATGAAACCAATCACAGCGCTAATAGCAATAACGTAAAAGAATACAGAGGTTGAAACCATTGAGTAAACCGTTAAGAAAAACACAGCCCCAACATTACCATAAGCTCCTGTCATACCAGCAATTTGTCCAGTTAAACGACGCTTAATTAATGGCACGGCAGCAAATACTGCCCCTTCACCACCTTGAACAAAGAATGAACATGCCATAACCACAACAACGGCAAGCGGTAATGCCCAACTACCGTCTATTTGGCCTACCGCAAAGTATCCAACAGCCAAACCAGCGGTTAAAATGAGTAAGGTATTCTTACGGCCGAATTTATCACTTAACCAGCCACCACCAGGTCGAGACATTAGATTCATAAAGGCATAACTTGAAGCGACCATACCAGCTTGCGCCATGCCTAGGCCGAATGTTTCAGCAAAAAATAACGGCAGCATTGATACAACGGCTAACTCAGAACCAAAAGTGGTGAAATACAGCACATTTAATACGGCCACTTGTTTAAAAGGATACCGCTCAAACTCTGGCACCTCGTTAACAAAAATATCTTTGTTAACTTGATAAGTTTGATAAATGTCCACCAGTAATATAAGTACTAAACCAGCATAAATTAACTGGGTTGTTTGCTCTGCTAACATACTCACGCCAGCAGGCGACAATTTCCATGCTAACAAGGCTAACGTGGCGTACATAGGAAGCTTCATAAATATCAATAAAGCAAAATCCCCTTTACTGGTGACTTCTAATCCACCTGCTTTTTTGGGTTTAAAATAAGTCGACCCCTTTGGTGTATCGGTGACATTAAAATAGTAAACAAATGCAAAAATTAAGCTAATTAACCCTGTTAAGCCAATCGCGTATCGCCATCCGTCTTCGCCCCCAAAAAAGATGGCTAATCCAGGTAAAGTAAATGCAGCTGCAGCTGAGCCAAAATTACCCCAGCCGCCATAAATGCCTTCTGCTGTACCTAACTCTTTCGCAGGAAACCACTCACTGACGATGCGAATACCAATCACAAAACCAGCACCAATAAAGCCAATTAAAAAGCGCGCTAATGCCAATTGTTCAAATGAATTAGCCACTGCAAACATAAAACAAGGTATAGAACAAACACCTAAAAGCACAGAGTAAGTTAACCTTGGGCCATACTTATCTGTCACCATTCCGATAATAATCCGTGCAGGAATGGTTAATGCAACGTTCAAAATCAACAAGGTTTTAATCTGTGATTTAGTTAATCCCAAACTATCAGCAATAACACTTAACAAGGGTGCCGCATTAAACCAAACCACAAAGGTAATAAAAAATGCAATCCAGCTTAAATGCAGCGTTTTCATCTTCCCCGAAAACGACAATAAATTAAATTTCTCAGAACTCATACGACATGTCCCTATGACTTAGCCAAAACCAATACTTGGCCAGCTTCCTTTTTAATTTCGTAAGGTGAAGCAACGAGTGCTTCATCTTCTAAACACACGCCTGTCTCTAGGCTGTAATGTTGCTTATATAATGGCGATGCAACACAAAGCACTCCTTCCATATCGCAAATTAACCCACGGGCGAGTAGACTTACCCCTGTTGCAGGATCAACATTATCAATAGCATATAAACCATGCTTACCTAAATCAAAAATGGCAACTGCTTTGCCAGCAACCCAAGCTGCTACACCTGTTCCTTGAGGCAAAGTTGACTCATTACATACCGTTACCCAACTCATACTAGTTCCTCCACAGCTTCTTGCTCATTTTGTTCTGCAGTAATATCTTTAATCGCAATATTGCCAGCGCCAGATGATGCTGTATCGACTGGGAATCGTTGTTCGCGCACACGATGGTATAGATGAGTTTCTCCCTCAGGTTTAGCTTCTGGGTTAACAAACTCATTGAAGCGAGCCAAAAACTCCGGTTTTTCAAGACTTGTTTTCCATTCACATTGATAGGCATCAACAACTCGACTCATTTGAGCATCTAATTCACTAGCAATCCCTAAGCTGTCTTCAATTACTACAGATTGTAGATACTCAAGACCACCTTCTAGTGACTCCATCCACACTGAAGTACGCTGTAACTTGTCTGCCGTTTTAATATAGAACATCAATACTCTATCGATATATTGTATTAGTGTAGGCGTATCTAAATCAGTGGCAAATAAGTCACCATGACGAGGTCGCATGCCGCCGTTACCAGCCACATATAAGTTCCAGCCTTTATCAGTGGCTATCACACCTATATCTTTACTTTGCGCCTCTGCACACTCGCGAGTACACCCCGACACAGCAAACTTAATTTTGTGCGGACTACGTAACCCTTTGTAGCGATTTTCTAAATCAATGGCTGTTCCAACAGAATCTTGTACGCCATATCGACACCAAGTGCTACCCACACAAGATTTAACCGTACGAAGTGACTTACCATAGGCATGACCAGTTTCAAAACCTGCTTCAATCAACTTCTGCCAAATAACTGGTAACTCTGATAATTTAGCACCGAACAAATCGATACGTTGTCCGCCAGTAATTTTGGTATATAAATCGTGCTCTTTGGCCACCGCGCCAATCGCAATTAAGCCATCTGGAGTAATTTCACCACCTGCAATACGAGGCACCACTGAATAGGTGCCATCTTTTTGCAAGTTACCTAAATAAGCATCATTAGTATCTTGTAATTGCACATGACTGCTGTCTTGATTAAGCACATATTTGTTTTGTAGCGATGCAAAAATGGAAGCTGCAGCGGGTTTACAAAGATCACAACCAAATGTTGATGTTTCACCTGTTGCTGAGCGTTTACCGTGCTTAGAAATTAACGTATCAAAATCTTCAATACCTTCTACCTGGCACAAGTGATATAGAGATTGTCTATCATGCTCAAAATGGTCGCAAATGCCAGTATTACACTCAACACCTTCTGCAATAAGCGCTTCATCCATGACTTGCTTCACAAGTGCAGAACAACCTCCACAACCTGAAGCAGCTCGGGTACAAGACTTGATTTCTGCAATTGTGTGATTGCCTTCTTTTACAGAACTCACAATGTCCGCTTTTGTGACTTGGTGACATGAACAGATAATTGATGTGTCTTTCAAATCTGCAGCTGACTCTTCACCTGTCATTAATAAATCAACGGCATTACCTTCAATTTCATCCTGAGATAAATAACAATCAAGCAAACGGTTATAGTCACTATTGTCACCAACTAACACAGCTCCTTTTAAGAATTTACCCGTTTCATCTAACCAAAGCTTTTTATAAATGCCCGATTGGTTGTCCGATAATTCCACAAACTGGGCATTTTCAAAGCCACGGCTTTCACCGATTGCAGCAACGTCGACACCAAGTAATTTGAGCTTGGTACTCATGTCTGCACCAGTAAAGGCTGATGATGTTGCCGTTTTAGTTAAGCTAGCCACCAGACTTGCAACCGCTACACGTGCCATTTGATATCCAGGTGCCACTAAACCAAAAATGCGGTTTTGCCATAATGCACATTCACCAATAGCGTAAACATCTGCTGCTGAAGTCAAACAATTATCGTCGATTGTGATACCGCCACGTTCTCCCATTTGCAATCCACTTGAACGAGCAAGCGCATCTTGAGGACGGATACCCGCAGAGAAAACAATCATGTCAGTTTCAAGAAAACTGTCATCATTAAAAGTCATACGATGCATCGCTGACTCGCCATCAATAATAGCGGTAGTGGCTTTTGAGGTATGAACGGTAACCCCTAGATCATTGATTTTACTCTTTAATAAATCACCCGCTTTATCATTTAACTGAACAGGCATTAATTGTGGGGCAAATTCAACAACATGAGTCTGCACACCAAGTGCCATCAAAGCATTAGCAGCTTCAAGGCCTAGCAGGCCACCACCGACGACGACACCCACTTTAGATTGACTAGCCGCAGCTTCAATATCTTGCAAATCTTCAATGGTACGGTAAACAACACAACGTTCTCTGTCATTACCATTAATGGGTGGTACAAAAGGATAAGAGCCTGTGGCTAACACTAAGCTGTCATAATGACTCGTGACACCATCTTCGGTGGTAATGCTTTTAGATTGTGTATCTAATTCAGTTATTCGGGTATCAAGGTGCAGCTTGATACCCCAATCTAGATAATCTTGCGCACTTGTTAACATCAGCTCATCAGCGCTGCCTGTTTCAAAGTATTTAGATAGTTGCACCCTGTCATAAGCTGGGCGTGGTTCTTCACCAAAAACCTCAATATCAAACTGCTTTTGAAGCCCTTGACTGCATAATTGCTCGATAAAATGGTGCCCGACCATACCGTTACCGATCACAACCAATTTAGGTTTTTTGTTGACCGTTGTCGGTGAATTCGACGTTCCTGTAGAATTAGCCATCGTTGGCTCCTTTTTTATTTTTGAAATCAAAAAACAAAAAGGCGCCGATCTCCGCAAGCAGAGATGGCGCCATTGCCTTTATTCCAATTTTTAAATTAAAACTTTATATACTTTGTTATTCTCATTGACTCTAAAACGGATGATAGTAAAGACGCCATTGCCTGCTATATCGTTTATCACGTTTTAAATCATTCGAGCGTTAACGAATGCGTTTGAGTTAATTTCGGTTATATTCTTTTATGATTATGTATTGCATTGACTATGCCAATTACAATGTAAATATAAGTGCATAAAAATAAAGGATTATATTTACAAAAGACTTACCAACACTAGGCTTTACTGTTCGCACCATGGGCACACGCACCAATTTGATGCACACGCTTTGCTTCAAGTTGTTGCGCCGCTAGAATGATTTCATTGGCCATTTCAGCAAAACTGATCGACTTGTCCATGGCTTGTTTCTGAATCATTTTATGTGCTTGAGCCTCTGTCACTCCCTGACGTTGTAATAATGATTTAGCCCTTGATACACGTTTTAAGTCAGTGCACTTTTCATCTAACTCTTTGACTTTCTCAAGCATAGTTGAAGCACTATTAAAGCGAATTTTAGCCAAGCCAACTAATGACTTTAATCGTTTAGGCGTCAGTTTTTCTGGTACAAATGTCACTCGCCCACACTGTAATAAACTCTTTAATAATTCTTCATCCCATGCGTACGCATTAACAATAATTGGCAGTGCCGTTACCATTAATAAACGCTCAATGAATACCTGTTGCAGTGGCGTCAAAGACTCAGTAAAAAACACCAAACAAAGAGCATTGCCTTTTATAATTTGGCGCTCTAACTGACTCAAAGAACTTGCTTCCATACACGGGTCGATACTACTCAACTCCGACATACAATCGATAAACACGTTTTCATTGGTAAATGAAGGATCTCGATATACTAAGTTAACCACGACTAAGTCCTCACTTCACGCTGCTTACTTTGATACTCTCTTGATGAAGAGTGATCGTATGCAGTTTCACAAATAGGATTAAAATCAGAATTACCAGAGATAAATTCTTGTTGAATATCATTTTGTTGTTCGTCAGCCCAGCCAACGTGTTCACTACACTTTAACTGTTGATTATTAATGCCATTTTCAGACGTATCAAATTGGTGAGCATTATGAATAGATAGCTTATTTAATTGAGCAACGTTATTTCTACATAACCAACTTTTACTTGCATATGTTAGGGCTGTGTCAATTGCTAAACTCGGTGTTGATAGCATTTTCACTAATGCGACAGTCGCAGTAATACTGGCCATAGCTTGTTGTAATTGCCCATCTGTAAGTTCACTTTCAGCAATATCTTCACCGTGCCAAAGTTGTGCAAGCAAATAAGCTGGCAAGTCCGACTGCCCTACTTTAGCACCAACAAATGCTTCAAGCTGAGTAGGAAGATCAACATGGTTCAATTCAAGTGTTTGCTTATCGCCACTTGCACCAAATCTAAGCAATCTTATGTTTGTACTCACTCTTGGGTTGATTTCTGTTTCGCCTTGTAACCCCTTAAAAATCGCAATGTCGGCGTGTTGCTTTGCTAAAGTATCGCCAGCTTGCTGCTCTGCTAGTAACATTGCGACTTGTTGGTGCTGCTCATCTAAACCTGGGTGAAAATAACTACGTAAACTGAATGGTGCATTGGTAGGGTTGATACAGCGAACTGACATTTGAATTAAACTACGAAGGCCTAACTCCTGGTGCAAGCGGCGACAATCATTGAGTACAGGAACGATATCGGCAGAATTGACATAAATAATCCCTGTTTTTGCTAAATTAACTTTAGCTTGCTCTGCGGTAAAACAGCGTGGAATGTCTAACGCCGAAATAAAAGACTCTACATGTCTTCGGTGAGGAAGAGACTGGCTGTCACCATGTAAAATAATCGTTTGGCCTTTGCGCGCGATGGTTTTAGCGGCTAATAATAACCATGGTAATTGCTCTCGCTTTCCAGCATACACAGGCCAGTCTATGTCCGCATTAAGGTCTTGCCATTCTTTGCCAACAAGCTGCTTTAGCCCAGAAGCAACGCCTGCAAGCTCCTCAACTGACTCACCTCTGACTCGCATTAGCATCATTGCAGCCGCCATTTGAGTAGATGATAGCTCCCCATTAGCGAAAGCCCTAATGAGATGAGATGCCTCAGCAAAATTTAAACTTCGGCTACCTTTCACGCCTTTACCTAATGCTTTAACCAGCTTGCGGTTATCAAAGTCATCAGCATCAAGCTGTGTTTTTGAATGTTGTTCAACCATTGACGACCTCGGCCATTGATGTCGCACTGACATCAGCAAGTAAAGCAGCTAGCTCTTGCCCAACAGCAACCACTTCACCAATAATAATCAGTGTCGGGCCAGAGTCTTTAATTGTTTCAGCTTGTTCTGCCATCGTTGAGACATTGGCGTAAGTCACTAATTGATTGGGTCTGCCGCCATTTGTGATAAAAGCAACGGGTAAATCAGCTGGCGAATCAACAGCGAGTAGCCCAGCTGAAATAGCCTTGGCCTGCTCTTTACCCATATAAAATACCAGTGTCGACTCAGCTGCGAGTAATGCTTTCCAATGTGTTGGGGCTTGGTCAAACTTAGTTCCCGTCACTAAAGTGACTGAACGTGCGGTTCCTCGAAAAGTAAGCGGGATACCTGTATTCGATGCGCAACCTAATGCCGCTGTTACTCCCGGTGTAAATCGGCTTATCAGGCCATTTTTTGCTAAAAATAGCGACTCTTCAGCACCGCGACCAAAGATATGCGGATCGCCTCCTTTTAGACGAACAACTTTTTTTCCTTGAAAGGCTAATTTCGCCAACAAGGAGTTAATATCATCTTGCTTATAACTAGGTTGGCCACAACGTTTTCCGACAAAGTGTCGTTCACAATCAACTGAAACGAGAGATAAAATATCACTGCTTACTAGGCTGTCGTAAACTAATGCGTCAGCTTGAGAAATAATTCTAGCGGCTTTAATGGTCAACAAATCAAGTTGGCCACAACCTGCGCCAACAATCTCAACCTCACCAGCAACTAACTCGCTGCTAGTAACATTAGAAGGATTACTCCCAGCAACACTATGGTTCACTAATTGACTAATTGAAAGACTCATCACGCCACCTCCTCTTGAGTTGATTTGGATTGTTTTTTATTTTTTACTGCCACAGTCTCTATTGCCATATCTTCAAGACCAAGTAGCCAAACATCACTTGCACATTGCACCACTTCACTATGGCAACTGCCGCATTGCTTGCCACAACCCAATTCTGACTGTGTTTGTTCAAGCGCTTGTTCAAAATCAACTTGGCTCAATATCGCTTCATTACCACTTGTCCGTTGAGCAAACACCAAATTATCTAACGCTTGCAGCATTGAATCCTGAATTTTGGCCTCTGTGACACCAGTACACGCACAAATAAGCGGACTGTTGCCAGCTTTAATCAGTTGATGTAATCGGTTCATTAGCCCTGTATCTACTGTTTCACCGATAAGAAGATGCATCGGCTCCAAGGCGACTTCAACTTGCTGCTTACTTAGCAATTTAAGCGACACTAGTTGCCCCTGATTCATATTGCATTGCACATGAATTACTTGCTTATTCAGTAAGCTCACCGTCCACTTTAAAGAGTAACTAGTAGACTGAAAATTAAAGCCTTTTTCCGCATCATCAAAAGCGATGTGATAACACTCACCCGCTGACAAACTTTGCTGAACATTCCAACATGTGCCGGTAAATAACGGGTCATGCTCGCCAAAGATAACCCCTTGTAATGCCAGCTCTACTTTAGTAACGGTTGTTGCTTGGCATTTAAAGCCAGGTTGCTTCGATATTGGGTCTAACTGACTATTTAGTGCTTGATTCACTCCTTTACCAAGGGAGAATTGCGAAGACCAATGCATTGACATGAAAGCCATATCGGGAGATTGATTGTCGTCGGCAACAACCCTTGCCGTAGCTTGAACACTCGATGTGCTTTGATCGCAACTTGCTAAATCACACTCAGCATCAGGCGTTGCAAAACACACTAAATCGCCTTCATTTAAATCAAGCTGTTGAATTTTGATTGGATGTAACGCGACAAATGGCTCAGGAATACTCGCCCTAAGGCTGGCAATGTGGCCAGTGCGAGTCATGGTATGCCACTGATCTCGACTGCGGCCACTATTGAGCAATACTTGATCTTGACCGACACTCAGCTCTGACTTGAGCGGCTGTGTTGCAATAAACTGCGCTTTATTAGAAGGCGTTGAAAATAGCCCATCTTGGTATAATCGACGTTCAGTTTGTCCAAGCATAGCGGCACTTGTTACTGGCCATTGAGTTGGCGCTAACCCGTCGTACTCAGCATCAGTTAATTCACTCATGCCAGAGATATCAAATTGTTTTTCAGGAAATTGTGCTTTTACTGCTTTTGAAAGCTGAGCAAACTCTTTAAACACAGCCGCACTGTTTGAGAATGTAAATGCTGCGCTAAACCCCATTCTTTTTGCGACTTCAGCGAGTGCCCACCAATCAGGTTTTGCATTGCCTTTAACGGGTATAAAGCCACGTTGACGAGTGATAACACGTTCGCTGTTAGTGACAGTGCCACACTTTTCTGACCAACCTAAAGCAGGTAATAATATGTCGGCTTGTTTTGCTGTTGCGGCATCTTGGGTGATATCTGATACCACCACAAATGGGCAAGCATCAAGTGCCTGCTGTACTTTTGCAGTGTTCGGTAATGAAACTAACGGGTTTGTTCCCATGATCCATACGGCTTTAATTTTGCCATCAGCCATCGCATCAAATAATTCAACTGCAGTTAACCCTTTATCTTGAGCAATGGATTCGCTTTGCCATACATCTGCTAATAACTGTCGTTCAGGAGCAGAGAATCCCATATGACAAGCAAGTTGTGTGGCAAGTCCACCTACTTCTCGCCCGCCCATCGCATTAGGCTGACCAGTTAAAGAAAAGAAACCGCAGCCAACTTTACCAATATGACCAAGCGCGAGATGGCAATTGATGATTGCATTCGTCGTATCGGTACCTGAAGTAGACTGATTCACTCCCTGACAACTGGCAGTAATGACTTTTTCATTGGCAATAAACAACTGATAAAATTGGGTTAATTCGCTTGTCGTCAAGCCTAAAGACGATGCAAGCTGATCAGTTTTAACAAGATCAGTTTGCGAAGATAGGGTGTGAAGTACATCATCAAAACCTTCTGTGTGCTCATCAATGTACGCCTTATCTTGAGCCTCATTTTCAGAAATAAACTGCAATAAACCATTAAACAACAGACTGTCAGTGCCAGGCGTAATTTGTAAATGTAAATCTGCTTGAGCCGAAGTAGCCGTTTTAGCTGGGTCAACCACAATGATTTTTGTACCAGATTGCTCGCGCGCTTTAATCATTCGTTGAAATAAAACCGGGTGAGTCCAAGCGCTATTCGCCCCAACTAACACAATAACATCCGCTTGCTCAAAATCGTCATAACAGCCCGGCACGACATCTTCACCAAAGGCACGCATATGCCCACTCACAGCCGATGACATGCATAAACGTGAATTGGTATCTACATTGGCTGTACCAATAAAGCCTTTAGCAAGCTTGTTTGCTACGTAATAGTCTTCAGTTAGCAACTGACCTGATAAATAAAAAGCCACAGAGTCTGGCCCGAACTCAGCAATTGTCTTTGTAAAAGTGTCTGCAATTGTTGTTAACGCCACATCCCAGTCAATTGGCTTACCTGACTTACGTTTGGGATAACGCAGTGTATTAGGCTGAACCAAGCTTTCTAGTAAACGTTCGCCTTTAGCACATAACTGTCCTCTATTAGCTGGATGTTGCAGATCACCCTCAAGGTTATACATGGGGGCACTTGCTTTTGAGTTTTTCTGCTCATCGTTAACATGCGGCGTTACCTCTGCAAGAGGCGAAACACTAACACCACAGCCTACTCCACAATAAGCACAACTTGTTTGGATACTAGACCGGATATGAGACATGCAACTTCCTTTTACTGACAAAATTCTATGTCAATAACATCGCAAAAGTTGTGCCAATAGCCAAAGTGATGATTTTAAAGATGTTTTAAATTTGAGGGTAAGGTTTCAATCAAAAACTGTTCTAGATAAGTGCATTATTTTGCACCAATTAAGCGCAAACCATTGAAAACAAAGTAATTTAAATACCTCTTTAGGGGTAGTTTAATTATAAGTCACTGAACATGCAATGTGTTTTTGATATACAAATATCAGTCAATTTAAGGCGCTTGAATCAAAGCAAAAAAAAAGCACCGTCATTAACGGTGCTTTATTCATCAGTTGTTTGTCCCGTCCTAAGATAAGTTGACACTTTGGAGACTTATCTATGAAACCTTCAAGCGCAATCAGCGTTAAACGAACACAGCGTGATTACACATTAGGCTTT
>NZ_LKTL01000010.1:0-162460 GCF_001401775.1 Shewanella sp. P1-14-1 | reverse complement strand
CATATGGACTCTCCTTGATTGAATGTTTGCACTTTCAATATGGCACATAGTGGCCATTTGGTAAGGGGAGTCCATATCATTCGTTATATTCTACGCAGAGTTTGGTGCAATCGATGAAGCAATTTTTACTTCTCTTGATAGTTATTTTATTTAGCTCGGCTAGCCTAGCTAATTCTTGCTACATCACAGATGAAAATAAGAAAGACTGGAGTGAGCAGCATAGGAATAAGGTGAAAATTACCGTTGATGAATATGAATCAGAGCTATTTGTAAGTGCTATTTTCCCTAGCCAAATTGATAACGCAAAATTGCAAAGTTCGTTCTTCCTCAAAGGTAAGGATTGGAGTAAGCCAGAATTACTTATCCCGATTGAAACTAGGCTTGATAACAATAAAGTATTTGTTTGGTATTCTATTCATCCGTCACTTGCAATTGATGGTTTTGTTTCAGCAAGTTACGGTGAAGAGTGCGGTATTGAGATTATCTACCAGGTAGAATATAACAAGGCAATAAAGTCGGATTCGTAACAGTTTGCTCGGTTCCGCTTCGCTTCACATTTTAGCAAACTATTACTCACCGCTTATTGCGGCGTTAGGGTTACAGATGAATATCGAGCTACTTGGCATATCAAGTGATCAATTAGAGCCTTCCGATTCTGGCTACCCGGAAGATTTTGAAAACTTCGATGTATTGATCGAATTAGATTTATGCTTTGAAAATCATCAAGCAGATAGTGTGTTTTTTGAGTTTTATGTTGCATCACCTAATGCAGTAAGTTGTCGACCAATAAATTGCTTTTCACCGCCAACTTTAGTTATTGAAGAATTTGATTGGAATGTAATAAAAAATCGAGTAGCAAAGTTACTTGTACATGCTAATGGTTCAAACTCATGGACTGACGTTGCTACAAAATTAAGTGGTCAAATTAGGCCGGTAAATCTGAGTTGCTTTCCGTGGTAAAGTAACCCTAACAAGAGACTATGGCGTCAATAGCTAGTTTTGAGTTTTTGAGGCTTCCCACATTACATCATCTCTTAGCATGCAATTCAGTGTTACAATCATCTTGCTAATACAGGCAATTATTGCCTCTTTCTTTGGTCTTTGACGCGACTAATATGTGGGTAATTAATATGTGGGTAATTAATATGTGGGTCAGTGTACATTTTAATTTATTACCATACCTTTCCTATTCCCACGAGCGATTCTATACCCTTTGCGCTCACAAGCTTCTGTCCAGAACCATACTCGCTCTAAATCATTTATCTCCTCCACATGAATATATGCGAACAAATAAGTATGTTCGATACAGGTCGAACGCTACTTCTAAGCTAGAACAAATTACCAGCAATCTATTGCTGAGTTTGTGATACTTTACAGTAATAAAAGACTGTTCAATTAAGTCATAAAAAATAAACCTCAACTCTATGAATTATTGGGTATAAATGTATGTGGATAGCACTGACGATACTTGCGGCTTTTATGCAATCTTGGCGTAATGCATTTCAAAGCCAGCTGAGTCATCAAGTGAAAGTCAGTGGTGTCACCTTGGCGCGCTTTATTTGGGCAGGTCCAATTGCTGCTTTATACCTTTTCAGCCTTTATCAATTTCAACCCAGTGAGCTTCCCAGCTTTAGTTATCAATTTTATGCTTTTGTCATTGGGGCATCTTTGATGCAAATTTTGGCTACGGGATTGATGGTTAAACTATTTCAGTTAAAGAACTTTGCTGTTGGTGCAGGGCTTGCGAAAAGTGAGGCCTTGGTCGCGGCGATATTAGGTGTGCTTTTTTTTGGTACGAGTCTGAGTTTGTTAGGCTGGATTGGTGTGATCATTGGTGCGGTTGCTGTAATGCTGTTAAGCACTCAACGGGGTGTTAAGCGTTTATCGCTCAATACCATAGTGCTTGGTATTGGCAGTGGGGTTGCGTTTGCGTTCACATCACTTTGGGTACGAGAGGCAAGCTTGCTGCTCATGACTGACTCAGCGATGTATGACTCTATTCCATTTACCCATAGAGCTGCTTGGGTGTTGTTATCTGTTATTGGTCTACAGACATTGATACTGGTCAGTTACCTTGGGATTAAAGACCGAGCGACATTACTGGCGCTTTGGCATAGACCAAGGTTAACGCTTTCAATCAGTGTGTGTAGCTGTATCGCTTCTATTGGTTGGTTTAGTGCAATGTCGTTGCAAGCTGTGCCTTATGTGAAAACCTTAGGTCAAATTGAAGTGTTTTTTACTATGCTCATTAGCGTATTTTGGTTAAAACAAAAAGTGAAGGTTAACGAAATATTGGGTTTAGTCTTAATAGCACTAGCTGCAATTTTGGTGATGTGGACTTAACATTTAGCTGCAGCTGACGGGGTAACCCTATTTGGGGTTTAATGCCTTATATTGATTTTAATTTGTTGTTTTTTCGTACTATACTAGCCTGAGTAAAACCAAGAAGTCTTATTCAGGGAGTGTTTTATGAATCACCTTGCTCGACAACTGAGTGTTGCCATAGGCTGCACTAGCCTCTTATTTACATTAAGTTCTAATGTTCACAGTGCCACTCTTTCGACAGAAAGTTTAGCGCCTGAAGGTAGTCAATTATCAGGTGCCGCAACTTTTACTCCCGAACAAGTTACCCCGCCTCAAGACAGTGAGTTTGATTGGCTACAGTTAACTTCGATGGAGCTGTTAAAAGGGGAAATAAAAAACCTGTATGATGATCAGCTTGAGTTTGAAAGCGATGAACTCGACACTCTTTTTATTGATTGGGATGACGTTAAAGTACTGCAAAGTGCTGGCACGGTCAGTATTGGCTTTTTAGATTTAAGCACCCAAAGCGGACAGTTATTGGTGCGTGACGGTAAAATGTTTATTGATGGTAAAGAGTTTCAGCGAGAGCAAATTCTGACCATTATCGCAGGCGAGCAAACTGAATCTAATTACTGGTCGAGTAAAATTAGTTTAGGTGCCAACTTTAGATCGGGAAACACTGAGCAAATTGATTACAGTGCTATTGCGAAAACTAAACGCAGAACCACTGAGTCTCGATTTAATATCGACTATATCGGTAACTATTCTAAATCAGACAGTGAAGAGAAAATTAATAACAACCGTATTAATACCAACTTCGATTGGTTTTTATCTAAGCAGTTTTATTTGCGCCCTGTGTTTGCTGAGATTTATACCGATAAGTTTTTAAACATTGAATACAAGCTAACTTTAGGTTCGGGTTTAGGTTATAACATCATTGATACTTCGAAAACCGAGTGGAGTATTTCAGGTGGTCCAGCATATACCTATACTAAGTTTAATAATGTCGAAGCGGGAGAAAGCACAGACAGTAGCTCCGCAACTGTGGTAGTTGAGACGGTTTATGATACCGAAATAACCAGCGATATCGATTTTATCACTTCTTATCGGGTGCAATACGGTGATGATGATTCTGGTGGTTATACTCATCATGCTTTAGCGACACTTGAGATTGAGTTAACGGATATCTTCGATTTAGATTTATCGTTTGTCTGGGATCACACAGCGAGCCCTCAACCTGATTCTGACGGCAATACGCCAAAAGAAAATGATTACCAGTTTATAGTGGGTTTTGGCATCGATATCTAACCGTTTAATCGCTCTCGGTTAAAGTCAACGAATCATCAAATTAGGACCTATTGAAAGGTCCTTTTTTATGTCTGAAATTCTTGTTGTGACAATAATTATTAATACTCAGTTGGCTTACGAGTAAACCAAGCGTTGCGCCCGCGAGAATATCGCCCAAATAATGATAATTTTGCAGTAATTGCCCTAGAACTACCGCCAACATCGCAAATATCCATATCAACTTAAAACGAGGGAAACACTGCCAAAACAACGATGCGAATGTAAACGTCAATAGGGTGTGTCCTGACGGGAAAGAATGAAACCCTGCCGATAAAGAAAACGGATAAAATGCCTCTACGCCATGGGATATCCAAGAGAGGTTATTGTTAGTCCAAGTTTCTGGCCAAGTGCGGCCAAACACTATCTTGGCGCTGACTCTGATAATAGTGGCGTTGATTGCAACCAATAAGATGATATTTCTTAGATGATAAAGGCGCAGTTGATAGGGCTTAATTAGGCTAAGCACAACGATGATGAAGGCCAAGATTTCTAGCACCAAAGGACTTTTGGATAATGACTCTAGCACAGCATGTGTTTGGCTTGAGTAGGCAAAGCTGGCTATTTTTACATGCATTACATGATGTATATATTCAGCTAGTGGGCGGTCAAAGTAGGTTATACAAAATAAAACCCCAAGCAGCATACTGATATACCCTGCAACAATGGCGGGCTTGAAAGGTTGGTAAGTGGGCGTAAAAGTCGGTTTGGTCATAAGACTAAGGCAGCTTTTTCATTAGTGAGTACAAGGCTGTTTGTATAAGCTCAAGGTTGTTATTTTAAGGCTCAGGGCTGTTATCTTAAGGTTCAGGACTGTTATCTTAAAGCTCAAGGCTGCTATCTTAAAGCTCAGGGCTGCTATCTTAAAGCTCAGGGCTGTTTGTATAAGCTCAAGGCTGTTTATATAAGCTCAGGGCTGTTATCAATAAGTCTAGCGTCAATCCTATAATGAGTTGACATCATCCACGAGTTGGTCATTCACAGGGGTAGCAATATGATGATATTTCGCCCGTGACGTGACATAGCCATTAATTTGATGTATTTCAGTTTGACGTTGGTGCGCAATATCTTGATGCATTGAGGAGTAGTTATTCGCCGTCAGTGCGATAACCTGATAGACGTTTTCAACCATTGTTGGTTTGGATAGCATTACGCCGTCTGCATTAGCCACCATGACACATTCGTCGATAATATTATCTATGCGTGCTTGGTATTGCGGTTTGGCGAGTTGGCCGTTGCGGCACTGTTCTATGGCCGTAAGTGGATTAATCGCACAGTTGATGACCAGTTTTTGCCAAAGGGCTAAACGAATGTCCTCGCTTACGTGACAATCAGGTATTGCTTGGGTTAACAGTGCCAATTGCTTCTCTGTTAATTTTTTGCCTTTTAAATGGCCCAACATTGTCTTACCTGTACCGGTTTGACGCACATGAAGCTTGTTGCATTTTAATGCCGCTTGCGATGTTGTGCCAAGATAAAGGTTAATGTCGTCTCTTTGATGTTGCGCCAATAAAGCGAGGGTATCTAAATGCGGTCCCATGCCATTATGCAACAACAGCAATGTGCAGTGCTGCGGCAAGTTATCGATGAGTGGCCTGATGGCATGCGTAACTTGATAAGACTTTACACAAACGATGATTAACGAAACTGAGGCAAGTTGAGTGTGAGTTATCGTGTTTACATCGCACATCATCCCTTCAATGATCTGTGTCTCGCTGGTGGCTTCCTTTGAAAAAGGTTCAAATGTCAGTGCATGTTCTTTGATTAAATCCCTACCGAGTAATATCGGCTGAGTGAACTCAGATAACTGCTTGTAAACCAACATGCCGATGGCGCCAGCACCAAGAATGGCAACCGTAGGTTTAGTGGCGGCAACCGCTTTGGTTGTGTGAGGCTGAAGCATAATGGACTCGCTTATTATACTTTTGAAGCACGTTTAGGGAGTAATTTAGCCGCTTGGTACTTTCTAAATACAAACAAAAATAGATAGAACAATGCAATTCCCAGTACGTCAGCGACCACATCGGCAACCGAGGCACTTCGGTAAGGTATTTGGGATTGGATAACTTCAATTAAAATCGCATAAGCAGTGAGGACAGTGCACATCCAATACCATTTAGGCTTAAACGCAAAGTAGGCGAGAAACGCCAACCCTAAAAAGCTGACCGTATGGCCGACTTTATCCATATTTGAGAAGGTAACTGGGTAATTAGGTTTGGAAAAGACTAAGTAACTCACCACAAGTACTGCGACTACAAATGCGCCTGTAAAAAAAAGTTTTAATTTCATGCTGTGGTTAACTTAGCCTGATGCAATATCGTTTCGATGCAGCAATGATAGAAAATACCACGATTAATGTCATTAACTTCCAGATAATTATTGTTTTCTATTTTATGGAGGGTTTGCCCAGTGGCGGAAAATGCTAGAATAGTGGCATCGTAAATAGGGGAGAATTCCAATGCCATCTATGGATATTGTGTCAGAAGTTGATGAAGTCGAACTACGTAATGCTGTCGAAAACTCACGTCGTGAGCTTGCTGGGCGTTTTGACTTTCGTGGTAAAGAAGCTGAAATCGAACATAAAGATAATGTGGTTACACTGAAAGCTGAAGATGATTTTCAGTGTCGTCAATTGGTGGATATTTTACGTATACAATTAAGTAAACGTAACGTTGAACCATCAGCGATGGAAGTGGATGAAAAGTCAGTTCATAGCGGTAAAACCTTCAGTTTAAAAGTAAAGTTTAAGCAAGGGATTGATAGTTTAATTGCCAAAAAGTTGGTTAAACAAATCAAAGACAGCAAATTGAAAGTGCAATCGGCGATTCAAGGCGACTCTGTTCGTGTGACGGGTAAAAAGCGTGATGATTTGCAAGCGGTCATGCGCTTAGCAAAAGAGTCCGAACTAGGGCAGCCTTTTCAGTTTAATAATTTTCGTGACTGATTAGTTTCAATTCGCTTATTTGAATGATGCAAGCGCCGTAGCCGTTAAAGGTTACGGCGTTTTTTATTATCTAAATCATTAATCGATAAAAATTCATTTTTTATTTAAGTTGTGAGCGTTTGTGGTCGCCTTGTTGCTGCACACCTTTCATTAAGACACTTTAAGATTCGCGTTATGAGCACTGCAAAAATGAAATTTGCCATCGATGATGGTTCTACCAATGTCAAAATCAGTTGGATTGAAAATGACAAAGTACATTGTGTGACTTCTCCTAATTCGTTTAGGAAAGATTGGAAAAGTGCTGCATTACTCAATGGAAAGAAGATATTTAATTATCAAATAGGTTCGACCAAATACACCTTTGATGCCACATCGGACAGAGCGTTATCAACCACTCATGTGGCATATCAGTACGATGATTTAAACCTATTGTCAGTGCATCATGCCTTACTTCAAACGGGTGTAGCGCCATGCCCTGTGAGCATTTTGGTCACCTTACCAATTACTGAATATTACAATGCGGATGATTGCCAAAAGAATGAAGCCAACATCGCCCGTAAAAAAGAAAACTTATTGCGTGAAATTTCGCTCAATAAAGGTGAGTTATTCGAGATAGTGGATGTTGAAGTGCTGCCTGAAAGCTTGCCTGCGGTGTTAACAACGTTAGTGGATTCTGGTATCAATGCCTTTACTAAATCGTTAGTCATTGATGTTGGTGGCACAACCTTGGATATGGGCGTGATCGTTGGTGAATTTGATGACGTGTCGAGTGTATACGGCAATGCCACTATCGGCGTGTCTATGGTGACAGACGCCGCGAGAAAAGCCTTGGCAGCAGCTGATAGTGACGCAAGTTACTTGGTGGCAAATGAACTAATTAAGCACCGTCATGACCGTGAGTTTGCTTGTGAAGTTATTAATGATTTAAGCAAAGTTGATTGGGTGCTTGAATGTATTGAGAACAAAATTCAAGAACTCGGTAATGCAATTGCTTATGAAGCCAAAACCTTTATGCGTAACCCTAACCGCGTTTATCTTGTGGGCGGCGGCGCTATGCTGATTGAAGAAGCTGTGCATGCCGTTTACCCAAGCTTAGGTGAAAAAATCGTGTTACTTGAACAGCCTCAAGAAGCCTTATCTCGTGAGATCTGTTGTTATCACGCAGCTTAATAGGTAACTTTTATGCGAATTCAGTGCACGTTTAATTTAGCGCCAGAACTACATAAGCAACATAGCTTTGCTATTGATAATTTAAGAGCTTGGCAAGAAACGGAAAAAAGCCGTGGTGATGATAAAGATATTGCCCTTCAGCGGCGCAGTCACTTTCATCGAGACATCTACCTCAGCGGCCTTTATTTGCACAAAGTCTCGGCTGATTTACCTAGGCTTATTAGTGAGCAATATCATGTGGATGGCGTCAGTGCTGCTCGATTAATGAAGCAAATAAGCTTATTTGATGACACTGAAAGTGATCTAGCAATAGAGCCTGGCCTTGCCACATCGCATCAAGGTCTAGAGGAAGCTCAATGGCAAGAGTTAGAAGCTATATTGGCAAGTCACCGAGAGGAAGTCTTAAAGCAGCAGGAGGCGAGTGCACAGCAAGAGTTTCAAGCGCAGCAAAGCTTGTATCAAAGCCATTTTGAAAAAATGCAGCTCAATACAACAGAGGCCGTCGGCGGATTAGAAGCGTCGCTGTGTGGCAAGCTTACCACCGAACTGCAAGAGGCAATTAACAGTGCTGATATTAATCGTGCGCTAACGACATTAAGTGAGCAAATAGCAACGGTTGAACACAGTAACCAAAAAATGCTATCTGCACTAACACAACAAATTGAATCAATGTCGGCAAGCTTGCCAGATAATGTGCTTTCAGCTCAAGATGACCGTGTGCCATTCACTGATATTCAAACCTCCATTGAGACTAATCAAAAAGCGATTCAGCAGTCTATTTTGCTATTACAACAACAGTTAACCAGCCAATTTCAAGCGGTAGCAGATAAGCTTAATCAAGGATTATCGGTCAGTGGCTCTCAAATGGGCGCTACAGAGCTGGCCGAGTCTCAGCTAACTTCTCAATTGGCTCGAGCCAGCAAAGTTAAGTCAAAAGGCTTGTGGTAACTGCAATGCTGTATATGTAATGCGTATAAAATAGCCCAACGTTAAGTTGGGCTTTTTGTTGTGACTAACTGTATTCGATGACGTATGAATGCTGCTGCGCAGTATACGTGTTAAGTCTGTTAACTCTGCTAAGTGAGTTTATTGGCATCACTGTTTACGTCAGCGCTTTTTTCGTTAGCGCTATTTGCATCAGGGTTTGTTGATGCTGTTTGCTTATCAGCCTGTTGGCAGGGGGGAGGGTAGCGCTGTAATAAGCTAATCATCAATAAAACAGGGAAGCCAATTAAACTGGCAGCAATAAAGAAGTTAACGTAGCCAAATGCGTTTACATATACCCCTGAAAACCCTGCAATAAACTTAGGGAATAGCAGCATAATTGACGACAGTAATGCATATTGGCTGGCACTGTATCCGCTGCTAGTTAAGCTGGATAGGTAAGCAATAAAGGCGGCAGTTGCAATCCCTGCACTAAAGTTGTCTACCGAAATGGCAAAGGTTAAAAATGGCACGTTGTAACCAATGTATGCCTGCCAAGCAAACAGTAGGTTGGTGACTGCAACAAGTAAAGCACCGACAAATAAAATCTTCATCGTGCCATAACGCATAATTAAAATGCCGCCCGCACCAGCACCGAGTAAAGTCATGATTAATCCATAAGCTTTACTTAAAAACGCAATTTCTTCTTTGCTAAAGCCCATATCGACGTAAAACACATTTGCCATAATTCCCATCACAATATCTGAGATCCGATAACAAGAAATCAGTAATAAAATCAGGATGGCACTTTTACCGTAGCGTTTGAAAAAGTCGACAAATGGCAACACGCTTGCACTGTATAACCAGGCCATAGCACTTGCCATTTTAGTCGGGTATTTTTGAGCAAACTTTTGCTTTAATTGGCGTTCGTTCTCATCAGCATCTTTAGTATCAACTTGGGGCTCCTTACAGAATAAGGTGGTAATGAGCCCCACTGACATGAGCATTGCCATGACAAAGTAAGCGGTTTGCCATGCCTCTAAATTATAGTCAGTGTTACCTGGGTCAACCCAGGCGGCTATAGTTAATGCGCCTGCTGTTGCCACTATCATAGCGCCGCGATAACCCACTTGGTACGCAGCAGCTAATGCCGCTTGCATGTCTTGAGGTGCAGATTCTATTCGAAAGGCATCAATCACAATATCTTGAGTGGCAGAGGCAAAAGCCAGAATGAGAGCAAAAATGGCTAGCTGTTCTAAATCAACGAGGGGATCGCTTTGCGCCATACCTAATATCGCAGCTACAAGACCAAGTTGGGCAAAGATCATCCAACCTCGTCGCCGCCCAAATAACCGTGTAAATACCGGCAGTGCCATTCGGTCAACCAATGGTGACCAAGCCCACTTAAAGGCATAGGTGAGGGCTATCCAGCTAAAATAACCGATAGCCGCACGGTCAACACCGGCTTCTCTAAGCCAAAAGCTAAGAGTGGAAAACACCAGCATGAGAGGCAAGCCTGCAGAAAACCCAAGCAATAACATTGCAAGGACACGTTTGTGATAATAAACAGATAAGGCTTCACGGGTACGAGATAACAGTTCTGACATTAAGGCAACTGATTGAAGGAGAATGGCTCTAGCTTATGCTGCGCTGCTCATTGGTTCAAGCCATTCTGATTGGAAATTTAACCTATTATAAAAACAGGGATAACAAAGGGAAACTTTTGGTTAATTTGTCGGCCGTAAACCGATACAACCTGATGGCATTGTGCCACCTATATTAATGTAATCGCAGCAATCATCGACTTGTTGACGTAAGAATTGATTACCTCTAATTACAATCGCGGGCCATTGGTCAAAACAATGGAGAAGATGCCAAAATACTTTTTCTGTGTCGGTAGGAGTTTGGGGTTCGAAAGTCGGGCTATCGGCAATAGATTGCCACTCTTCGAGTACGTCCCACATGTAGAGCTTAATTTCGCTGTGCTCTAATTGGTTATTTAAAAATGCTTTCCCATAATAGGCAAGCTGCGGCGCCTTTGTTTCTATGAAGTCATTTGGGGTCATTGATGACATCCTTTTTTAAATACAATCCATGAACAAAATCTGATAAATGAATACAAGAGTGTGAGCTTGTGTTGTCACACGGAAATCAAAACACGGGAGTAAAACAGTGAATAGGTTAGGTAAGTATAGTCAGGATTGTTGAATATTTACTCGAATTTACATTGTCATCGAAAATTCAGCGTTTTGTTCTGGAATAATTTGTAAACCAAAGATAACAGGCTAAAAAAACTGGAGCAAAATCAATGTTTCACTCCAGCTGTTGTTGAAAAAATGATTTAATAAAAAGTGGTAATTATGGCCCTTTTTTATTTTTTCAGTAGTGTCGCTTTATTCAGTTTGATTTCTTTGATAGGAAAATCAGGCCAGTTTAATTCATCGTTATGGCCAGTCGGCACATAAGACATAGCTTCTAAAACTGCCATTCCTTCAATGACTTCGCCAAATACCGCATATCCCCATCGGCGTTTTGAAGGGTTAAGGTTTTTATTGTCACCTACATTAAAGTAAAACTGACGGGTCGCAGAATGCGGATCATTATCACGAGCCATGGCAATCGTGCCCATACTGTTTGATAACCCGTTTCCTGATTCGTTAAATAGCGGGTCCATAGATTCACGTTCTTCAAGCTCAGGGCTCAGGCCGCCACCTTGAACAACAAAATCAGCGATAATACGGTGAAAAATCGTATTGTCGTATTCACCTTTAACGACATAAGTAAGGAAGTTGTCGACAGTGAGCGGGGCACGGGTGCGATCCAATTCAACGACGATTTTACCCATAGTGGTATCAAACTCGACTTGTGGGTAAAGCGTGTTAGGTTGAATATCAATGGCGGCTTGGCTCACCATGGATGTCAGTAACAAAATGCTGGCAGCAATCCACTTTAGCATGAGATTTTCCTTATTCGGGGTGAGTGTTATTGTTGTAAAAACTGATGCAGTTCTGCATCGTTTATGATTTTAGTGGTTAACTCATCAATGAGTTTGTTCATGTCTAATTCAAGAGTGGCAAAGTCAGGGCTAAATGGGCCTTTTAACATGCCTCTTGCATTGTAAATCTTAGTGAATTCTTGGTTCTCGTTTTTTGCGACAACATTGATAGTTAGTGCTGTTTTTGCTTCAAAACCGAATGTTGACTCAGTGACATCTGTAAGTAGATAGTCTAATTGGAATTGTGCGGTGTGGCTGGCCGCTGGGTCGACTTGATAACCAGCGTTTCTCATTGCCTTTTTAAATACGTCATCAAGCTGTTGCCTAATAGGTTCACTTGGGCTGACTAATTTTGCAGCTTCGCCTTCTTTGTTAAATCTCACAATAAAGTTAGCTTTACGAACGTCAATGGTGCTGACTGCAACAGAATCAAAGCGATCAATTTTATACTCTGATACAGGCACATTGGGGTTTAGTGCAATATGAGTGGGGGTATGACTGGCGCAAGCGGTTAAAAATAGGGCGGAGCAAAGCACTAATGACAATGATTTCATAACTAAAAATAATAAAAAATGGTGGGCTCAGAATAACAGATTTTAAGCACCAATCCAGCCTAATTAGTACAGTTAATTAGCGTAACCTGATATCCATATTGAGGATTTGAGCTGTAAGAATCTTATTCGCAAATTCACGCTATTTGACTTCAACTGTTAATTTGTTCACGTTAGAGTAATTAGTGCGCAAGCGTAATAAACCACATACAGAGATAACACACGGAATAAGTATGTCAATGAATCACTTACAACTTGCACCTGACAAGCTAATGAATGCTGAAGGACAACCTATATTTGGTCATTTTGATGGTGCGGTATCAGATCTAAGCATTAAACAGTTTCACTATTTCAATGAAATGGATAAGCCTTGCTCTTGGTGGGCAAAGTACTTTGATTATAAGCAGTTTCAATTTATCAATATCACCACGCCTAGGTATATCATTGGTGTTGCTATAGCTGATATCCGCTATGTTGGTAGTAGTTTTTGTTATTTGTATGATATTGAAAAAAACCGCTTAACTGAAACTCAAGCCTTAAAGCCACTGTCATGGGGAATGTCGGTTTCGCGCTCTCCTTTGCAAGGAAAAGCCCGTATTAAGCACAAGCAAGGTCCTATTGTTTTTTCCATCAAAGAAGGCGTATGGCAACTCAGTATTCAAACTGACGATATTCAGGCCGAGTTAACGTTAGAGCCGCCTGTGCTGAGTTTACCTATGAGCTTATGTACCCCAACGGGGTATAACGGCTGGACGTACACCCAAAAACACAATGGCTTAAAAGTTAAAGGCAGCTTAACCATTAAGCATGAGCCACAGCCTTTACAATACGCACTTGGCGGCTATGATTTCTCTGCGGGGTATATGCGCCGTGAAACGAGCTGGCGCTGGGCGTCAATCAATGCGCAGGTTGAGCACGGTGTGCTTGGACTTAATCTTGCTGCTGGCGTAAATGAAACAGGTGCAACGGAAAATGTGCTTTGGATAAATGGCGAGCGACATTTATTACCTGCGGTTAAGTTTGATTTTAATCGACATGTAAGTGACGATTATTGGCAACTTAGCACTGCTGATAACCAAGTGGATTTGACCTTTAGGGCGTTAAATTGTCGTAGTGAAAAACGCAACTTTGGCTTTTTGAAAAGTAACTTCAGGCAGTACATTGGTTATTTTAGTGGCCATATTATTGATAATAATAACCGTAAACATGTTTTACGAAATCAGCTTGGGCTGACAGAAGATCATTTTGCTAAATGGTAGGCCTTGTTTAATAACGACATGCACGGTTCTGAAACTAATATCAAGAAACTAACATCAAGAAACTAACATCAAGAAATTAACATCAAGAAACTAACATCAAGAAACTAACATTAAAAAATAAGTTCAAAATAATAATAACTAGGATGGACATTCAATGGATTTGAATTCAATTATCGATCACCCCGAAGCACTACTTTTAGTGCTTGCGCCTGTGTTCTTTATTTGCATTTTATTGGAGTGGTTTTTAGGGGATTTACGCCACAAATTACCGCTTTCTGCTCGTTATCAAAAAGCGGAGGTCTGGTGTAATGTTTGTTTAGCTGGCATGCATCAATTGACTGACATTCTTGCTGGCCTGTTAATCGCGAAAGTGTATTTATACTTTTTTGGTTGGAAGTTATTTGATATTGAAATGGGGGTACTCAGTTTCCTCTTATTGATGGTGTTACAAGACTTCTTTTATTACTGGTTTCATCGTGCAAGTCATCGGATCCGTTGGATGTGGGCCGCACATGTGGTGCATCACAGCTCTGAAAATATGAATTTTAGTACAGCCTTCAGGCAGAGCTTAATGTATCCATTGGCTGGAATGTGGTTATTCTGGCTACCCTTGATAGTGATTGGTTTTGAACCTAATTGGGTGGTGTTTGTGGTGTTACTGAACTTAGGGTTACAGTTTTTTGTGCACACCCAAGCGGTGAAGACGCTTGGACCAATTGAGTGGATTTTTAACACGCCTTCCCATCACAGAGTTCACCATGGTCAAAACCCAGAGTATATCGATAAGAACTATGCTGGGGTGTTGATCATATGGGATAAGTTATTTGGTACCTTTGAGCCTGAAAAAGCGACGGTTATTTATGGGATTACAAAACCGGTAAATAGCATGAATCCGATAGTGGTTAGCTTTGCTGAATGGCGAGATATGTTCAAAGATGTCAGTCAGCCTGACTTATCGATTAAGCAGCGCTTGTCGGTGTTATTCTCGCCGCCACAACAAGAAACGTCTACAAAGAAGTAAGCACATTAGCTGCTAATTCTTGTCGCTAGATACTCTTTCAATGATATGCGCTTATGCACTTCTTAGATTGGGGATTTGGGTGATTGTGGCAACTGAAGCTTTATTGATGAGGTTAGGGGCGAGATAGGAAATGGCCTAACCTACATTATTGATACCTGAAAGGGAGTGGATACCAATAAAGTAGGTTGAGCCAAATAAAAAAGGGCTCTTTGGGTACAGCCCCAGCTTAAATTATCTTTAGCTAATTCATTAGCCTGCATTAATTGAACCGCTGAGCAATGAGTAGTTAATCGGCGACTCATCAACACGAGGACAAATGTTTTTTACGATAGAGATAATGTCTTGCTAAACTGATTAAACTCGACCTTGTCTACGATTGCGCCTTTATGCTGAATAACAAATGCTGCCGATTTAGAGGCGAGGTTAATGGCATCTAATACTGCAATACCATTCATTCTTGCCCCTAAATACACACCGTTAAACGAGTCACCAGCAGAGGTGGTATCCACCACATTCGTGACAGGTTTTACCTTAAATTCAACTGGCTCAGATTGGTTAAATAATGCAACGACAGATTCAGGGCCATTTTTAATGATGAGCTCGTCAATGCCGAATGGGGCTAAAAAACCTATCATGTCAGCAGCGTTATTTATGGCGTAAAGTTGTTCAAAATCGTCAATACCCGGTAGCAGAGTATCGGCGGCATGAAATGCCAGCTCAAATTGCGCTTTGGCTTCGTTCGGGCTTTGCCATAATCGAGGTCGATAATTTGGATCAAACACGATTTGCACACCGGATGCTTTTAATTGTTTCACCATAGACCAGAAATCATTTCTGGCCTGAGGCTCTACAACAGCTAATGAAATGCCTGAAAAGAAAAACATATCACCAGCAGACAATTGCGCTATTTGCTCAGACTGAATGTGCTGCATAACTTGACGGGCTGCAGCATTTTCACGCCAATAGGTAAAGCTGCGCTCACCATGTTCATCCAACTGTATCGAATATAAACCTGGGATCTTTGTGTCTGATGTAAACACTAAATCCGTACCAATGTTCTCATCTTTAAAATACTGAATCATATTAAGGCTGAATGGGTCTTTACCTACCGCTGTGACCAATTGCACGTTCACATCTGCAAACGTGCGCTTTAGGTAAACAGCCGTGTTAAAAACATCACCAGCGAATGATTGCTTCATGGTGTTTGATGAGGTTGTCATCAACTCAATCATACATTCGCCAAGTAAAAACATGTTTTTCATTTACGGAGCCTTATTCACAAGGATTAAAAAATATTGCTAAGTTATTGAGGCTTTTTGACAGGCTCAATTTTAGGAATCAACACCCAAACAGCAACAATGGCAATAACAGCTAATGACGCGCCAATAACAAACGCTGGTGTGTAGTTACCGTCTGCAGTGAGGTATGGCACTAATGCTGTTAAACCTAATGCACCTAATTTAGCAGCCATGCCAGAGAAACCTGCTAGTGAACCAACGGCTTTTTTACCGAATAAGTCACTAGGTAGCGTTTGCACATTACCAATAGCTGTTTGGAAACCAAATAAGATCACCGCCATAATGATTACCGCAGTTGTTGGGCCACCAGGACTCGCCATGCTAATGAGTGCTGGGAGCATGATTAAACAACCTAAAGTGATCGTCAGTTTACGGGTCTTGTTAATATTCCAACCCGCTTTTATGCGATTTTGCGCTAGCAAACCACCGAACCAAGCTCCCAGCATGGCACCTACATATGGAACCCAACCGTAAATACCGATAGATTTAACATCCATACCGTAAACTTCGTTGAGGTAAATCGGGATCCAGAATACAAATAACCACCAAATAGGATCGATTGCAGCAGAGGCAATGATCACGCCCCAGCTTTGTTTGTGCTTTAACAGTTGACCTGTTGTTGGGTTATATTCTTCTTGGTCGCATTCACCTGAATCGTCAGTTACTTTTTGACCTGTAAGAATATATTCACGTTCTGCTTCGGTGATCCAAGGGTGAGACTTAGGTGGTGCTTTAACCAAGATAATCCATGGAATAAGCCACAATAGACCGACTAGACCGATAACCACAAAAATCATTTGCCAGCTAAAATAAACTGTCATGTAAGCAATGAGTGGAATAGAAATAATACCGCCAATCGCTGCACCAGAATTGAAGATACCTTGTGCTAAGGCACGTTCTTTAGCTGGGAACCAATCAGCGTTACTTTTAGCCGCTCCAGGCCAGTTACCTGCTTCTGCTACACCGAGTATGGCGCGGAAAAAACTGAAACTTAATGCGCCTTGAGCGAATGCATGTAACGCAGTCGCAATCGACCAAACACCAATTGATAGAACAAACCCGAGGCGTGTACCGACCCAGTCAAAAATTTTGCCAAATATGGCTTGACCAAAGGCATAAGATAAAATGAACACAATAGAGATATTGGCGTAAATCTGTTTACGTTCTAGGGCAGACTCATCAGGGAAGATGTCTTCCACAATATCAGGCCACAGTACGCTAAGTGCAGAACGGTCAATGTAGTTAATAATTGTCGCAATGGCGATCAATAAAATTACCCACCAACGAAGGTTGTTGATTTTCATGCTAATCCCTCTACAAAATCTTCTCGAGCAGGACTGAACGTATCAATTAAAATACCGCCAGTTGGGCAGGTTGCCCCATGGTCTGCATGGGGCGGAATGAAACAACTGTCTCCAGCTCTTAGGATTTTAGTGACACCATCGATATTGAAGTGAAATTCCCCTTCAACAACATAAGTCACTTGAGAATGACGATGGGCGTGGTTATAACCAATAGCACCTTTCTCGAACCAAATTTTGACGGCCATTAACTCATGGTTAAAGCCAAGCATTTGGCGTTTAAGACCGCCACCGATATCTTCGATTTCCGTTTCATTGCCAAATGAAAAGTGTTCACTCTGTTTCATTGTTAACTCCTACTGCGAAATTTGTATTAACTGGTATCTAGTGTCAAAACTGTATGTTTTGCCTAGATAAGAAAAGCGCTGGGTTGTGTTGTTATCTTTGTTGTTGTCCAAGCTATTCTTGGTTTGGTGGTTTATGGCAAGTACAAAAGCTGTACTACCTTGATTACTGAGAACGCTAAACCCGACAATGCTGAGATCACCTTGACGTTCATAAGTTAGGGTTTCTAAATTGCTGGTGGCATTAAGGGTGTATTCAGCCGATGGGTTATATTCGCCATGGGGCTCCAATACGCTTACAAAACGATGTTGCTTGCTATTGGTACGTTGAATAAAGCTATGCTCATTACGTAGGTTAAAGTCAGGGTCATTGGCCCCTAGCTGAGTAAATAACACGTCAGTATTGCCATCAACGATACTGCTATGGGTATAAAACAGACCGTTGTCGTTTAACCAAGTGACTTTTGCTACCCCTTTTTTAGGCGTCGCATTCGCTTTAAGCCACAGGTGTTGATAACCCGCTTGCTTACCCAGTGGGGTTAACTTTTCCGTTGCAGCTTGACGAGCAAAGTTACTGTCGATTAGTTGCCCTTGGTAGTGTAATGGCAGGTCATATTGATGTGAGTTGTCGCTATTAACCTCGACGATATCAAACACAAGTGGCGTGTCTTTGTCATCAACTTTGACAGAAACCAATGCCATGGTTCGGCTTATATTGACGTCATCATAAGCGGTATCGATATGAGCAGATGCTAGCGTTAATTTGTCATCATGATGATAGAAGTCGACGATAGGGTGATTTTTATTACCCACTTTTACATCACCTTTAAAATGACTGGTCTCGTCGACAACTAAGGTGTTGTGCGCAACGGTTTGTTTTGCCCATGTCTTATTTTCAGGTAGGTAACGTCCACCGGCTTTGGCTTCAATATTTAAGAATCTAGCAGCGCCATAATCTGAGACAATTTCTTCGCCTGCATCATAAAATTGCCATGTAAGCTTATCAAAATGACCGTGACCTAAGCCTTGAGCTGTTGCTTTGAATACGATTGCCTGATCAGTCGGGGTGTGCTGACGCATTACAATTAATGCACCTTCATCACCATTTTTACCATCAAGGAATTCACGTGAATTAAAAGGATAGTGGCTTGGCTTATTCGCATCGATTGCTTGCGCTAATTTAAGGCCATCTCCAGTGAGTAAGATTCTGTTTTGTTGTTTTGCAATATCAACTAAATCATTATTAGCTGTTAAGCCATAAGCAATGCTGACCGCAATCACAAGTTCAGTGGTATCTATGCCTTTACTCTTAATTGCATCATTTAACGGAAAGAATAAACGGTTGTAGCTTAATTCAACTGTGCTGTAGATAGCTTTGAGTAAAATATTATTGCGGTACTCAAAAATCTTGCGTTCAGGTTGATTTTGCTCGATGGCTTTAGCAAAGGTAACGAAAGGTAGTAAGGCATAGCGTTGATAATATGGCCCTTCATTGTAATAACCATCTGGTGAGAACAACTCATCTAGTTGACGTAAAAAACCGCCTTTGCCTGATTTTTCAAGATCAAGCAGTGCTGTTTCTACTAACTCAGGCTTATCTAACACAAAGCCAGTCATCCCCACAGCAGCAGTCGCCCAAGTACCATGATTATGAACCTTATTGAAGGTATGGGGTGATTGCACTGACAAGAAGTCTGCCACTGGAAGAAGAATGCCAGTTTCAATGGTTTTTCGCTGAGAGTCATCAAGCGAACTTACGATAAAGTCATACGCTTGGATGGTATAAACTAGCCATACCGCTTCATTCAACCCTTGCCAAAATAACTTACCTTCGTTGCGTGACTTACGCTTCGGATGTAAAGGAAGGCTTGGGTATAGTTTGGCATACTCAAGTAACATATCACGCACATAATCAGCGTATTTTTGTTGTTGAGTCAGCTGATACATCATGCCAGCGTCGTACATTTGTTGATAGTTTTTCTTGTGGCGTTCGTGCGTATAACCACCGCCTGCATCGACAGGAACAGGCACCAAAATCGGTTGTGTTAATAAGGTATCAACTTGAGCTTTTTGAGCTTCAAATGCTTGTTTAAATGAACCTGGTTGTTTAATTGCAGCACGCATAGTTAACACATCTTGCTGATTTACAACTAAGTTTGGATGTGTCGATTGTGATGCATGCACTGGTGATAATAAGGCGCTCACAGACACTAACAAAGTGACTGAGAAAGCAAATACACCAGAACGTCGTATGCTTTTTACTAAAGCTGATTGTTTGATTAAGGCTATCGATAAAGAAATCATAATTACTGCGCTTTATTGTTAGTGTGGTTAACCGTGTTATCAGCGATTAATGCAGTGGTTTTACCAATTGCATATAACTCTGTGACTTTAGGCTTGGCTGTATTGGTAAACTGATTGTGAGTGACCTTAGTAATGGGCTCACCAGTGGTGTGTTCAATGTTGACGTACGCACTATCTACAAATTGATTTTTGTTGATGTCAGCAACTTGAGCGCCATGGAGGAACAAACTTGCATGGGTTTTATTGCGTTTGCCATTGCCGACTTGTTTAACGTCGTTATTTTTAAAGCTTAGGTGTGGGCCAAAGGTGCTTTCATCGGTGCCACCTCGATACAACTTCACAATAGCGCCTTCAATTTGGTTGAAGTGATTGTTATTGATAGTCAGATATTCAGCGTTATAAATACCTAAGTCGTCAGTTTCTTTATTGAGTCTAAAAATATCACCGGTAATGAGATTAAAGTTGTTGTTGATTATCTCGATGTTATTTGCAAACGCGCGTGCTCCAGAGTCAAAAAAGTGGAACGAATGGTTAATATTAAGCTGCTCGATATCGCTGTTAAACATACTGAAGCGGTAGTTGGTTAACATGCCCCATTTGCTGGTTCTAACAACGGTGTTGCCTGCAGAGTCTAAGCTGTTGGCACCACTAATTTTTACACTATCAAGCTTTAAGCTACCGCCATTTTGAATTTCAAATAAAGTTGGGCGACTAAAGGTGATCGTGGGCTTTTCTGTTTGCGCTGATTTAATGGTGAGTGTTTTATCAAGTTCAAGAATTTTCTCAACATGATACTGACCTGCTTTTAATAAAATGACATCACCATCTGCTGCTGACTTCACTTGATTAATAAAGGCTTCTGCATTAGCAACAGTATGCGTTTTTCCTGAATCAAATGCGGTTTCTGGCTCTGTTTTTGGGTACCAGTTAACACCTGTTTGCGACTTTAACGTTGGAGAAAGGCTTTTAGGAGCGCCAATGTTGTCATTACCTGACGTTGGGTAAAGTAAGCCATTTTTCTCGCGGATTAATTTAATTTCAGTTGGCTTAATCCCTTGTTCAATCTCGTTATTCGATAGTTCATTAGAGATATTGTTTGAAAATGAAATTCCCGAAATATCGTCAAAAATAGAGAAGGGAGCTTGTTGATTATTATTAACAAATAGATTTTCAGAGACAGAAGAATCTTTTGGTACTGCTGAGCGTTCTTGATCGCTACCTGCAGCTAAATGAATGTGGTCGACATCGATAAAACTATTATGGTGAACGTTAGCATTAACGACTTGGTGATAACGATTAATGGGTGAGTTAGGTACACCATTCATAATCGTAAAGCCGCTTCCGAATCGGTAACCTTTAAGACCTTCTAAATAGTTATTAGTAATGGTTTGGTCACGGTTAATAATACGAATGCCGCCTGTGTGGTCTACGCCATTACCCAAAAACACATTACTGTCGATGAGGTTACCATTGCCATGTCGTAAGGTAAGGGTTCCGCGTGATTCAAAAAATGTATTATTGCTAACTTTATTATTAGCAGACTTAATTGAGATGATTTCTACTTCACCATCACAACGGTCGAAATAGTTATTTTCAACAACCGTAAAAGAATCGCTCATCGAATAATGGCTGGTGCCAATGCGCAATGTTTCTCCGCCATTTGACCCAAGAATCGGTCTTGGACCAAAGTAGTTGTGATCAATTTTATGGTGATTTTCTTGGCTGGCTTCGGTATTTAATCTGACGGCTAATGTCACACCTTTATTGCGCTTTCCAACTAAATGGTTGTGGTCAAAACGGTTGTTTTTGCCATATAAAGACACCCAGTAATCAGACTCATGTCTATCTGGGTTGCTGTAATTATCAATCACGACTTCAGAAACTCGGGAGTTATTTGCGAGATCGTTTTTACTGGTTCTAAATGCAATGACTTCATTGCTTGGGGTGAAACCTGATTTAAAAACTAAGCCAGATACATGTAAATATTCACCTGACATTTTTAAGTTTGATTGACCAGAAAGGATAACTTTCCCTTTAGTCTCTGCCGTTAGTGAAATAGGGGCTTCTTTTGTACCTTGGCCTTTAAACTTAATTTCAAAATCCTGCCAAGTACCGTTAGCAAGAATAATGTTATCTCCAGCGACCAGCTTTTTTACTGTGTCTTTAAATTCATCAGGCGTGCTTACGGTATAGGAAGCGGCTTGAATATAGCTTGAAGAAAACACTAAACTCAGCATAAACGCGGACTTTAACGAAAGTGAGAACAACTTGTCATTGTTTGTTGGGCTGTTTGTCGACTTGCTTTGAAAACTCATAATGACTCTCTTTTTATATTTATTAGCGCTAGGTCGTTTGATTACTTTGTTCAATCTTTACCTTGGAAATAAACTCCTATCTCAATCATCGAGATAGGAGCTGTACGACTAAGTTTTACTTGAGGTTAAAACTTAACTTTTGCACCAAGGAAATACTTAAAGCCTGAGCGAGAATAATCAGCAACTGTGGTGTCATTACCACGTGTTATGATTTTCGGCTCATTGTGCCGCGAAGTCCGCTTACTTTAATGACTTCCATATCAGGGCTGTCATTTTTATTATCTGCTTCTTGTTCTGATACTTGCGCATTTGGCGTTGTGACTTCAACAGCGTCAACTTCATTTTGTGCGAAAGCTGGTGATGCGATAAAGGCTAATAGTGCTGAACTGTAGAGTGCAGATTTTGGCTGAAAATGCCTTCTGCTTAATCTCAGTGCATTACTGATTTTATTGAGTTTCACGTTAATCTCCCCAGATTACATATTGCTTAATCAAAATGTGAACACAATCCTTTAAACACGATCTTTAAATACCACTCTATTTTAAATACAACTTTGTGTCTGAGTAGAAACTAACCAATGGTAAGGTGTTTTGTCAACCACTTTGTGTTACCAATTGTGCAAATTGTTTTTATTTTTGTTATTGCCAATAACAAATTATTAACTAGACTTAAGCTAGTGCGAAAATCGTTCAAGTACAATAAAAATTTCAAATAGGATTTGCGTTGACTTAGTAAATAGATATGATGGTAAGTAATAACTAAATCTAATTGGTTTTAACTATTGAAGGACCAGACATGAAGAATAGGCGTATGTTTTGGCGCATCGTTGAAGAGATTGAAGCGTCTATTGCTAACGGCGAATATGCACCAGGTAGTCGCTTACCGCCAGAAAGAGAGTTAGCTGAAAAGTTTGATGTCAGCAGACCCACCATTCGTGAAGCAATTATTGCACTGGAAGTGCGCGAAAAAATTGAAGTTAAAACAGGCTCGGGCGTGTATGTATTACAATCTGTTGCGACCAATAACCCTGCAAACAAGATTAATGCATTTGAATTAACTCAAGCTCGCGCCTTAGTAGAAGGTGAAATTGCTGCGTTAGCTGCCAATACTATCACTGAAGAAGAATTGGTTGAGTTAAATAAAACATTGATAATGATGGAAAATAAGTCTTATGTCGAAGAGGCTGATGAAATGTTCCATCAAATAATTGCCAATGCGACTCGTAACGGCGCATTGATTAAGTCATTTCAAAACCTATGGGCATTGCGTGCATCAAGCCAAAAAATAATTACTGATTACGACAGTGTTTGTAGTAAAGATAATAAGAAAACACTTGATGAGCATACTTCCATTTATAAAGCGTTAGCTGCAAACGATGCATCAGAAGCACGTTTAGCAATGCATAAGCACTTTAATAGATTAATCAATGTGTTATTCGATACTGTTGAAGCTCAAGCACTTGAAGAAGTCCGTCGTAAGAACAGCGAAAAACGTGATTTATACTCGATTGATAATTTGGTTAACCGATTGGGTTAATTAGTCCCAGGTGAGTAAAAGCGCAGTCGCTTTCACTAACAGATTAAAAGCCTTCTTTAACGAGAAGGCTTTTTATTTTATAAACAGTATTTTATAAACAGTATCTTATTTGTATTGAACTAAGATGATTCTGCCAATATTAGTAAAAAGGCCTCTCGATATGAGAGGCCTTTTTTTCGCTCCAAACGAGGGGGGGATCTGGAGCGCACAACCTGGTTAAACTAATAAAATAGATGTTTTAAACAATTAACATAGGCGTTGTTGAACCAGTTTTTATTCCTTAAAGGCATACTTTTTATGCTTAAAGGCTTGGTTGGTAAAGCTTTAACCGCTGTTTTATCTGCGTTTAAGTTCATTGAATTATATAAATGTTCTAAATTTGTAAACGCTGGAGGCCCTTACAAGTGTGACTTGGAGCACGTTTTAAAACCAATAATATCTTTTAATAAAATCAATTGTCAACCAATTTGTTTTGTGTGTTATTACCAATTAATTATTGTGGTGAATATTGACAGATTACGGGTTGATAGTTCGTTGAGTTTCGCGGCCATTTGATGGAGAGTCATCATTGGTTTGTGCTACTAATGGTTGCTTATGGTTGTTTATGGCTGGTTATGATGTGATGTAATCTAGCGAGGGCGTTAATAGTTAAAACACTAGATTTTATGTCAGCATGAATAAGACAAGCTTTAGCAATTAGTCTATTTCGGCATGTTTACTCTTCACTAATTCGTAGCGAGAAAACTGACATCTCGCTGCGAGAATATCCCATTACCAAATCCATTGGACCTTGTTTTGAACAACTCGAATGCCCATTAAACTTGCCAGTTAGTCTGTTAATCTTGGAAAAGTACCGTGGAAATAGCCATGTTGACGACAGTTAATCGATGAGATTAACTTTCGTCTATTTAGTGGCTTGTAAAATGACAAACTTGCCATTTGATGCAACGGTAGTGCAATTTTTAAAAATACGTTTTAGTTTAATGTGGTAGGACAAATGACGGTTGCCAACAACATGTAAAATACCGCCTGTCGCTAATCGTCTTTTGGCATCAAGAAACATTTGCCAAGCAATATGATCGGTAATTGCTTCTCCTTGGTGAAAAGGCGGATTACATAAGACTAAGTCGGCACTGACGTTTTCATCTAAGTGGGTTAAACAGTCATCCCAATGAAAATGTCCTTGATCATGATTGAGTCCGTTTGCTTCCCAGTTGTACTGACTTGATGCAATAGCCATTTCAGAATCATCTACAAAATGGATATGCGCTTGTGGGTACAGTTGTGCGGCACGTAAACCTAAAATGCCATTTCCACATCCTAAATCGATGATGGTTTTAAAGGCGCCTTCTGGCATATTATCTAGCATAATACGTGCGCCGATATCGAGTTTGTTGGCAGCAAATACATTACTGAAGTTATTGATGGTTAAATTAAACTCTTTAACTGGCCAAGAGACTTCTTTAAGTAATGATCGCTTTATCCCGTCAGCAGTACAGGTAATGATACGTGTTTTTTTCCACGTTAAACTTGCAGAAGCTGGGCCTAAATTTTGTTCAATGAGGCCAAGTAATGATTTATTAATATTCTTTGCTTTAGCACTAATTAGAATTTGAGTTCCCTCAGCTAATACTTGCGATAAACGTTGTAATTGCTGGGTAAAATAAGTCAGATTTTTAGGCAGTTTAACAATGACCAATTTAATGTCATTAGGCAGTTGCTCTCGGCTATTAAGGCGGGTGATGTTCGTTGGTGCCAACTCATTAGCGCTAAGGTTGTACTCTGCGCCAAGTAAACTGGTTTTAGCATCAGTTTCAATCCACAGCGGCCAGGTGTTGTCTAAACGAGTGAGGCCGCATTGAAGTGCGCCGAAATTGTCATTCAAAATAGCTGTATTAGCTGGAATATGTGCGGTTTCAACAAGGTGTTTTATTAAGTGCTCATCTGCGGCATCCCAAGCTTGCAGATTTGACTCTTGCTGCTTAGGGTAGCGAAATAACGCTAATTCAATACCTGCACAAGAAAACTCACTAACCGTCATTATTTTTTACCTAAAGCAACCATCATGAAATAGCCGGCAATTATCGCAGATAAGCTGTCAATGTGCGAGGGTAGAGTGTAAGGCAAGTCTGCAAAGGATGCCGTTGCACTAAATATTTAATGTATTGAAAAATGCGCCATCGATTACAGATGAAACAATATTGCTATTGTAGATCGCTGACAGTAACATCGAACACAAGATTACGTTTTTCTACAAAGGAGTTGTATGAACGGTGCAGGTGGTACATCAGGTGGAATTGGTTCGTTTTTTATCGGCTTAATCATGATGTGTGGCGGCTTTTACATGTTGCTAAAAGCAATAAAAGTTACCAGTTCTTTTGGTTTTAGTCATAGCTTATACAGTGTTGGTGGCATGAATCTAACGAGCGGGATGATTATGATCCCCTTCATGTTTGGTATTGGACTAATGTTTTATAATGCGAAGAATATATTGGGTTGGATCTTAACCTTTGGTTCATTAGTCGGTTTAATATTTGGTGTGATAAGTTCTATTAACTTCCGCTTTAGCCATATGAGTGCATTCGATTTAATTGTGATTCTGGTATTAAGTGTGGGTGGTTTAGGGATCTTTTTGCGATCACTAAAGTCGATTGATACCAATATAAAAGAGTAAGTCGGCGCTCAACTCATTCTTTGTTTAATGTGGTTACTCGTATCCCTGTAACCACTTTTTTGACCTTACAGCCAAACTGACTTCATGCATTAACTTGTTATTGTTATTCCTTCATTTTATTCGTTGTTTGTTGATACTATTGATGCCCTTATGTGTTTATGGGTATTTATTTTGAACTCTACCTCAGCAAGTGACATCACCAACATCAAACCTGAACCCGCCACTCAATATGCCGTTTTTCCTTGGATTATGGGTTTTTTAAAGCCACATAAGCTAAAAGTGGTTGCCGCTATTACTTTTCTTTTTATTGGCTCTTTTGCTTGGTTGTCTCTTGGCCAAGGGGTCAAAATGATGGTCGATGAAGGCTTTGTTGCAGATAATGCTGACCGACTCAACGAGATTGTTTTGTTTATTTTGGGCATCACAGCTATCAGCGGCACAGCGGTATTTTGTCGTTTTTATTTGATGACTTGGCTCGGCGAGCGTGTGATTGCGGATATTCGTCTGAAGGTCTATAACCATTTACTTAATTTATCCCCTGCTTTTTTTGCGGAGCAAAGAACGGGTGAAGTGATCTCTCGTTTTACCGCTGACAGTACCTTATTGCAAAGCGTGGTTGGTAGTAGTTTATCGATGGCATTTCGCTCATCAGTTACGGTTACTGGTGCCTTAGTGATGATGGCAATTACCAGCTTAAAGCTGACTGGCCTTGTACTGCTTGCTGTGCCTTTAGTGTTTGTACCTGTGATATTACTGGGTAAAAAAGTGCGAGAGTACTCGCGTAAGAGCCAAGATAAAGTTGGCGATTTAGGCGCTAATATTGATGAGACCTTGCATGAGATACACACAGTGCAAGCTTATGGTCACGAACAACAAGACCGCAATGTATTTAATCAACAGGTTGAAGCGGTGATGTCTGTTGCTCAAACTCGTATTTTATATCGTTCGATATTAATTTCGTCGGTGATGTTTTTAAGTATTGCTGCAATTGCTGTCGTGCTTTGGGTGGGCGCTCAAGATGTCATGTTGCAAAATATTACCGCTGGAGAACTATCCGCATTTATGTTTTACGCTGTTATGGCGGCGGGCTCTGTGGCCACCATTAGTGAAGTTTTTAGTGAAATACAACGAGCTTCAGGTGCAGCTGAACGACTAATTGAGCTGGTCAATACCCCTATTGATATCCCTGAGGTTAAAGCGCCTAAGTTTTTGCCTGCTGCAATCAATGGCAGTTTGTCACTTGAGTCGTTAAGGTTTGCTTACCCAAGTAGTAATGAAGATGTGATTAAGGGAATTAATCTTGAGATCAAAGCGGGTGAAAGAGTGGCATTAGTTGGTGAGAGTGGCGCAGGTAAAAGCACCTTATTTGAACTATTACTGCGATTTTATCAACCTAAATCAGGCAAAGTGCTTTTAGACGGAGTGGATGTGGCTGAAGTCACTTTACAGCAGCTAAGGGAGCAATATGCCTTAGTGCCGCAAGAGTCAGTTATTTTTGCCACTAATGTCTTTGAAAATGTCCGCTACGGGCGAGCTGATGCAACAAAAGAAGAGGTGATAAACGCCTGTATAACAGCAAAAGCCCATGAGTTCATTCAAGAGTTGTCGGATGGGTATGATACGTATTTAGGGGAACGTGGGGTTAAATTGTCTGGCGGACAAAAGCAGCGTATTGCCATTGCTAGAGCTATTCTTGCTGACAGACCAATCCTATTACTTGATGAAGCCACGAGTGCGCTTGATGCTGTTAGCGAAGTAAAAGTTAAGCAAGGCTTAGATAATTTGATGCAAGGTAGAACGACGTTAATTATTGCCCATCGATTAGCGACAGTGATCAATGCTGATAGGATTATTGTGTTAGAAAAGGGTGAAGTGGTGGCGATTGGTTCACATCAAGAGCTTATGCAATCGAGTGAGACCTATAAAGAGTTTGCTAGTTTGCAGTTACTGACTGACACATCAATATAAGGATTTGGTGAAAGCGCTAGGTTTAAAGAACGAGATATGAGTGACCGGCTATTTCAAACCATGTTTTGAATATTTGTAGGCTAATTACTTAAACCTTGAGTGCTTAAACCTTGGGTATGCATGCCTTGAGTGTTGATGGCCTAACGAACAGATAAGCAGCCCACTTTAACTCATTGTCGTGGGCTGTTTACCAATAAGTGTTATTTTCTGAGTTCTCGTCTAAGAATTTTACCAACGGTGCTTTTAGGTAGTTGCTCGGTAAATTCAATTAACCTTGGAATTTTGTAGGCGGTTAATTGGCTGCGACAATAGTCTGAAATGAGCTGTTTTGTGGCTGCATCATCAGATGTTGGCTCTTTTAAAACGATTACGGCTTTAACTGCCTCACCAGATTTATCATCACTGACCCCAACGACAGCACATTCAAGGATTAATTCGTGCTGCGATAATACATCCTCAACTTCGTTAGGATAAACATTAAATCCTGACACAATGATCATATCTTTTTTGCGATCGACAATTTTATGAAAACCATCAGGCGTTGCAACTGCAATGTCACCGGTTTTGAAATATCCATCTTCGGTCATGACATTGGCCGTTTCTTGCGGTTTATTCCAGTAGCCTTGCATGACTTGCGGGCCTTTTACTGCAAGCTCTCCTGCTTCACCTAGCGGGACTTCATTATCATTGATATCGAGAATTTTTACCTGCGTTTCGAGAACGGGTTTACCAATCGTGCCTAATTGTTGATAACCAGGAGCATTTAAACTCACGACAGGTGAAGTCTCTGATAAACCATAACCTTCTGAAATCATACAACCTGTGGTTTTTTGCCATATGTTTGCTGCAGCACTTGTAAGCGCCGTTCCGCCAGAGATAGTAATGGTGAGTCGGCTAAAGTCTAGTGCTTGAAAATCTGGTTGGTGGCATAAACCAACAAATAACGTGTTAAGTCCTGCAAAGCCAGTGAAAGGGTAGCTACTCATGGTCTTAATTAACCCTGGGATATCTCTTGGGTTTGGGATTAAAACCGAGCAACTTCCTGATTCGAAATAGAGTACTAGATTCACCATAAAGGCATAGATGTGATATATCGGCAATGGCGCAACGAAAACGTCTTTACCTGGTGTCATCGTGCTGGCAATTCTAGATTTTACTTGAGCCGAGTTAGCTAGCATATTGCGATGACTTAACATGGCTCCTTTTGATAAGCCAGTGGTGCCACCTGTGTATTGCAGTGCGGCTAGATCTGTTTGTTTTGGGTAAACAGCAGTGAAAGTGGATTGCTCACCTTCAAGTAGCATCTGATTAAATTCAATTTTATTGAATGGGGTATCTATTTGCGGTTGAGGCGAAATTAAATCCAAGGCGTGGGTACTAATGACTAATGAAATACCTGTATTTGAGACGACATTATTGAGCGTGGGTAGCAAATCAGAAAGTACAACCAAGGCTTTAGCGCCTGAATCATTAAATTGGTGGATCAGTTCACGTTCTGTATAAAGTGGGTTTGTATTGACGATAACCAACCCTGCTCGCATGGCTCCGTATGCGGCAATGACAAACTGAGTAATATTGGGCAATTGAATAGCAATGCTGTCCCCTGCAGTTAAATCAGTGTGATTTTGTAGATACGCAGCAAAATGTCGTGAGGCGGACTCGATTTCTTTAAATGTGGTGTTCTTTCCTAAACACGCATAAGCAATGTTATTTCCGTACTGCTGACAGGTCTTTTCAATTAAATCGACTAGAGAGTGGTATTGATCTAAGTTGAGCTGTGATTCTGCGTCATACGCCATGAGACTGTCCCTTTTATTCATGATTTATTGTTATTCGAGAAAATCAAACACTTGTTTAGATTGGTTGAATTACATTAAAAGGTCTACTGAAAATAGTCAATCTTCATCTATCTTATTAATTAATCTAGAGTTTGTACTCTATTAACTTGTTGGTTGATCGAGCTTTTAAATTTGCAGGTTGTTGGTTTTTTGAACTAACTATAATAGCTGTATTAGTAGATTCTTTTTTAGTAAAAGCTTAACTCTAGTTAATGTAACTAAAATTGTGGGTTATTTTCATGAGGTTAAGTTATTTATCCTGATTTAGCCTGCTTATGGCGATTATTATTTTTAGTGGGAGTAGAAATAGTTAGCAATTACGTTTTATTTGTTATAGAAATGTAAATGAAAGTGAAAGAATTTCATTTTGGGAGAGACGATTATTTAATTGTAAACACCTGATTAAATTACCCGTCACAAGCATAAATATAATAATTTGAGACAAAAAATGATGACTAATCTAAAGAAAAGGAAGTTTGGCTTAAATTCGTTAAGTCTTGCTGTAACGGTAGCTTTAGCAGGCTCAGTTATGTCTACAGCAGCAATGGCTGAGGATGAAGAAGTCGCCGAAAATGTTGAAAAAATTGCCGTAGTAGGTAGCCGAGCGGCGCCTCGCTCTGTTGGTGAATCACCCGTGCCAGTAGATATTATCAGTAGTGATGACCTGAGAAAAAATGGCTCAACTGATATGATTGATATGCTGGTGACATCAGTGCCTTCTTTTAACTCGCGTGCCCAACCTATTAGTGATGCCGCCACACTTGTTCGCCCAGTCAATTTACGTGGTCTTCCTTCTGACAGTACCCTGATCCTTGTTAATGGTAAGCGTCGTCACCGTGCTTCTGTTATTGCTTTCCAAGGTGGTGGTATTAACGATGGTGCTCAAGGACCGGATATTTCTGTTATCCCAAGTATTGCGCTTAAGCAAGTTGAAGTATTACGTGATGGTGCTGCGGCACAATACGGTTCTGACGCTATTGCTGGTGTGATGAACTTCCAACTAAAAGATAGTGCTGAAGGCGGTTCAATTAGTATCAGTCAAGGCGAGTACTATGAAGGTGATGGCGCGACAACGACTATCGATGGCAACATTGGGTTACCTTTGACCGATGCTGGCTTTGTTAATATTAGTGCGCAGTATAAAACCGCAGATGCCACCAGTCGCAGTGTGCAGCGTCCTGATGCTGGCAATTTAATCGAACAAGGCAATACTTACGTAAATGATCCTGCTCAAGTTTGGGGTAACCCAGAAATTAATGATGATTACACCGTTTTTGTTAATGCAGGTTTTGACTTAAATGATAACCATCGTATTTATGCATTTGGTAATGTGTCTTCTCGTGAAGCAATTGGTGGATTTTATTATCGTAACCCACATAACCGTGGCAACGTTTACTCAGTTGATGGCGGTGAAAACTTATTAGTAGGGGCTGTTAACGGCGACCAATCAACCTGTGCTCCAGTGCCAATCCCGAAAAATGCTGATGGTTCAGATGGCAACGTTTTAGACACTGCGGCATATCAAGCAATGGTTGCTGATGCTAATTGTTTCTCTATGAACCAAGTGCGTCCAGGTGGTTATACTCCGCAATTTGCTGGAACCATTGAAGATATGTCTTTCTTTGCTGGTATTGAAGGTGAGTTAGGTGAGTGGATGTATGATGCCAGTGCGGGCACAGGCTCAAACAAATCAAGCTTTAGCCTTTATAATTCATTAAACCCATCACTCGGTCTTGCTGCGAATCCTGAGGACACGCAAACCGATTTTGATACAGGTGCTTATGAGCAAGTTGAAACAACGGTAAATCTCGATTTTTCACGTTACTTTACACTTGGCTCGATTGAAGATATTAGTTTTGCAACGGGTTTTGAGTGGCGAGAAGAGTCTTTTGAAATTACTCAAGGCGAAGAAGCATCTTGGATAGCTGGTCCTTATGCTGATCAAGGCTTCAATATTGGTTCTCATGGTTTTAAAGGGTTTGGACCAGAAGCTGCAGGTAAAAATGACCGTAGTAATATTGGTATTTACGCTGATGTTGAAGCGTATTTAACGGATGACTGGTTGTTAGGGATTGCACTTCGTTACGAAGATTTCTCAACCTTTGGCGATACACTAAACTATAAAATTTCGACCCAGTACTCTTTCACAGATTACTGGTCTATGCGTGCATCGCACAGCACAGGCTTTAGAGCACCAACTGTTGGTCAAGAAAATGTCGTGAATACTCAGACATCTATTGTTAACGGTGATTTAATTCAAACCTTTATTGCGCCTCCAACCGATCCGTTAGCAGCATTTTATGGCGGTGAAGTATTAGAGCCTGAAGAGTCAATTAACTATGCCATTGGTACTGTATTTGAGTATGACGACTTCTTCTTAACTGTTGATTACTACAATATTGAGGTGACAGGTCGTATTGCTCAGTCAAGTCAAATTGCGGTAGAACCAGAAGATTATGATGATTTAAGAGATGCTGGTGTTGAGTTCCCTGAACTCATCTCTGCGGTGACTTATTATACCAATGACTTTGATACCACGACGCAAGGTATCGATATTGTCGGCTCTTACGAAACAGAGTTAATGTCAGGTGATACGATGTTCAGCTTAGCGTATGGCTGGACTGACACGAGTGTTGATAAGTTCGATCCTGAGACGACTGATGAAGGTAAAGTTCGCCGCTTAGAAGATGGCATTCCGGCTCACCGTGCGACATTGACTTGGGGGCAAACCTGGGATGATATCAGTGTGTCATTGCGTGGTAATTACTTTGGTGAATACTATGCAACCCATGCGGATGATACCTCAGATTGGGGCTCTGAAACGGCAGACTCAGCTGTTACTGTTGACTTAGAAGTCAGTTACACCATGTTTGATCAATTAACGCTTTCTGTTGGAGCAAACAACTTGTTTGACCAAGAAGCGCAAGAGTTAAAAGATGGTACTCAAGGCGTGCTAGGTGCAGTGTATTATGAAAGTGGTCCATTTGATTACAATGGTGGCTTTTACTACGGTAAGTTAAGCTATATTTTCTAAATTACGTTAACGTCGTACATAAAAGACTGCCTAGGCAGTCTTTTTTTTGCGTGGAGATTATTTAGCTGCTTCTAACGCCTGAAACACGGCGTTTATGGTTAACTCTACAGGTAATAAGATACCTTGAGGGTGTGATGGTCCATAGACTTTGTTAAAAGGCGTTCCTATTCCACCTTCTTTACCAACGTAATCCTCAATCATTTTATTAGGTTGACTCCAGTTACCTTTCATCAAAATAAGGTTATCTGCCTCAAGTGCGTTTACCACGATTTCACGATGGGTCACATTGGCCTTATTGGTGCGGCAAGGAAGACACCAGTCTGCATCGACATCGACAAATACGGTGTAGCCTTGCTCAACCAATGGCATAATTTGAGCGGGGTTAAGGGGTTGCCACTGCAATCGCTTATAGGCATTGTAGTCTTCGGTTTTTTCCAAAAAAGCATAAACCCCAGTAAAACAGATTGTCATAAAGCCCAATATTACGATTACGATACCAGGAATGTTTTTTCCTTTAATTTTAAAAAATATGAGTAGAGCAATTCCGGCAAGTAATAATCCAAGTAAAATCGGTAGCATTAATGACATTGTGGTTTCTCGAGTAAAAAGCATGTTAATACAGTGTACTATATCAAGGTTTGCTTAAATTGAGGTTAAATGAATGTTGTAAAGGCTCATTCATGATAACGTACGTTTTTTTGCGACATGATTTCAGTATTTTTATCTATTCTGCGCGGAAAAATAACGCTGAACTCATTAGTAGTGGCCACAGAAATGCTCAAGCATAGTGAGCATGAATAATCACGGTAGAATGAAGGATTTATAAGTAATGGCATTAAGTACATGGCTTGGATTACTCGCCATCTGTTGTTTGGGAGCGATGTCTCCCGGTCCGAGTTTAGCTATGGTGCTAAGACATACGTTATCAGGAGGGAGATTACACGGCGTTGTGTGTGCTTGGGCTCACTCAATTGGCATTGGTGTGTACGCATTAGTAACGCTATTGGGCTTGGCCGTTGTGCTTGAAAAATCACCTTTAGTGTTTAATGGTATTGCTCTTATTGGAGCGTGCTATTTAGCGTGGATGGGATTTCAAGCCTTGCAATCTAAAGGGGGGATGGAGCAGAAATTACAGTCAGGTGAGTCAACTTCATTACTTCAAGCAGCTCGCGATGGCTTAGCTATTTCGTTATTTAACCCTAAAATTTTGTTGTTCTTTTTAGCGCTATTTAGTCAGTTTGTATTGGCAGCTGAATCGCTAACGGGACAAACATTAATTGTATTAACCCCACTGGTTGTAGATGGACTCTGGTATACCATCATTGCTGTCGTATTATCTCATGGGCCGATATTGTCTCGCTTACGTGACAAGGCCGCGCTTATCGATAAGCTATCAGGCGTGGTGCTTATTCTACTGGCCTTGAGGGTCATCATAGATATTATTTAGTGATAAATTCTCCAACAAAAAAGCCATCGTAATGATGGCTTTTTTACATGCTTAATATCGGCATGCTTAATTTTTGAAGACCTGCACAGAATCGTCAGCTTTTTCTTCTTTGGCTTCTTGTTGACCACCTGGTGGGTTTTTAATGTGGTCATTTAAGTTTTCGTTCAACATGCCTTTGTATTCTTCAGTGAACCAGCTCAATGCATTTTCTTTTTCTGCTTCTAGATTGGCTGATTTAATCGCAGCTTCAAACGCATTGTAGCGCGCTGCTGCAAAACGCAAAGCAGTACCGACTTTACCGATATCATTTTCTGTTTGACCTAGTTGATTGGCTAGCGCAATAAATTGATCAGCTAGTTGGTACATGGTTGTTTCAGTTTTTTGTTCTGACATGAGTTCTACTCGTAATAGTGACTTAATTTAGCAATGAGTGTACCGATTTTATTGACAGAATAAAGTCTCAATTCGCTATCAGGGGTGGAATCTGTGATCACCTGTCCATTACGTGGAGCATAATATATTGATAATGGCGTGAGAGGAATGTAGAGGCATTGAACAGGATTAATGTTAGTTGCTAGATATAACGAATCGTCGCGATGCTTCAAAAGGAGCCCAGTTTTGTGCAGGGTAACCCCATTGATTGATATTGAACTGGTCATTGGTACTTGGATTAGTGAAAATATGAACGTTATCAGCGGAGCCTGAATCTATTCACTCAGTCATTTTACTCGAGCGTTTTACTCGATCACTTCATATTAGCTAAAGCGACGACGGCTAATAGGCCGAGTATAATGATAACCACCACTAATGGATAAGTTTGAAACTAGGGTGTTTATAGGTGTTCAGTGATTCATAGTATGCTTGAGCACCTTCTTAATTATTTGCTTCGACTTAACCTTTGTCTTAGAAAGTGTAATTGAAAGGCTGTATTTCGCGAATTAACACCATAATGAGATTGACTATTTTACAAGGTAGCCCCCTAGATGAACGATTGGCAAACATTGATTAAAACGCAGCAAGCGGAGCCGTATTTTTGTGAATTAAATGAGTTTGTTGCTCATCAAAGACAGCTAGGGAAAACGGTTTACCCTGCCGATGAAGATGTATACCGCGCATTCGAATTGACTCCTTTGAGTGATGTGAAAGTGGTGATTTTAGGGCAAGACCCTTATCACGGAGCAGGTCAAGCTCATGGGTTATGTTTTTCTGTACAACAAGGAGTAAAAACACCGCCTTCTTTAGTGAATATTTATAAAGAACTCCAACAAGACATTAATGGCTTTGTCATTCCTGACCATGGTGATTTGACTAAGTGGGCTAAACAAGGTGTGTTAATGCTTAATACAGTGCTAACGGTTGAAGAGGGGAAAGCGCATTCCCACTCAAAAGCCGGCTGGGAGACTTTTACAGATAAAGTGATGCAAACCCTTAACGATAAAGGTGAGCCTATTGTATTCATTTTGTGGGGCGCTCATGCCATTAAAAAAGGTAAGTTGATTAATGCGAAGCGACATCGAGTTATAACGGGGCCACATCCTTCTCCACTGTCTGCTTATCGAGGCTTTTTTGGTAGTGGTCACTTCTCTAAAACAAATCAACTGTTAACAGAGTTAGGGCAAACACCTATAGATTGGCAAGTTTAACAATTTAAATTGTATTGATAGCAATAAAAATGCCCGCTACTAAGTTGTAGTGGGCATTTTATGATGGTTGGCTTAATTACGCTCAGATACCAGAGCGTAGATAGTTAACCAAATACAGATTAGTTATTTCGTTGAACTGAAATTTTCGCTAACGAGATTAATGCTGTCTTATATTCACTATCGGCAATTGGGGCCAGTGCAGCAATCGCTTTGTCAGCTTCTTGGTTCGCTTTTTGTTTAGTGTATTCAAGGGCGCCTGAATCATTTAAGGCTGCAACAATTTCATCAATTGCTTTCGTACCATCGCCTTTTTCAATCGCTTCTTTAATCAACGCTTTTGCAGTATCGCTACCGTGAGCCATAGCATAAATTAATGGCAGTGTAGGCTTACCTTCGGCTAAGTCATCACCAATGTTTTTGCCAAGTTCATCAGCATCGGCCGTGTAATCAAGTAAATCGTCGGTTAATTGGAAAGCGGTACCTAAAAATTTACCGTATTCACCAAGGGCATGTTGTTGCTCTTCGCTTACGTCAGCAATAACACCTGTGAGCAAGGTTGCAGCTTCGAATAATTTTGCTGTTTTACAGTAAATCACCCGCATATAATTCTCTTCGGTGGTTTCTGGATCATTACAATTCATTAATTGTAAGACTTCACCTTCAGCAAGAATATTAGTGGTGTCGGCAAGGACTCTTAACACTTTCATGCTATCGAGTTCGGTCATCATTTGAAATGAGCGGGTATATAAAAAATCACCGACTAAAACACTTGCGCTGTTTCCAAATAAAGCATTGGCTGTTTTACGACCACGACGCAATGTTGATTCATCGACAACGTCATCGTGTAATAAAGAAGCAGTATGAATAAATTCAATAATAGCTGCTAACTTAAGATGCTCTTCACCTTTATAGTCGATAGCACGAGCAGAAAGTACCGAAAGTAATGGGCGTAATCTTTTACCGCCACCATTGATAATGTAAAAACCGAGTTGGTTTATTAGTGCAACATCAGACTCAAGTTGTTTGTAAATTAACTGATTTACGGCTTGCATGTCGTTATCAGCTAGTTGACGAATGGCGTTTAAATCCATAATGGTCTCTAGTTATTAGGCTATCAGGCAAATTATATTGCCCACTATATAAGGTTCAAATTGTATATTAACAAATTTTAACTAAAATTCATGCCTTAGACAGCTTTTGTTCTTAGATTGTGGGAGTTAAACCGAGCTTTTTTTATTGATTCACATTTAACACTTGCCAGATGGTAAATCTTAGCGTAGACTCCGCGCCCATTGTCATTAAAAGTTTTTAGCACCCGGTATCTACATATAATGAACCGGAGTGTTAGTCCATTTGGAGTGAAATAGCTATGTACGCTGTTTTTCAAAGTGGCGGAAAGCAACACCGTGTTGCTGAAGGTCATACAGTTCGTTTAGAAAAAATTGAAGTTGCTACTGGTGAAACTATTGAGTTTGACCAAGTATTATTGGTTGCTGACGGTGAAAACGTTCACGTTGGTGCTCCATTAGTAGCTGGTGGTAAAGTTGTTGCTGAAGTGGTTAGCCACGGTCGCGGTGAGAAAGTAACTATTCAAAAGTTCAATCGTCGTAAGCATCACGAAAAGAAAATGGGCCATCGTCAATGGTTCACTGAAGTTAAAATCACTGCGATTAGCGCATAATATTAGGAGTCTAACTCATGGCACATAAAAAAGCTGGCGGTTCTACTCGTAACGGCCGCGATTCAGAAAGTAAACGTCTTGGTGTTAAGCGTTTTGGTGGTGAATCAGTTGTTGCTGGTAACATCATCGTTCGTCAACGTGGTACTAAATTCCACGCTGGTGTAAACGTAGGTATTGGTCGTGACCATACTTTGTTTGCATTAACAGACGGTAAAGTTAAGTTTCAAGTAAAAGGTCCTAATAACCGTAAGTTTATTAGCATCGAAGCTTAATTCTAGACTTTAATCAGTCTTTGAAAGCCCCGCCTTCTGGCGGGGCTTTTGTGTTTTTTACTTCATTGTTGGAGTTAGTTAACTAAACTTCATTGGAGTATTTTCGGTGTGTTACATCGATGGTTATTTATTTTGCAGTAAGCGATTTATGGTGATTGAATCTTCTACGCTTCCCTGCACATCTCAGTCTTTTGAGGTTATAATTGGCACATTAAGTGGTGTCAGGAGTATGTATGAAGTTTATTGATGAGGCTAAAATCAGAGTTGAAGCGGGTGACGGTGGCAGTGGCTGCGTTAGCTTCAGACGTGAGAAATATGTGCCAGATGGCGGTCCTGATGGTGGTGACGGCGGTGACGGCGGTAGCGTATTTTTAGTCGCAGACGAAAACATGAACACGCTTATTGATTTTCGATTTGTACGTTCTTACATCGCTGAGCGCGGTAAGAATGGTCGTGGTCGTGATTGTACAGGTCATGGCGGCGAAGATATGTTATTAAAAGTACCTGTGGGTACTCGCGCTGTTGATTTTGAAACAGAAGAGTTACTAGGTGACTTAACCACTCATGGTCAAAAACTGTTAGTGGCTAAAGGTGGTTTCCACGGTTTAGGTAACACTCGTTTTAAAAGTAGTACTAACCGAGCGCCTAGACAAAAGACATTAGGTACACCTGGCGAAGTACGCATGCTGAAGCTGGAACTATTGTTACTAGCCGATGTTGGCTTGTTAGGTTTACCGAATGCGGGTAAGTCAACTTTTATTCGTTCAGTTTCTCGTGCTACACCAAAAGTCGCCGATTACCCATTTACCACTTTGGTGCCTAATTTAGGTGTTGTCAGCCCTCGTCCTGGTCAGAGTTTTGTTATTGCTGATATTCCTGGCTTGATCGAAGGCGCGTCAGATGGTGCGGGTTTAGGCATTCGTTTCTTAAAGCATTTAGAGCGTTGTCGTGTGTTATTACACATTATCGATATCGACCCTATTGATGGTAGCGATCCGGTTGAGTCTGCGCGTTCAATTGTGGCTGAACTTGAGAAATATTCTCCTAAATTGGCTGCTAAGCCGCGTTGGTTAGTATTTAACAAGATTGATTTACTGCAAGAAGATGAGCTTGCTGAGAAAATGGAGCACATCGTTAAGGAAATCGATTGGAAAGGTGACATATACACTATGTCAGCATTTAATCGCACCAATACTGAAGAGTTAAGTTTAAAACTTCTCGACTTTATTTCTGCATTGCCTGACGAAGATGAATCAATCAGCCCTGACGATGAAGTCGAGTTTAAGTGGGATAATTACCATCAAGCTAATGTTGAATCTGTTAACGAAGACTACGATGATGACTTCGACGACGATTTCGACGATGATGACTATGATGTGGAAATTATCTACCAACGTTAAATTGAGTTAAATAAGAGAAAAATTGTGTACGCCGACACTCAAAATGATATCACTCGTCTTGTAGTACGAAGTGCACAACTTCTCTTAGCTTATGGCGCTGAATCTGATCTTGTTGAAGAGATCAGCCAGCGCCTAGGCAAAGCCCTTGGCCTAGCCAGTGTCGAACTGTCGATTTCTTCAAATTCCCTCGTATTGACCAGCCTTGTCCATGGCCGTTGTATTACCACGACGCGCCGTTTACGCGAGCATGGCATTAACATGATGATTGTATGTGAAGTGCAACGCATCTGTATCTTGGCCGAAAAAGGCATTTACAACGACAAGCAAGTTAAACGCCGTTTAGAAAAAATTGAACCCAAAACGTATCCTGCCAAATATGTCATCGCGATGATTGGCTTGTCTTGTGCGAGTTTCTGTCATTTATTCGGTGGTGATTTGGCGGCATGCTTTATTACGTTTATCGCTTCAGCTGTCGGCATGTCGGTTCGTTTATCCTTAGTGAAAAAACATTTCAATCTGTTGATAATTTTTGCTATCACCGCCTTTATTACCACCTTGGTTGCGCAACTTGGTCACCTTTTGGAATTGACCTCAACACCGAAAATTCCAATGGCTGCAAGTGTGTTAATGCTTGTACCGGGTTTCCCACTGATAAATGCTATTTCTGATATGGTCAAAGGCCATATGAATGTCGGTATATCTCGTTGGGGACATGCCACTTTACTTACACTGGCAACGGTTATCGGTATTACGCTAGCGATGGCATTTGGAGGGACGTTGATCACATGAATCTTGTGCTGACTTTACTTAATGATGCATTCTTTTCTGCAATTCCAGCAATGGGGTTTGCGATGGTATTTAATGTCCCAAGACGATTTTTACCTTATTGCGCTCTTGCAGGTGCAATCGGTCATAGTTTTAGAACCTTGTTATTGCACCTAGATATGCCAATTGAATGGGCCACATTTGCAGCTGCCGCGCTAGTTGGAGTGATAACCATCCGTTTTGCTAAAAGACATCTTGCTCCACCGCTGATGTATGCAGTGGCAGCAATCATTCCCATGGTACCAGGGACTTATGCGTATAATACGTTAATTGCAATTGTTCAGCTAAGTGTGCAAGAGCAGGTGAGTTCAGATCTCACCACTATGGTTATTCAAAATGGGTTAAAAACAGTTTTCATTCTGGGGGCGCTGTCAGTAGGCCTGGCTATGCCGGCCTTGGTTTACTATCGCACTCGACCAATTATTTAATTTCTCCAGCATCAAATAAGGATTTTACATGCGCATCGCTATGATCGCCGCTATGGCCAATAATCGTGTAATCGGTAAAGACAACAAAATGCCATGGCACCTGCCTGAAGATTTAAAACATTTTAAAGCTATGACACTCGGCAAGCCTGTAGTGATGGGGCGTAAAACCTTCGAATCAATTGGTAGACCATTACCGGGTCGCCACAATATCGTCATTACCCGTCAAAGCGACTATCAACCAGAAGGCGTTTCTTGCGTCAATTCTTTTGAGGCTGCAAAAGCCCTTGTGACAGGTTGTGAAGAATTAGTTGTTATTGGTGGCGGACAACTCTATAAAGAAATTTTACCTTTGGCCGATACCCTATATCTAACCTTTATCGACTTAACGGTTGATGGTGATACTTTTTTCCCTGAATGGGATGACGGTAGCTGGACGTTAAAAGATAAGGTAGTTGAGATAAATGAATCACAATTGCAATATAGCTTTAACACTTTGGTGAAATAATGTTAAATTGTGGCCTGTGTTACCCTGAATAGATACTTGCCCTTGATGGCAGGTACAAAAATAAAAATACCTAAAAAGGAGTGTCAGATGCGTTTAATGCCTGTGGCCTTAGCAGCCCTAATCGCAGCATCTTTTGTGTCAACCCCTGCCGAAGCGAATACTGATCAACTTGTCGCGAACATTTGTGATTATGTAAAATCTAATGACAAAAACCGTTTACGTAAAAAGTTGAAAGAAAGCCGCGTAAAATTACGCAATATTTACACTGGTGTTTCTTGCGACGGTAATAGCTTATTAAGAACTGCATACAACTCTAACGCCTTAGAAGTGGGTGAGTACATTGCAAAACGTCTTCCTGCTGGAGATTTAAATACTCCTGAAGCAGACGGACAAAGCATTCTTGATTGGGCAAATGCAAATGGTCATAGCGGTAGTGCAATCACTGCTGCAGTACAACAACGAATCAGTAGTGGCGAATAAGCCATCTCGTTGGAATGACTTGCTTTAGCATTATGTAACTGTTGTGAGTGTTTGTATTCATAACGTGTAAAGCAGACTCAGATACATCTGATTAAAAACCGCCTTTGGGCGGTTTTTTTATGGCTAAGCTTTTTCGTCTCGCTCATTTTACTAGCAAGAGTTCTCAAGAGCAGCACAGACATCTGAATGTAAATAAAAGAAACATATAAAAAGCCTTGAATAGAAACCGATAACAGTGAGCTATCATAAACAGTTATCACAGACTGCTATCCAAGACTGTCACCCTAGATAGTTAACATAAATAGTCACCCTAGATACTTGTCACTGACACTGTTAAAACTTTATCGAAATCTAACTTAATGAGTGAGATGGATTATTGGGGAAGCGTGGTTGAGTGAAATAATAACCGAGCTGATACGGTTCGGCATATTGGGTAATATGTTTTTTATTCTGACAAGTTGAGTAAACTATATAAACTCAGGTAGAACTGAGTTTATATTATTAAGTTTAAGCCACTAAAAAAGGCTCCTGAGAGCCTTTTTAGTAAAAGATGAGTAATCTACTGCAGTTAGACTTTAAATTCACCTACAGAGCCTTGTAGCTCTTCAGATAACATTGCAACTTGATGGCTTGATTGTGCAGTTTGATCAGCACCCGTCGCCGTTTCCTCTGATATTGCTGCAATATGTTCTAGCATCTCAGAAACTTGTTGGCTCACTAAGTTTTGCTCTTGAGCTGCTTGAGCAATGTGGTTACCTGAATCATAAGCTTTGTGCACTGACTGGCTAATCGTTTCTAGTGCTAAATTCGCTTGCTCTGTCTTATCAACACAACTTGTAGCTTGGCTGCGTCCTAGTTCCATCACTGATACCGCTTGTTGCGCGCCTTGTTGCAGCATTTCAATCATTTGCTGAATTTCGCTGGTTGATTCTTGTGTTCTAGAAGCAAGGCTTCGAACTTCATCAGCAACAACAGCAAAGCCACGACCTTGCTCACCAGCACGTGCAGCTTCAATTGCCGCATTAAGTGCAAGTAGGTTGGTTTGTTCTGCAATTCCTCTAATAACATCCAAAATAGAACCAATTGATGCGCTGTCAGAATGAACCTTGTTAATCACTTGTCCTGCTTTGGCTACTTCATCTGCAAGTGCGAGAATGGTGACTTTGTTTTCTTCTGCAAGTTTACGCATGTGCTGAGTTTCTTCGTCAGCTTGCTTGATTTGCTCTAAGGCTTGGTCAGCACTCATTGAAACCTGCTGAGCACTTGAACTTAATTCAGTTGTTGCTGTTGCCACTTGGTCGACTTGGCTCTTCTGTTCTTGAATGCCACTGGTCGTTTGCGTGGTAATTGCTGATGTTTCTTCAGCTGCTGCTGCAAGTTGATTAGAGCGATCTAAGATACCTACAATCAGGTTTCGTAAGCTATCAACTAAGCTATTACAGTTCTTCGCTAACTCGGCAAACTCATCGTGACCTGAGTCGTCGAGTTTATGGGTCAAGTCACCTGAAGCAAGAATGTTAAGAGCTTGATTAACCTTGGCAAGTGAGCGAGTCAGTGGTTTTACTACTGCAATACTGACGATAATAGAAACCAAAATCGCTAAGATAACAACAAACATAGTTTTGAGGCTGGCTGAATCAATATTTTCAATAGCACTATTACCAATGTGACTAGTGAATTTTTCGATATTATCGGCGAGACTAAACATTTTAGCGTTGACTTCTAAACGATCTTTGTCTGTTGCAGCTAATAGGTTGGCAGCTTGTTTATTGTGTTTAAGTTGTTGTCCTTTTAGGGCAACGATTGAGTTATTACCATTAATCAAAGCAAATACAGCGTTACTTTCAGTATTTAAATCGTCTAATGTACCGTCGCTGATAATGCCACGACCTTGAAGATTAATATGTTCAATCTTTCTTCTCGTGTCACTCACCATGTACTCAAGCTCTTTAACGATAACATTGTATTTACTGTCATCAGTAGCAGCAACTAAGTCATAAATGGTGGTGATAATATTAATAAAAGTACTGTCAACAACCCCTGCTGTTGCTGCAATGCTTTGTTCGGTCGTATCGTCACTCATTTCTAAATCGATCAGATCAAGTAAGATAGACGAGGCTTCGTCAGCACTGTCTTCAAGATCATCACGTAAAGATAATAATTGTTCATTCTTAATTAATGCATTTTCATGCTCTTTAAGCATTAATTTACCGTTCTTTTCAAAACCAGCGTAGCTAGATTTTAATTGCGATAAATTACTTGAGAATTCTTGTCTATCTGAAATCAGTGCAGTCAATCTGTTAAGCGTTTTATGAAACTCACTCGACTCTATTTGGATTTTTTTCTCAACAGCGGGGATTTTATTTGATTCATTAGTGTAATAACCAAATAGAATTTGGATTTGCTGGGCACTTAAATTTTTTGTTAATTCACCTGTTGCAGTCAGCGCGGGTAAGCTAACTTCTTGCAAAGTTGTTGTACTATCTTTAATGGTATTATTGGTCAGTAAAGATACGCCACCTAATACAATTAAAAGCAGTGTTACAACAGTAAAACCGCCAATAACTCTGGTGGCAACATTAATTTTCATAGCATACTCCGGCTGTTATTATTTTATCCCGAATTTGTCTCAAGATCGCTCAGGGTTATGTGATCATATGAGATCTAATAGCTTTATCGGCTAAGTTTATTATTAGTTTAACAATTTATTAATTATTTTAGTTTTGCTTGAGTGAGTTGTTCATTCGTTTCAGCATGCCAAAGTGTCATATATTCACCCCAGCAGCATCCTGTATCTAGTGCCTTTACATTTTCTTGGTGAGTGATTCCCATTAAAGCAGCCCAATGGCCAAATACGAGTGTATGGCTAGATTTAAGGACTGAGTCGAATTCAAACCAAGGAGTTAATTCAGAAGGTTTATCACTGATTGGCGTTTTGCAGGCAAAATCCAAGCTGCCATCAGGAAATAAATAGCGCATGCGCGTGAGTGCGTTGATGCAATATCTCAATCTAGGTAAACCTTTTGCCTTACTATCCCATAAATCAGGCGCTTCAGTGTACATTTTCGAGATAAGTGTTTTTAAATAATCATCTCGTTTTAGCGCGTCGCTGACTGCTTTTGCTTCAGCTAACAAGGTCGTTAAATCCCATTGAGGCGGCACGCCTGCGTGAGTCATGATGATGTTATGAGAAGGCAAGGTGTGAACTAAAGGTTGTTCACGCAGCCAATTAATTAACTGGCTTAAATCATCGGCATTTAGGAGTTCAGTGAGATTATCTTTGGGGTTTGCTCTTTTGATTTTACCGTGTAGCGCCAGTAAGTGAAGATCGTGATTGCCTAAGGTGATTTTAGCGCTATTATCTAATGACTTTAAATACCTGAGCGTTGCAAGCGAGTCAGGTCCTCGAGCAACGAGATCCCCAACAGCCCAGATTTCGTCTTTTGACGGGTTAAAATCGACCGCAGCAAGTAAGCGTTGAAGTTCTTTAAAGCAGCCCTGAATATCACCAACAAAATAATGTGCCATAGGATTACTGAAATATTCCTGGGACAGCGAGTCTGAATGTTGGGATCTGCGCACTAAAGCTTTGGCCTTGGTCTGTCACCATGCCATAGCTTCCTTCCATAAAACCGACAGGCGTTTCCATTACAGTACCGCTTGAATATTGATAAGCAGTATCAGGATCTATGGTTGGGGTTTCGCCTACCACGCCAGGTCCTTTCACTTCGCTTGTCTCACCGTTGGCATTAGTAATGATCCAGTGGCGATCTTTTAAGGTAACGGCAATTTCACTGAGGTTGATAATAGTGATGGTATAGCTGAATAAGTACTTTTCATCTTCTGCTGAAGATTGATCTTCGAGGTATTTTGTTTCAACTTTAATTTTGACGTTTGAGGCTACAGAGGTCATTCAACATCCTAAAAAGCAGAAGGGCATTTAACGATATAAATGCCCTTGAGGTGACTAACTTTTATCGCAAACTAAATTAGCGAGCGCAACGTATTGCTCGACGCTGATTTGTTCTGGTCGTAACGACGAGTCTATATTGAGTTGTGTAAACTCTTCGTCAGTGACCATTTGCTTTAAGTTGTTTCTTAATGTTTTACGGCGCATGTTAAACGCTGTGGTACAAACATGTCTTAATACATCGACATCTTTGCATGGGAATGGTTTTTCATCAAAAGGCAATAAACGTACTACCGCAGAATCTACTTTTGGAGCGGGTTTAAAGCTTTCAGGTGGTACTTCTAATACTGGAACAACTTTACAGAAGTACTGAGCCATAACAGTTAATCGTCCATAGGCTTTGGTGCCTGGACTGGCTGATAAACGAAGTACAACTTCTTTTTGCAGCATAAAGTGCATTGTTTCGATAATTTCAGCGAACTCGAAAAGATGAAACATCAGTGGCGTTGATATGTTGTATGGCAAGTTACCAAACACCTTGAGCTTTTTATCACCTTGCTGCAGTTGGCTAAAGTCAAAATTAAGCGCATCACCTTGATTGATGGTTAACTTATCTTTTAATACAGGGTGGTTTTCTAAACGCTCAACGAGGTCTTTATCTAACTCAACCACGGTTAAGTTATCAACGGCTTCAGCCACAGGCTCAGTTAATGCACCTAGACCAGGGCCAATTTCGACCATGACATGATCATTATCCGGAGAAATTGCGCCCACAATTCTACTGATGACGCTTTCATCAGTTAAGAAGTTCTGTCCGAAACGTTTTCTGGCCGTGTGGCCTAAATGTACTTTATTGCTCATTGGAAAATTATTTACTTACTTTTGAGGCCAATTCAATGGCTTTATTTAATGCGCAGGTAAAACTACCGCAATCTGCTTCACCTGTACCTGCAAGTTCTAATGCAGTGCCATGATCGACAGAGGTTCTGATATACGGAAGACCTAAGGTTATGTTAACCGATTTTCCAAAACCTAATGATTTAAGTACTGGAAGTCCTTGGTCGTGATACATAGCAAGAACCACATCTGCTTCTTGTAAGTATTTAGGTTGGAATAAGGTATCCGCTGGTAACGGTCCTACAATATCAATATTTTGCTCTCTCAGCTCATCTAAAGCCGGGATCATTATATCAATTTCTTCTCTTCCTAAGTGTCCATCTTCACCTGCATGTGGATTTAGTCCACATACATATATTTTAGGTGAAGCAATACCAAATTTCTGCACTAATTCGCGGTGCAAAATTTGAATAATATGATGTAAACGATCGCGCGTAATCGCTTTAGCAACATAAGCTAAAGGAATATGCGTAGTCATCAATGCCACTTGTAAGCCTGGTGCTGCAAGCATCATGACCACATCTTGGCAATTTGCTTGTAATGCAAAGAACTCTGTGTGACCACTAAACGGAATACCCGCTTGGTTAATAATGCCTTTATGTACTGGGCCTGTTACAACAGCGGCAAATTCATTACTCATGTTTTTTTCACCAGCGTAACGCAAGGTGTCAACGACATAAGCACTATTTACTTCGTCCAACTGACCACATTTAACCTCAGCAGCCAGTGTGAAAGGTGCAATGGTTAATGTGCCCGCTTCTTGAGGTTTTGGCTCAAGCGTTGGCTGATAAGGACGAAGGTTAAGCGGCAAGCCTAACATCTTAGCTCGGCTGATTAATAAATCAGGATCTGCACAAACAACTAACTCAGCAGGCCAAGCCTGCTGAGCAAGTTTTATAACGAGATCGGGGCCGATACTTGCCGGTTCACCCGGTGTTATCGCAATTCGTTGTGTCATTAAGTTAGCTTAACCTCGAATAATCTCTGGTTCAAAAACTTCAATGTAAGCTTCAGAACGCATTTCGTCTAACCAGTTCTGCAGTTCTTCATTGAACTTACGACGATAAATCAATTGGTGAGCACGATTACTATTAAACTGATCCGTTGCATCCGTTGTACGTTTTTCTTCTAACTGAGCAATGTGCCAGCCATGAGTTGTACGGAATGGTTCACTAATTTCGTTAATTTCTAAGCTATTTAATGTCTGTGCAAACTCAGGTACGTAGACAGTTGGTTCAGCCCAACCTAATTCGCCGCCTTTTGCTCCTGAACCCGGATCTTCAGAGTATTGACGAGCAAGGTCTGCAAAGTCTGCTTCACCAGAACGAATTTGAGTTAGGAAGTTTTCTAACATCGCCTTAGCACGTTCTTCTGACAAAATTGGCGAAGGCTTTAGTAGGATATGGCGAGAGCGAACTTCATTAATTTCTTGAGTTTGTAAGCCTCGAGCATCCATGATTTTAATAATATGAAAGCCTGATGCACTTTTAATTGGCCCAATAACATCACCGGTTTTTGCATCAGTGACGACTTCTGCAAATAATGTCGGCATTTCATTAATGCTCATGTAGTCCCAGATACCGCCTTCAAGTGCTTTAGGACCAGACGATGATGCAATTGCTGTGCGGCGGAAGTCTTCACCATCATTTAGACGTTTTAACACGATGTTGGCACGTTTACTTGAGGCTTCAAGTTGCTCACTTGTTGGATTGCTTGGTACTTCAATAAGAATATGACCCATTTGGAACTCAACGTCTTTAAGACCTTGTTCTTGGATCATTTTTACTAGGTTATTAATTTCTTGCGGTGATACTTGAATACGGCGTTGAACCTGAATACGTTGAATTTCACCTAGGGTGATTTCTTCACGTAGTTGCTCGCGGTATTGAGCAAAGCTCATACCTTCGCTTTCAATCTGTTGTTTCATTTGGCTAACAGATAAACCTTGTTCTTTTGCGATGTTTTCAATGGTTTGGTCTAACTGTAAATCACCAATAGATAGACCGATTCGCTCAGCCATTTGTAGCTGTAAATGCGTTAGAATAAGTCGCTCGATAACCTGTGTACGCAGTGCGTTGTCAGAAGGAAGACCTTGTCCGGCTTTTTGCGCATTAGCTTTAACCGAGGTAACCATGTGACTGATTTCGCTTTCGAGTATAATGCCTTCATTAATCTGCACAGCAACTCTGTCCAACTGAACAGGCGCCGCAACTGATACTTGGCTAACCGCCAGAGTAAATAAAGCAAAAATCATTTTCTTACAGTGTTTCATCCACAGAATCCTTGGCACTTAAATTTCTAATTATTGTTGGCGTTTCGCCAAAATAGTGTTGTTAACTTTTATTAGGACTATTTGTTTTCCACTAGGTTCAGCAATCTATCACAATTGATGGATAAATGATGGCTAATTCCTTAAGTAAAGCGGTTTACGGTAGTTAAATAACCCTTCGTTAAGCATATCTTCAACCCCTAATGGACCTGAACCGCCTAAGCCTTTAATAATAAAGTTTAGATAAACACCACTTTCAAATTCTTCACGAGCATCAACACTCGGGTTTAAATCATCATCGTAGTTGGTTTTAATACGGTAATGATAACTTAGGCGCATTGCCCAGCAACAAGATTCGTATTGCACCCCAGTATAAGTTTCAATACTACGAGATTCGTTCAAGTCGTAGTAAAAATTACCAACAAAGTAAAAGTCATCATTGATAGGCCAGGTCGTACGCATACCAAGCTGAGAAATATTCACTCTATCGTTGGTATTGGTATTTAATAAATCTGGCACGTAACGATAACTGAACTGAAGTAATTTATCATTACTTGGGCGAAAATCGAGTGTCATTTCGCTCTTCTTGGTATCACCGTTTTCAGTATCAAATTGAACTGCGCCACTAATAAACCAATCGTTATAAAGGTTGGCATCAAGCTCGGCTGCTAATACTGAGGTTGAAGGCGCTGCCTCAATATTTTCATCGGTGTAATTAATCTTACTGTCTTGGAAGAAGATAATTTGGCCTAGGCTAAACTTTAACTTCTCGATGTTAGCGTCATCAAATAGGCGTGTTGTTAATCCTAAAGTCATTTGGTTAGCATCAGCAATTCTATCTAACCCTGAATAACGTCTATCACGGAATAATCCGAAGTAATCTTCCTGGAGTTGTGCAGAATCATAGATACCAATGCCATCTTGGTTTTCATATCCTACATATAAGTATTGGAACTGAGGTTCCAGTGTTTGTTTATAATCCATTTCAAACATTTGAGTTTGACGCTCAAAGTTAACTTGGCCATGTACTCGGACTTGAGGAATAGTACGGCTAACGGAGTCATCTAGGTCACTATCATCGGCAATATCTTGCCAATATTGTGTCTGCATTAGTTTAACTTCACTGGTTAAAGAGCCTGCTGGTCCTTGAATAGGTAAGCTAATGCTTGGCTCCATATGGAAGCGGGTTGCAGTTGAATATTCGTTTTCTTTATGCTGGAAATTGGTCAATTCTGAATTAAATTTAAAGTCCAAACTGTTCCAAAAGTCATTGGTTTGGTAATTAAAATTAAGTTGCGGCATAACTTGATAAGGCACTTCATCTTCGCCCAAAACTTTAATGTCTTGCACTTTCATGCCGAAATCCCAATCTCGCTCAAAATAGCTTATTTCACCCACTCGAGATAATTGGTTGTCAGTTGAGCGGTTGACGTCAGAATTCAAATCATTGAAATAGTTGTTATCTGATACATCAGTGAAGTTGGCTTGAACACGCCAGTTGTCATTGATAGCACCTTGATGACGCCAATGGTAAAGGTAACGGTCTGGGCTGTTATCTAATTTATCGTCGTTAGCTAAGTATTCGAAGTTTAATTGACCATCTTGATTCTCACCCGCTAAATAACGGAACTCGGTTTTTGAATAAAAGCCGCGAGCTGACATATAGGTTGGGGTGAAAGTGAGGTCAAACTCAGGTGAGATATTCCAGTAATAAGGGGTACTGACTTCAACACCGTTAGTTGTACTGGTACTAAAATCTGGAAATAAAAAACCAGATTTACGCTTGTCAGAAACGGGAACGGTCATGTAAGGAATATACATCACAGGCACACCGCCAATACGCATTTTAGCTTCCCAAATTTCTCCCCACTCTTCAGTGCTATCAATGCGAATTTCTTTGGCTTCTAATAGCCAAGATTCATCGCCAACAGGGCAGGTAGTGAAATTGGTATTGGTTAACTCTAAGTTATTTTGCTCGGTAATGTTGAGTTGCTCTGCATCACCGTGAATTTGTTGGCCGTGCAACCAATATTTAGCGCCTTTCAAGGTTGCGCTATTGGTAACCATTTGGGCATTTAATGAATCAGCGGTAACGGTAAACAGTTCGTCCGAAAAAATGAGATTGCCGTTGGCATCTAATTTTTCGTTTCGTTGATCAAGAATCGCTTCGTCTGCACTGATGTGTCTTGAACCTTGACTAAAACTCACATTACCGGAGAAGTGGGCTTTGTCACCCATAGCAGCTTCAGAGCGATCAGAAATGATGACAATATCTTCAGGAGATAAATTAGTCAGTTGTTGACGATCATCAACAGAACTAGAAACAGGCGGTTGAATCACACATTGAAGTTGAACCGTTTCTGTTTCAGAAGGTTCTTGCGCCGAGACTAGGTTTGGTAACAGGCTTAGTGCCAGAAAATAGCGGATCTGCATTTTAATTAATGATTATGAATTCTTAGTCTAGACAAAATGAATCGAAAAAAAGCCGCAGCTAAACAAGTTATCTTTAGCTGTTTCCAAGTGTTATGTTGGCTATAATAAAGCAATTTTCCCATAAGAGCCATTGAGATGACTTTATCTGATACAAGATTTATTTTACTTAGGAAGTGGTTAAGTCAATATTTTAAGACAGAAGTCGAGATAGAGCTAATCTGTGGAGACGCAAGTTTTCGCCGTTATTTTAGAGTTAAACATTTAGCAAAGTCTTATATAGTCTCAGATTCACCGATCGAGCTTGTGCCAATACAACCTTTTATTGATATGGCAATTTCGTATCAAAATGTCGGATTAGTTGTACCTGAAATTATTGCTCAAGATAATGTGTCAGGATTTGTTTTGCAGTCTGATTTAGGTGATGAGCAGCTAATTAATCAGTTAAATCTGCAAACAGTTAAGCCGCTTTATACTCAAGCACTCGAATTACTACCACAAATTGCACAAGTCAAAGCTACCGCCTCAGGTGAGCTGCCTTTATATGATCGTCAATTTGTTGAACGTGAATTAGCGATTTTTAGTGAATGGCTGTTAGGAACACATCTGAAATTAACTTTATCAGACCATGATAAGCAAATTATCTCACACGCATTTAGTGTGCTGATAGAAAATGCTATCGCTCAGCCACATGTCGGCATGCATCGAGATTATCATAGCCGCAATATTTTACTGGTGGATAAGCAACTCGGTGTGATTGATTTTCAAGATGCAGTGATAGGCCCTGTGACTTATGATGCCGTGTCTCTTTTACGGGATTGCTATATCAAATGGCCAAAAGACATCGTTGATGAGTTAAAGCAATCTCATTTTCGTCTTTGTCAGCAGCATCAGTTCATTGATGAGTCTGTGTCATTTGAGCAGTATGAGTCTTGGTTTGATTTAATGGGATTACAACGCCATATCAAAGCCGCAGGTATTTTTGCAAGGTTACATCACCGAGATGCAAAACCAGGTTATTTAAAAGATATTCCGTTAACACTCACTTATATCGTCGAGGTCTCGGCGCTTTATCCTCAGCTAGAAGAGTTTGGCTTATGGGTTAAAGAGCGAGTGATCCCTCTGATATCAAAGTAAAGAAATCAGTAGCGAATTAATAAGTTATCTATTTTGTTGGAGATAGAATGAAAGCAATGATTTTAGCTGCTGGCCGTGGTGAGAGATTACGACCTTTAACTGACACATTACCTAAACCAATGGTAAAGGCGGCTGGAAAAGCATTAATTGAGTACCATTTAGACAAATTAGCTCAAGCAGGATTTCAAGACGTTATTATTAATCATGCTTGGCTTGGGCATAAGCTTGTCGACAGTTTAGGCGACGGAAGTCGATGGGGCATAACGATTAAATACAGTGCCGAGCAAACAGCTCTGGAAACGGCAGGTGGTATTAAGCAGGCATTGCCTCTTATCGGTCATGAGCCGTTTTTTGTTATTAATGGTGATATTTATATCGATAAGTTACCTGATATAACGCAGGCAATAGATGTGATGGCGTCAAATTCAGCATTAGATGCTTTTTTGTGGTTAGTGGATAATCCTACGCATAATCCTAGCGGGGATTTTGCTATAATAGACAATATGCTAGCTGAAAGTGAACAGGACAAATTAACCTATTCAGGTATGGGAATTTATCACCCTAAGATGTTCACAGAACTAACAGCGGGTAAAAGTGGTTTAGGACCATTGTTAAGGCAAAAACTAGCGAGTGAAACATTGGCGGCGAGCCACTTTCAATCCTATTGGTGTGATGTCGGTACAATCGAGCGATTAACACAGTTAACACATTATATTGAGAATCAATAAATTCATTACATGGTGAGCTCATGTTTACCATGATTAATTAGCAGGAAATTCAATGCGCATTTGGGGTAAGTTTTTTGGGTTTGTCATTGGATTTATGGCGGGCAAATTTTTTGGCGCTTTAATCGGTTTATGGCTGGGGCATGCTTTTGATAAACGAGCAGGGTTGGCCGATTTAGTGCGCAAAGGACATGAGAGGCAAGCTCAATTTTTTAACACTACATTTATGGTGATGGGTCATGTTGCTAAAGCATCTGGACACGTAACCGATGTGGATATTCGCATTGCTACTATGCTGATGGACCAAATGAAGCTCACCGGTGATGCGAGGCGTGATGCACAAGCGGCCTTCAGAGCTGGTCGAGATGCACAATTTGATTTGGTTAAAACCTTGCAAGAATTTCGAGCTATGGCGCAAGGCCGTCGTGAAATTCTACAAATGTTTTTAGAAATACAAATTCAAACAGCGCTTTCAGATGGTGAATTACATAGTAAAGAAAAACAAATTTTATCCACAGTTGCCAAAGAGTTAGGTTTGGGGCAAGCTCACTTAGACGCACTACTTAGTCGTTGGCAAGCTGAGTTTCATCATCACCAATCTGGCAAAGGCAACAATATGCAGTTGGATGATGCGTATTCTTTACTGGGTAAGCAAGAGTCCTCCAGTGACCAAGAGATTAAACGTGCTTATCGTAAATTAATGAATGAACATCACCCTGATAAGTTACTTGCAAAAGGCTTACCTGAAGAAATGATGGAGCTTGCTAAATCTAAAGCCCAAGATATTCAATCTGCGTATGAAACGGTTAAAGCGTCAAGAGGGATGCGTTAGTATTCGATTAATGCGGTATTTACCGTGTTTTGCTTATGACATTGGTTGTTGTACATGGAGTTACACATGAAATTACGTTCTTTTATTTGCGCGCTATCTTTATCCGCTGCGGCTTTGCCTGCAAGTGCCGAGATATATGTATCACCTTTTGGCGGCTACAGTTTTGGTACATCTGAATTTGATATTTCAGAAGTGAGTACCGATGAAACTGGCAAACTGAAAATATCAGAATCAGAGCACTATGGTGTCATGATAGGTACAACCACAAAAGATCCTGGCAATATCTACTTCCTTTATAGTACACAAGCGACAGATGTTAGAAGTGGCGCATTTAGTGATGAAATTTTTAATGAACTGGATGTCGATTATTTCCATTTAGGTGGCAGTCTATATTTCCCTAATGGCAAATTTAAACCTTATGTCACTGCCACTGTCGGTGCAACTCATCTTAGACCAAGCGGTAACTACTCATCTGAAACGCGATTTTCAATGGGATTTGGTGGCGGCGCAGCATTTGAAATAACTCCACAAGTTGCTTTATTTGCTGATGTGAGAGGTTATGCCACCTTTATAAATTCCGATAACACCTTCCTTTGTGGTCCTAATGAATGTCTTTGGCATATTTCGGGAGATGTTATGTGGCAAGGGCAAGCGAATGTGGGTTTAGAGGTTAGATTCTAAAAACGCTTTTTAGCACGGTTAAATTCAAGCACTGTAAATTATAGGTGGGTGAGCGAGTATGAAAATTGTAGTGCTTGATGGTTATACGCTTAACCCAGGCGACCTAAGTTGGGATGCGCTTTCACAGTTCGGGGATATAGAGGTGTTTGAGCACACTGAACATGATCAAATCATTTCTCGAAGTCGTGATGCCGATATAATACTAACCAATAAAGCCGTTATAACGAACAAGGTTATTGAGCATTGCCCAAAGCTTAAATATATCGGTGTGACGGCAACAGGAACCAATGTCGTTGATATGACTGCGGCCAGTTCCCGTAATATCGTTGTGACGAATGTGCCAGCATACGGTCCTGATGCAGTTGCGCAAATGGTGTTTGCTCTTATTTTGCAGCATAGTCAGCAAGTGTCTTTGCATGATGAGGCGGTTAAGCAAGGTCAATGGTCGAATGCGAGAGATTTTTGTTTTACCTTATCACCATTAATGTCACTAAAAGGCAAAACCATTGGCATTGTGGGTTATGGGGATATTGGTCAACAGGTTGCTACATTGGCCTTAGCATTCAATATGAACGTCATTATTACTAGTGGCTCAAAGAAAACCAATTTACCTCTTAATGTAAGTTGGCAGCCCTTAGAGGTATTACTGACTCAAGCTGATATTGTTTCATTGCATTGCCCGCTAAATGAGACGACAGATAAACTCATTAACAGTCAGAGTTTAGGTTTGTTAAAACCTGGTGCGTTATTAGTCAACACAGCTAGAGGCGGATTGATTGATGAGGATGCACTGGCATTAGCGCTAAATCAGCATAAGTTATTTGCCGCTGTGGATGTGCTTTCGACTGAACCCCCAGCAAAAGATAACCCCTTGTTATCAGCTAACAATATTGTCATTACTCCGCATATTGCTTGGGCGACGATAGAAGCAAGACAAAACCTGTTAACAATAGCGGCTAATAACATAGAGCAATTTTTACAGGGCAAGCCTTGTCATCAAGTTAACTAGACTTTGCAGGATAAATTAACACAGTCTGCAAAATGTAGTGATAACCAACAATCATAAAAAAAGCCTAACAACAGATGTTAGGCTTTTTTAATTTTAAAGCTAACGCCACTTAGTTAATGCCACTAAGCTAACGTCACTTAGTTAATGCCAGTAAGCTCAATGTCGGCAAGAGAGAGGCCATAAATCGTCAAGCCCTAGGTAATCACGTTTACTTTTGCAGCTGCTCGTTTAGCTTTAGCTATTGCTAAATCAATCTCGGTATCTCTAGCTAATGCAACGCCTAATCTTCTGCGGCCGTCGATATCTGGCTTACCAAATAACTTAACTTGAGTATCTGGCTCAACTAATGCGTTGGCAACGCCTTGGTAGCGAATATTATCTGAGCTACCTTCAGCTAAAATGACTGCAGAAGCACTCGAACCATGTTGCTTAATTTGCGTAATAGGTAAGCCCAAAATCGCACGTACATGTAGCGCAAATTCTGATTCATCTTGGCTAATTAACGTCACCAGTCCGGTATCGTGTGGACGAGGAGATACTTCTGAAAAATACACATCATCGCCTTTAATGAATAATTCAACGCCAAATAAGCCGAAACCGCCTAATGCCTTGACTACCGCTTGGCCGATTTCTTGCGATTTTGCTAATGCAATGGCTGACATGGCTTGCGGTTGCCATGATTCACGGTAATCGCCGTCTTCTTGTCGATGACCAATTGGGGCACAATAATGAATACCGTTGACTGCACTGATGGTGAGTAAGGTAATTTCATAGTCAAAATCCACAAAGCCCTCGACAATGACGCGCCCACCGCCTGCACGGCCGCCTTCTTGAGCATATTGCCAAGCTTGTTCAATTTGCTGTGCTGATTTGATCACACTTTGGCCTTTGCCTGATGAACTCATGACGGGTTTTACCACGCAAGGCAAGCCAATATCTTCAATTGCTGTAGTAAATTCAGCTAAGGTATCGCAAAAATAATAAGGTGAAGTCGGGATACCTAAGGTTTCAGCTGCTAAACGTCTGATCCCTTCTCGATCCATCGTCAGCTGCGTTGCTTTGGCTGTAGGGATGATATTAATACCAGTGGCTTCAAGTTCCACTAAAGCTTGAGTAGCAATAGCTTCAATTTCTGGAATGACTAGATGAGGCTTTTCTAGCTCAATGACAGCTTTTAACGCCGCTTCATCCAACATATTTACCACATGACTTCGGTGTGCCACTTGCATGGCTGGTGCGTTAGGGTAACGGTCTACACCAATCACTTCTATTCCGTATCGTTGTAGCTCAATTGCTACCTCTTTGCCTAGTTCACCACATCCTAGCAGCATAGCTTTAATCGCACCTTCAGTACCGGCAGTACCAAAATCTAATGGGGTCTTCGCGTTCATTGTTTTACCTTCTAGGAAACCTGTAGGGAGTTTGCTGCAGAATGTTAACTTGTATTCAAACTTGATTGATTAGCAAAGCCTATAAATGTGTAAAAGATCACGTGAAAAGAGTTATTTTTTTAACGAATAAACAGTGTTTTATAGTTATTTTATTGATATTCATGTGTTATCTTGAGGTTGTATTTGTGTTGCGCTGATTGGTTGCGAATTGGTGAGGTTAACTTAAAACAATACTGGTTGGTTTTCTGGCTATGAGTCGATAGGAGAGTCATATGTTTTTGGATTATTTTGCATTAGGGCTGCTGTTTTTTGTAGCGCTAGTGATTTTTTACGGTGTGATTGCAATTCATGATATTCCCTATGAAATTGCCAAGAAACGTAATCACCCTCAGCAGGATGCATTGCATATAGCGGGTTGGGTGAGTCTTTTTACCATGCATGCTATTTGGCCATTTTTATGGATTTGGGCAACCTTGTATCGTGAAGATAGAGGCTGGGGATTTAGTAATGGTAAAAAGCGAGAGTTAATTCTTGAAGGTGAGGTACGCGAATTAATGGAAAAGGTTGAAGATTTAAATCAGCGCTTAGCCTCTATTGAGACGCCAAAAACTGACAAGGTTTCAGAAAACACGCCAGAACAACAACCTAAGCAAGAGGTGTAATCATGGATCTACTACTGATTTTAACTTACACCGCGTTTTGTGTAGCAATATTCAAGATATTTAAGATCCCATTAACCAAATGGACAGTACCGACAGCAGTATTAGGCGGTATTGTGTTAATTGGTACACTGCTTATCTTAATGAACTATAACCATCCTTATACTCGTTTTGCACGTGAGTACTTTGTATCTATTCCAATCAACCCTGCTGTGCGTGGATTAGTGGTTGAAGTGAATGTGAAGCCTAATATTCCAGTGAAGAAAGGCGATGTTTTATTTAAAATAGACCCGACACCATTTATTGCTGCGGTTAAACAAAAGCAAGCTGCACTAGAAGATGCTAAGCAAGCAGTACCGCAATTAAAAGCATCTTGGGATAGTGCTATTGCTCGTGTAACTCAAGCTGAAGCTAATCGCGATAGAGCGAAATCAGCTTTTGAACGTTATGATGAAGGTAAGCGAAAAGGTGGTAAAAACTCGCCATTCTCAGAAATTGAACTAGATAACAAACGTCAGTCATATTTATCTGCTGAAGCACAGTTTAAAGCCGCTGAAGCGGAAGAAATTCGCTATCGATTGGCTTATCAATCCAATATTGATGGGGTGAATACCGATGTTGCGGTTATTCAAGCGCAACTAGAAGAGGCGCAATTTAATTTAGACAGTACAGAGGTACGTGCACCCGTTGACGGCGTTGTGACGCAAATGGCCCTTCGTCCTGGTGTAATGGCAGTGCCTATTCCCCTTAGACCTGCGATGACGTTTATACCTGATGAAGATAGATACTTTGCTGGTGCGTTTTGGCAAAACTCATTATTACGTCTTAAAGAGGGTGATGAAGCTGAAATTATTTTAGATGCAATGCCAGGGGTTGTTCATAAAGGCCGAGTAGCTAAGGTGTTACCAGCCATGGCTGAAGGTGAGTTACAGTTTGGCGGGGCACTTAGGTCTTCTAATCAATTGTTCCAGCGTGGTCGTGCTCTGGTATTGATTGAGCTTGACGATGAAAATGAATTGCTTAGAACATTACCTGCGGGTGTCGCTGGGCAATCGGCCATTTATACTGAGCATTTCACTCATGTATCGATTATTCGTAAAGTATTACTGCGTATGCAAGGTTGGTTGAACTACTTGTTTGCTGAAGGTCATTAACCGCTATTTTTCTGATACTGACGATAGTAGTAGTCAATCATGGCAATAGTAAATGGCAATAGTAAATAGTGACGATAATGAAACCAGCGCCATAATGAATAAGCACAATAATGGATAGTCACGAGATAACCTTATAGCAGTAAAATAAAAGTCCGCACTATGCGGACTTTTTTGTTATTGATTAAGTACCTTGAAGTTGTTTTAACACTTTGGCTGCTTAGTTAACCTTAGGGCTAGGGGGGAATAAGGCCAGTATATTGGTGATGGTTTTACTGGTTTCTACGACTTTCTCGTCGCCGCCTGATTCAAAATCAAACTCATCTGTTCCACGCCAGATAAGGCGGTTCTCTTTTGCATCGATGATGTCTACTTGAATAACTTGGATTTTCGCACTGTCACTACCGATTGGGATCCCCATACTGGTGCCTACACCGACACCTCCGTGGCTCCCACTGGTGCCAGTACCTAAACCAATCGATAACCCAGAGCTTTTAGGTTTATCTTTGGTTAAAAAGCCATAACTAACAGTAAAATCGCTATTTTCTTGTTGTTCAACAAAGCCCTTAGCTGTGAGAGTAGAAAGAATATTTGCCCGAATGCGTTCAGCGCTTAGTGGATCGCCTTGATCTGGCGTATCAATGAAATGGAACGTTTTCAGATCAGAGAAATCATACTTGGTATCATAATCAGACTGAACAGTGGTGCTTTGGCAAGCCCCAAGACACAGTAGCATGGTAAATAACATCATATATCGATAAAACATAAACTCTCCATTAATTCGAATGTTTCAGACTGCAACTCATGCTTTAATGAAATGTTTTAAGCACAATGTAGTTATTAATTTAACGGCAGTTTGTTCATAAACTTACTGTTAGCTTAATGCAAATTCAGTGCTTTAACCAATGTTAGCGATGGCATGCTACTGATTAATTGATGAATAATTGTTTAGTTATATGGCAATCTGCTTATTTAATGCTAAGTTAGAATGATTATTGTGCAATACGAAAGAGGTTATGGAGCAACTCAGTTTTCTGTCGGTACCCAGTCCGTGTATAGGTGTGTGTCAAACAGATGCGCGCGGATATTGTGTGGGCTGCTTAAGAAACCGAGATGAACGTTTTAACTGGCTTCATTTTAGTGATGCGAAAAAGCACAATATTATTCGCTTATGTTTACAGCGTAAACGTCGTAGGCAATATGCAAAATATAAAGCCCATCAAATAGCGGTAAAACAGCAGCAAGCCGAAGTTAACCCTCAATTTGATTTTGATGAAAAGCCAGATGATGACCTTGATTTTGGGGATTTTTCGTTAGATTAAACTCGTTGAGGTGTTTGATTTACCTTGGCCATATTAACGTAAAAGTCGTGGCCTTGTGGTCACTTTCTAACTTCACTTGTCCTTTATGGCGCTGCATTATTCGTTTAATAATCGCTAAGCCTAATCCGTGTCCTTTATTGCCTTTATGTTGAGATTTACTGCGATAAAATGGCTCAAACAGTTTAGGCTGATCTTCTTCTGGTATAGCTTCACCATCATTGACTACCGCTAAATAGACTTGCCTTTCATCATAGCTTAGATAGATATGAATATCGGTGTTGGCGTATCGTTGTGCGTTTGTCACTAGGTTCTGAATCGCTCGCTCGACAAGCGATGTTTCCGCCATAATACCCATGTTATTCATAGAGTGATGAAAGTGAATAGGTTTCTCATTCAATGGCTGCAGGCGGCTGACGAGCTCCTCTGTAAGACTCACTAGCTCGCATTTTTCTAATGTCGGCTCTAGTTGAACCTCAAGGCTTGCATAGGTTAATAGCTCTTGCAGTAAGGTTTCCATTTCTTTTATGTCTAACTGCATTTCATCTAGAAAAGCTTGTCTGCGCTCTGCATCACTTTTAGGAAGGCAGTATTGAGGTAGAAGCGCTAAAGCAAACTTTAATCTCGCTAAAGGGGTTCTTATCTCGTGCGATACAGCATTGGATAGGTGTTTCTGGTTCTCAATTAAGTCACTGATATGTTTTGCCATATCATTGAATGTATTGGCCAGTGGTGCAACCTGTGAACCTGCATTAAGTTCGATGCGAGTGTTCCACTTGGCCTCACCAAAGTTTTGGGTCGCTTTTTTTAATGTTTTAAGGTCTTTTGATAAAGGCCAAACCCAAATTAGCGCAACAAATGCGAGTAATAAATAAAAGAAAATGGTGAACAAGTTTCTAAGCTGACCTCTTGGGTCAACATCCACTGGCCCTGCCATCAGGACTTGATCGCCTACAGCAATGAATTGCAGTTCATGATCTTTATCTGCTGTGGTGGTAATGATTTGATTGTCAGAGAACACCACTTCAGCACTGAGTGCTATTTCATGTTTTTCAAATAGTTGTAAGGGGTATGGGTATTTTTCGATGATCGCTTCTAGCTGCTGTTGTCGATCAGCTTTAGGTTGTTGCGCCAATAGAAGGGCAAAAGCAATTAAAGGCGAGTCTATGTTGTCGTGTTCGTCGACTTGTTGTTGCCAGAGGCTATCTAAAGTCCAGCCTATACCTAAAAAGCTTAAGCTTAATAATAGGTATAGGCTGATGAAGAGTCTTTTCAAAGTCTTCTATAACTCGATTAGTTATTCCACGCTTCCGGCGCGAATAAATAACCTTGTCCCCAAACAGTTTTAATTCTGAATGGTGTCTCAATACTGTCGCCTAGCTTTTTACGCAAACGCGAAATACGGACATCGATTTTTCTATCTTTACCATCAAAGTCAATATTAAGCAGGTATTGGTAAATATATTGACGACTCAACACTTGGCCCGCTTGTGAGGCTAATAACCATAATAACTCAAACTCATGGCTAGTTAGATCTACTTCCGTATTCCCCAAGCGAATAGCTTGAGTATGAGGATCAATACTTAATTTACCAAAACTTAAACAGTGTGACTCAGGTTTTGAAGGTTGTGCCTGACGGCGAAGTAAGTTATTGATTCTAGCTACTAATAAACTAGGGTCAACAGGCTTAACTACGTAGTCGTCAGCACCCAATTCTAATCCTTTGATTTGATCTTCAGGTGAGCCTAATGCGCTCATTAATAAAATTGGACCTGCAAAATAGTCAGGTAATTTTTCACAAAGGCTTAATCCATCAAGTCCAGGTAGCATGATATCCAGTAAAATAATATCAGGCTTGTAACTAATTAATCGTGTTAGAACGGTATCGCCACGTCGCTCAACTTCAACGTGCATATCGTGTGACTTTAAATAGTCCACAATCAAATTGGCAAGACGAATATCATCTTCAACCAATAAAACTCTATGAGTTGATGGGGGGGTTGCCATTAAAATAAACTCCAAGGGTTTCGGTAACGTCGTCGAATTTTGGGTTCAGACGTTTTTGTGACTTTTAGGATTACTTCCGCCAGTTCATTATTATTGCTTTTATTTATTAAGACAAAATGAATATCTTCATTTGTACTTACTGATATTTGCAACGAGTGTTCATCAGTTGAATCACTACACCAGCGAGCAATAGGTTGGTAATTTGACTGGATACAAACCAATTGTTCGTTTTCGACCTGCCAATTTAGCTCAATGTCAATTTCACAAATACTATCATTTGCATCAATAAGACATAAACGAGGCGTAGCCGAAAGCTGTGCTTGCCCGATAAGCGTATCAGCTTTGGCAAAGAAAGCACTAAAAATCAGTATTAATATACCGAAAAGGTGATAGACCTTATGTTCTTTGAGGAACAAGGTTAGAACCTATATGCAGCTCCTGCAAAATAGGAGTTGGAGTAATCTTCATTTATTATTGGGCTGTCTATAATTTCATCTGCAAGTAGAGCATGGCGCAAAGCTAATAATAAGTCCCAACGCTCTGATATACGGTATCGCGTTGTTAATTCTATTGCTTTATTCCAGCCAGAACTTGGTTGGTATTGTTCACTCCAGTATGCATTTTCACTGGGGCGAATACCATAGTAATAATCAATGACTTCAGCGCTTTTCCATTCAGTTTCTAGAGTGAGATCAAAACGCCAATCACTCACAGCTAAAGAATAGTTCCAGCTAATATTTACTTCTTGCCCGTTATGGACATTCAGTAAGTCATGAGCGGCTGCGATTTTCAGCACGCCAAACTGGCCATACCAAAATAATTCAGCACCACCATATACGGTGAAGTTTCGACTTTCAAGTTCATTTAAAACAACGGGTTGCTCAACACTCTGTACTCCAAACCCTCCAATATTAGGTAGAGAAGAAACTGGGTCAGTATTAGCAGATTGAGGAAGAAAGATATTAGAAGGATCCCAGCGATAAAAAAAAGCGCGTTCATCGCTATAGCTTGTTGCTAAGTTGATGGTAAAGGTTTCTTGCTCTGTTAGGGTATAGCCAAAATTAAAGTTGTCAAAAAACCAGCTTTCACCATAGTAAGCTATTGATGGTATTACATATAATGGAATATCGTCGTAATTGGCAATAGGATTAGTTTTATTGCCATAGCCAACTGCAACACTAATATCCCATTCACCTACAACAACGCAATCACCGTCAAGTTGACAAGGTTCATCCGCAATGGCAGGAAAAAGAATAAATTGTGATACAAATAAGGCAAAAAATAATCGATACATTAAAAACAAACAACCTATATTTATCAATTAAACCGATGAATAGGTGCCACTTTAACACCTATTTAATCAATGAAAAATTTGTTTAATTGATTTGATACAAACTGATACTTATGTTTGCTTGGTGTTGTTTAGGTTGTGCATTGGTTTGTTTTTGGCTATATCAATGTTTTTACAGGTTAAATGTTTTCTTTTGTCTTATCTGTTTTTGCTAGCTGACGTTGGCGTTGATAGCCCATTTCAATCAGTTGAGCATTGATGCAATCAGATACAAACTGTTGCCTTTCGTTTTTATCCACTTGTTCTTCTGTTGCTGTTGTTTCACAGGCGACAGTAAGTGAATTAACAATATCAATTGGCGCTTGCGTATTATTGGCTAAACTGGCTGAACTCACTATGAGTGATAATGAAATGAATGTATAAAAAGCTGGCTTTTTCATGTGTTGTCCTTTGAGAACTTATTATTGGTTTAAGGCCACTGTGACATCTTTTTTCATGGTTAACTCATTAAAATGTGGACAAATAATGTGAAGTATTTATCCACTTAAATTTACTAATGACTTAACCTCGTTACGCTCATAGGTAGCCTTGTACGTTATTTAGTCAGCTTAAAATGGTTTTAGTTCAGTTTTAGATTAATAAACGCTATGGCAGCATCATTTAAGCAACGCTTAGAAATGTAATGCTTTAATGATTGAGTGGTTAATAAGAAGCCTTCATCGGTCTCTTTAGCACGACAGATATCTGTCCAAGGAAGAAGGTGATCAATATAGTTAGATTTAGAATGTATTCCCTGCTCATTAATCGTAATAGTAACGGGGTTGTTGGCCGACTTACTGATCATTTGTCTCATTAGCCACCATGCGCGATTAAAGCGAACCTGTAATGCTTCAACACCACCTAAACCAATAAAAAAGTAGGCAAGATAAGGTGTCACATCGGTGAATGTCATTAAAAATCCTGCAACAGTAAAAGCGATCGCTTTGAGATACCGTTTGGGACTTAAGTTAACTTCGACAGATTGGTCGTAGGTTTCTTCAAAATGAGATTTATCAAGGATATATTCTTTAATGTAACTGAAACCGACGGTATTGGTGTCATCGGTTTCAGCAACATTATTAATAGTACTGGCTTCAGTTTGATTATGACTTTCAGACATATAAGGCTCTAATACAACAAAGATAGGGCAATTATAATGTTGAAGTGATCGATTTGACTAATTTTTCCTGCAGTTCAGCTTGCTCCAATTCAGTTAACTGTGCGCCATGTTGATTAGATAATGCAAATACATTATCCGCACGTTCGCCCACAGTACTAATTGCTGCTGAATGAATGTTGAGATCGAGTGCTCTAAAGGCACTGGCAATTTGTCCCATAAATTCATGGGTTTCTAATGCCAGTACATGCACTAGTGTGCGGTCGGCCTTCTTAGAATGAATAAACTCAATCGTGGGTTTATTATCAAAGTTTTTGGTATGGCGAGAAGGTCGAGTTTTAGGCGGTGACATATTGTCATCGAGTACCTGACGTAATTTTTTAATGACTTGTTTACGGCGTTGGGCACTAAAAATAGGTTTGCCATCAAAATCGAGCACTTTAAATGCTTCAACAACATATCCGTCTTTGGTTTTAGATATTTGAGCTTGGTTAACGGAAATTTTTAGTGTCGACAGTGTGTTAAATAATGAAATAAATAATCCAGGTCTGTCTTTGGTGTAAACAAACACATCACTACAGCCTTTAACGCTACTGTCATCAAGTATGATGAGTGAGTGATCATCAGGATGATTTTCTTGTTCGTGGCTTAGAATACCTAGACTGTATTTAGCGATTTCACTTGGAATTGCATTACTAAAGAATGATAACGGTAACCGTTTCCACAAGGTATTTATTTCAGTAAGTTGAGCTTCACTAGGACTAATAATGCCTAAAGCATCTTGTTTGTGCTCTCTGACTAGGGTTCTTAATTGCAACACATTTTCTAAGCCATTTCTGAGCGCTTTTCGCGTTGCAAAATACAGGTCGGTAAGTAAGCTTGCTTTCCAGTCATTCCATAAATCGTCATTGGTTGCTTGGATATCTGCAACTGTGAGGCAATATAGTGCATCAAGTTTTGTAATACTACCAACTGATTTTGCAAAGGTTTTAACCACTTCTGGGTCGTGTATATCCATTCGTTGAGACGTAATAGACATTAATAAATGTTGCTCAACTAACCAGCTGATTAATTGCTGTTGTGAGGTTTTTAACCCGTGAAACTTTGCGAATAGTTTGGCATCTACTGCGCCAAGCTCACTATGATCACCGCCACGACCTTTTGCTAAGTCATGGAATAACGCTGCAAATAATATGGATTCTTTCGCTTGAAAACGTTCAAAAATATCAGCAGCCAGTTTTTGATCTGCTGGCACTTCATCTTGAGTTAAGCCATATATTTTTTTCAGTAGCTTATGAGTATGCTCATCTACTGTATATGCATGGAATAAATCAAACTGCATTTGACCTACGACTTCACGCCATTGAGGTAAGTAGGAGGCTAAAATACCGTGCTGATGCATTAAGGTTATTGCCAGACCCATTCCATGAGGGTGCTTAAATAAGCTAACAAATAACTCTCGGCAAACCTGATAATCTTGCAAGTCACCCATTAATCTTCGTCGCACTTGGCGCAATAGTCGTAATGTTTCTGGGGTGATACCTGTTACTTGCTCGTGATAAATGGCAATAAAGGTAAACATCGACATGATTTGGGTACGATCAATAAAAACGTCTTGGTTTTGAGCGTGAATTTGCCCATTATAAATTTGGAAGTTTTCATTTATCTCAATTATCACAGGTGTTTTTTGTGGCACAATTTCACGTTCGAAATAAGCCATTAACATTAGATTTAGCTCACGAATACGTTTCATGGCTCTAAATAATTGGCGCATCATTTTTTCAATGGCGATATTACCGCTATCGCCAAAACCTTGCAGACGTGCAACTTCAGCTTGGTGCTGGAGTAATAATCGATTTTCAGAGCGGTTAGAGGCTTGATGCAAAGCAAAACGGACACGCCAGATGAAGTTTTGACACTCCATAAACTCAGCGTATTCATCGTCAGTTAAAAATTTAAGTCGGCGTAGATCTTTTAAACCATCAATAGAGAAATGCTTACGAGCAATCCAGGTAATGGTTTGAATATCCCTCATGCCACCGGGACTGTTTTTTAAATTGGGCTCAATATTAAATGCGGTACCTTGCGCCTTATTGTGTCGCACTTTTTGTTCATCATATTTAGCATCAAAAAATGCTTCACTTGACCAAATTGTTTCGCCATAAAGCTTACTCAGAACTTGGTGTTGGTGATTCTCGTGGCCACAGATATGTCTAATTTCTAGCAGTGTTGTCGCAATAGTGACATCTTCTGCGCAGGCTTTAAAAGTATCATCAAGTCGTCTTACTGCATGGCCCAAATCTAACCCTAAATCCCATAATTGAGTTAAAAAATGGCTTAAGGAGTTTGCGTCATGTGCTGATAAGTCACTGTCATGGATAATGCAAATATCAATATCAGAAAAAGGGTGAAGTGTTTTACGCCCATAACCACCCACTGCATTTAAGGAAATGGTGCTGGTTTCAAACGGGGTAGCTTGCCAAAGGTGATTTAGTAAAATGTCGAAAAACTGCGCTCGATGCTGCAGTATTTCTGCGATAGAACAACTATTTATTTGTTGTTCTAACCAGGTATCAAACTCAGTAATGGATTGTTTTAGGTCTACAATGCTCATTTCTGGCTGTAAAATCGGATAAGCTGGTTGCAAAGACATGTTACTCCTTTATTGTTTTGCCTTTAAACAGGGTATTCGATTTGGTTTGTTAACTCAAACGAAGTAACTAAATGAATCGGAATAAGTTAATTCTTTTAATTAGTTAATTGAGAATAAATTATAAAATGCGAAGTAAGCGAAGTCGGTTAGATCAATTTTTTGCTCAAAAGCTGCAAATTTCTAAGAAAGCTGTCAGGTTGTTATTACTTGATAATCGCATTGAAGTGGATGGTGAAATTTGTAAGTCAGTCGATTTACAAATTGATGAATTTACTCATATACGCTTTGATGGTGAGTGGTTACAACATCATACACGGCAATACTATATGTTAAATAAGCCTGATGGTGTCGTCAGCGCAACTAAAGACCGTATCCATCCCACTGCTTTGTCATTACTTGACAATATCGATCTGGATTTGATGCATATTGCAGGTCGCCTAGATTTACATTCGACTGGATTACTATTAATTACCAACGATAGCCGTTGGTCTGAAATGCTGATGGCACCTGATACTAAGGTTAATAAGCAATACTTGGTGACGTTAGCAAATCCACTCGATGAAAGTTATATTGCTGGTTTTTTACAGGGGATGCATTTTGGATATGAAGATATAGTCACCAAGCCAGCAAAATTAGAAATTCTATCGACTTTTCAAGCTAGGGTGACTTTACAAGAAGGTAAGTATCATCAAATAAAGCGTATGTTTGGGCGCTTTAGAAATCCTGTTTTGGCATTACATCGTGAGTCGATAGGTAGTATCAAATTAGATACTCAACTCGAATGTGGAAAATTTCGTCATTTAACTGAGGAAGAGATTTTAATGAAATAATTTAGATAGATATGAGCAGATTCAAGATTAATAAGTCTGCACTGGATCAATATACTTTGTAAATATTAGTGCTAATGTTTTGGCTGGATGAAATTTAAACAGGCAATAACATGGATATAAAAGCACTAAAAAAAATTAGCGAACTTGATGTATTCAGTTTATTGGTTTTCAAAATTATCTATGAAACGGGGTTTGCCAATCTTGCTGCAAAAGAGCTTGGCGTTTCAGCGCCTAAAATTAGTCGCTGCCTCACAGCACTTAGGCTGACCTTTGACGACGAGTTGTTTTATCGTCGCCAGCAAGGTTTAAAACCTACCGCGTTAGCTGAGCACCTTTATCAACCCATCTGTGAATTTTGTGAATCTGCCTCAAATATAGAAAGAATTGTTTGTGCAGGGAATAAAACCAATTCTTCTAAAGTCCTCAATATTGCTGTCACTCCTATCATTATTAATTCGCTGGCTTTGTCTTTAGGCCGTGAAGAGGTGATGGATAAATTGGGTAAAGTGAGGCTTCATTTATGGAACGAATACTCAGAAGAGAAAATTCATCAAGGTGATATCGACCTCGGGATTAATTTTGGCGGGGCATGTGTGACTGAATTAGAGTCTCAAGTTATTGGTATTTCTACTTCTACTTCTATTGCTGCTCGGCGAAATCACCCTATTTGGAACAGCGGTTATATTGATTTAGAAGAAATTAGCAACTATCCGTTTTTGATTCTTGAAGGAAAGGGGTTTAATGACAAATTAGATCCGTTTGAAATCTATTGTCGTCAATCGGGTATCGAACCCCCAAGCATCAGTCGGGTGACTTCAGTTTCAGAGTGGTTTTGTCATCTATTGACGATGAGAAGCTTCAGTTTTATGTCGACTGCTGAATCCAAAGTGTTGGGTAGCTTAGACGATTTACGTGTAGAAAAGCTCCCCGCTTTTGAAAGACAAAAATTGGTGGGTAAATGTTTATCCCCTGAGTACAACATTATTGAACGTTCATCGCCTTATAGACGTTACTGTGAAAATAGCAGAGAAATTATATTGGACTCAGTGAAGTATTTGATCAGTTTGTAACGCATAGCTTCTCGAAATAAACGCCTAAAATGAAGCCGAAAGGCTTCTTTTTTATCCTTCAAATTAAGTCTGGTTTTTGAGTTTGTTTACCGTGTTTAAATAAGTTTATTCCTACTCAGACGATAGTACCTATTACCCATCATTTTGTTACTTTGTTTTCTTCCCAGTTTTGCTGATTATAAAATTGTAAATATCATAAATTGAACTCAAACTATCAAATAAAAGCAATAAGTTATGTGAGTTTTACATAGCGAAATTGCTAAGCTCGAATTGTGCAATTTTTAGCTCAGAATCTTTAAATTTCAATCACAATTACCACACAAGTTTAATACATATTACAGGCTGTCTTTTATATTGGAATCACTGCCACGGCAGAATCAAATACCTAAAATAAAGGGATACGATAATGAGAACTTATAAGAGAACAATACTCGCAACAGCGTTGATGGCTGTTATCGGGTTAGTGGGATGCAGTGATGGTGAAGATGGCCAAGATGGGGCTCCGGGTGAGCCAGGGGCACCAGGTGAACCGGGTACACCTGCGGGTAATGTTGTTTCTACAGTAGAATCTGCAGCAGACTTTATATTAACGGTTGCACCAGAAGATATCGTTGTAGTGGGGAGCGAAGAATTTTCTGTTAAATTTACTGCCACAGGTAAAAATTCAGCAGGTGAATCTTTACCTTTTACTGGTTTAGATCAAGTGGCTATTTATGTGGCTAACCAAACGGAAAATATGACTGATACCGGTGCACCTCTTGTTTGGGAAAGTAATGGTTTAGCAAATGATTTTAGCTACAGCATGTATTGTACGCCTACGGGTAAAGCAGATTCATGGGGAACAGAGGTAGATGCCTGTACTCTGGTTGAAGATGAAGCCAACCCTGGTACATATACTGGGACTTGGGAGCATGATGGTAATGCGCCTATTGTCTTAGAAAATGGGGATGCTAATAGTCTTCATCGTGTCATGGTTCGAACTTATAATATTGTCGATAGTTCTGGCACATCGGTTTCAGATAAACTGCTTTCTACCCCAATTGACTTTATTCCTGCGACTAATGAAATCGCAATTTCAGAGAAAGACTCCGTTTCAAATGCGGCATGTATTAAGTGTCACGGCCAGTTAGATGGTTATGAAGATACTGATTCACGTATCGCTGATCTTAGCGCACACCATAATTATCAAAAAGTAGAAAACTGTGTGTCTTGTCATAACCCTTCTTATCCAGTGACGGATGAAGAAGCGGAAGCCTTAGGTTATAACCTTAACTTTAATGCCATGATCCACACCATTCACGCTGGTCATCATATTGATAATCTAGAAGGTGCAGCTAAAGAGATGTTCTCTGAAATTGCCTTCCCTGCAGAGTTGAATGAATGTACAACCTGTCACGACAACGGTACTCAGTGGAATGACAATGTTTATGCAGAAGCCTGTGTGTCTTGCCATACCAATGTTGATTTTGAAACTGGTGAAGGTCACTTAGGAATTGTGCCTGAAAGTGACGCTTCATGTTCAGGTTGTCATGGTGCGGGCAGTTTAAGCCCTATGCAAGCTCATGGTGTTGGCGGCAGAGATGAGTTAGCTGATAAGTTTATTATTGATATTCAATCAGTAGAAGTAGAAGCTTCAGCAACTGCTGGGATGTCTACATTAGTCGTTACGTCAGAAGTGAGCATGAACGGCTCCTTACTTGATGCTGCAACCTATGCGTCAATCACGGATTATATGACTAATGCTGGCCGTGGTTTATTAATCGGCACGTTAGATGCAGATACAGGCGCTGTGTCACATGGCTACGGTGCCGATGGTGGATTTAAAATGGACTTCGTTGGTGGCGTGATGAGTTCTGATGGCGTAGTCGTTAACGAAGCTGAATTTGCGACTGATTTATTAGTGGGTCCAATTTACGCAACGGCTGAAGTGCAATTATGCGGCTCAGGAAGTGAAATTGTCGAGTGTACCCAAGATGATGATGGCAATATTGTTGAAATGGGCGTGGCGAATCTGGCTGAGACTAAGTACTTTAACCTAACGCCTGATGCAGATATTGTTGAGATGCGTATCGCTGATGCAGATCGTACTTCAATTAGTGAAGCTAAGTGTAATGATTGTCATGGTAACTTAACGCATATAAAAAGCACTCACGGTGTCACTGAGTTCACACAATGTGCTTATTGTCATAGCGAAAACTTAGGTGGTTCTCCTACTTATCACCCTACAGTATCGTATAAAACTGACGAAGTAGATGCTGATGGCAATGCAATATGGGATGTCGTTGAAGGTTTATCTTTTGCTAACCGAGACCTCGTTACTGTTGCTCATAGATTCCATGCTGGCTACTGGGATGGCGAACCAGCTGTATACCGTGATGCTGAAGGCAATCTTAATGGGTACTCTGCAATGTTAAATAATTGTCAGGCTTGTCATAAAGAAGATAGCACCGTATTTGCTGCAGATGGTGGATTAACATCAGGTAAACGCTCTGTCGAAACTGATGCTGGTTTCATCTCGCCAATCTCTGAAGCTTGTCGTAGTTGTCACGTGAGTGCCTCTGCATTAGCTCACTTCAAGAGTAATGGCGCTTATGTACAGGATGAACCTGGTTCAGTGGTTGATTTACCGATTGAGTCTTGTTCAACGTGTCATGCCGAAGGTAAAACCTATGGTGTTGACGTGATGCATAGTGGAACAAGTCATTAAAGATTTTTCGGTTTATTAGTATGCTAAAAAGGTTACGATAACTTTTTGTGATTAGCATAATGATTAAAGGAGCCTTAGGGCTCCTTTTTATGTTTTATTGCTTAGAAAAGGGTTAACAATGCAATCGCGAATTCAAATAGTTCAGAGTGAAGAGTTTAACGTGTAGCATCATGAAGTATGACCTTGAATTTTTACACTACTTTAATAACACTTGCCCAATAAAAAAGCTGACATCATAGTCAGCTTTTTACTATTTACATGCAGAGTTTGGTATTAGCTTTGTTGTAATTTGTACAACCATTTACCGTAAAGGAAAATACCTACTGCTGAAATAGTGCCGATGGCAGCGATGATATACCACGCCATACCAATGTTATGGGTGTTATACAGCAAGGTTGTGAGTTCTTGAGCAGGTTCACCTGTGAAAGTCACTAATGTACTAAAGGCTTCACCTTGCGGAATAGCGCCAATTGTAGCAGCATCCATGCCTCGCTCAGCAAGGAGTTGTAGTGAGAATACTTCTTTTGATGCGTACATTTCATATAACTTAGGGCCAAAGTAGCCTTCAAGAGTCCAGCCAATCCCTTGCGGTAACATCACAAAACCTAAGTACATCGCTTTTTTGCCTTCAGGGGCAATATTACCCATGAACTCGTTTTTCTTCGGGCTAATCATCATTTCACCGAAAGAGAACATAGCAATGGCTAGTACAATCATCCATGCCGCATTAGTTGCACCTATAAATACAAATGCGAGGATACTCAGCAAACAACCACCTAGCATTGCTGTGGTTATACGGTATTTAGCAGTAAGCGCTGCCACCAAAAAACAACTGGTCATAATCATACCGGCATTGAGGTTAAGCATGCCTTCTGGCATGACCTTAGTGCCTGTGTTATCTAGGCCTAACCAGAATTGGAAAAAGCCATTAGATGTGCCGTCGGGGCCAAATAGCGAGGTCACAATCACACTGGTATCGACCCATTCTGCAATATGAATAGGCAATACATCAAATAAGGCATTGAACAAGAACCAGAAACCAGCAAACACTAGCATGTAGTAAATCACCACTGGTTTTTTAAGCTCGTTTAAGGCATCACGCCATAGCGCTTCTTGTTTAATTTCACCAGATTTAATTTTACGATTTCGCTCAAGGCGTTCTTCTTTTCCTGGCTCTTTATAAGCTAATAGAAATAAAAAGTTTAACGAGATAATGGCAGCACAGGCATAAAACACATTATCCCAAGATAATTGGCGCATATGCACAGCAACTAGCGGACCTAAGAATCCACCAATATTAACAACTTGGTAGAATATACCCCAAGCCATTGAGGTGTTTTGTCTGCCAGTGGATAGCACTAAGGTACCTTGAATACCCGGTTTAAAAATACCTGTACCCGCCGCCAGCAAAATGGCACCAAAGAGGAAACCATAAAAGCTTGGGAAGAAAGCCATGACAAGATAGCCAGCGATTTTAATTATCGTGGAGGCAAAAATGGTTTCTTTGTAACCAACGCGATCTGATATGCCGCCCGTAAAGACAGGTATGAAGGTTTGCATGAAGGCCCAAATTGCGATGATCACACCATAATCGCTAAGGCTAATACCTAAGCCACCTTCAGAGGTGGGGGCTTTTGCATAAAGACCAGCACTGGCCTTTACACCGTAGTATGCGATACGTTCAACCAGCTCCATGCCGCCGACGATCCAAAAAATATAACTCAGGCTGGCAATCGATGCCCACATCCCAAGTTGTTTTACTTCACTGAGGTCGTTACCTGAGTGTGAATTTTCACTCATATCTCACCTTTTATTATGATTATTATTAACATTAAGCTGGCAGACACTTTACCTAATTTGAAACAAAATACAAAAGAACTGTGATAAAAATTGCGCTTTATATTGAATGTTAAATCTTTGAGGGGCAGATTGGCGTCATGCGAGGGTTACACAATTGAAATATGGACTGATTATTGCGCAGGTTGCTGCTTTTTTAATTATGGATAACCGTTCTTCAAATTATTTTTTAACCACTTAGGCATGATTTGTTATGAAGTAAAAAAAGCGGTAACAGCCAATCCATGGCTAATGAAGCGGCAACTGGGTGTTAGAAATACCATCTAGTGGCTAATTGCCACTGCTGCTCTAGCATCTCTTTGGGTAAACCTTGTTCAACTCTGGCATCACGAGTCGCGTCTATACGGTTATATTCAGCTTGGATAAACCAGCTTTTTTGTAAACGATATTGATACGACAAGGTGAGGGCATTGCCTTGTTCATTATTGTTATCGTCGAACGTGGCATCATTGTCTGATACCTCAAAATCTTCTGCTCGAATAGTCAGGCGATGTTTATCCCAACGTTTAGTTAATAAAACAAAGGCGGCTTGATAGTCATTATTAACCACATCTACAGCTTCTGGTGACTGCATCAACGTGCTGCCATACATGATTTGGCTGATGAGTTCGATTTGGTAGGGTAAACGCCATTTGACACCAGCATGAGTAAACTTTGTCAGCCAAGCATATTGGCCATTCTTAAAGACGAGAGTATTGGCATTGTTATCATAATAACCTAATGACACTTCGCCATTTCCTTTAAATCGCCATTGACCATGTACGTGATAACCAAAACGATCATCTAGTTCGATAAAAGGATCTGATTCATCGGCCTGATCATCTAAACTGCCTCCTGCTAAGCTGGGAATATTACTTAATGGCAAGGATTCATGGAGTAAGGTTTGACGGGAGCTGAGTGTCCAACCATGCCAAGCGAGCATGGCGCCAGCGGTATCATTATATTGGAATAAAGCTGCAGATAAGGCTAAGTCATGTTTTGAGTTATGGAATTTTCCTAAGCGCTCAAGGGTGAGTTCTGCACCAAGATGGCGAAACTCCTCACCTAACCAGCTGTTTATCGCCGAATAGCTTAATGTATAAGGGGACGACCAAGCTGTGGCGATATTTTCCAGAGAAATATCAGGGTACATTAAGCCTAATCGACCTTTTAACCTAAGGCCATTTTGCCAGGGCAAACTGCGATAATTTAAAAATGCTTCGGTAATACCAATATCATTACGGGTATTATCAAGATAACCATTGGCTGTCACATGCGCTGAAAATGCGTTTTCCCAATCCACTTTATAGGTCAGGCCAACTTGGGAAAGTGATAATTGAGTGCCATCATCAAAGCGAAATTTTCCTAAGCCACCATCGACATAAGATTCAGTGCCATCTGTGTAACTGGCTCTTACATCAATCAGGCCTGAAAAGTGATGTTCTGCAGCAGTGGCAGAATGGCAAGCTAAACATAAAATACAAATCCATTTTCCTGTTCTTTTCCAATATTTCATCCGCGTACCTTATTGATTTATTTATAACGGATTAGTGACGTGTTAACGGTAATTTGATTGTGATAACCATTGGGTTAACTTTTCGGCATCAACGGGTTTTGACAAGTAAAAGCCTTGGCCCATTTCACAGCCTCGCTGGGTTAACCATTTGAGAGAACCTTCATCTTCAATGCCTTCAGCCACCACTTTTAAACCTAGGTTATGGGCAAGCTGCAAGGTTGAACTGACAATAATTTTATCGTCTTCGCTGCTCATCAAGTTTTGCACAAATGACTTATCAATTTTTAGCTCATCCACGGGAAGTTGTTTTAGCTGGGCTAAAGAGGAGTAGCCAGTACCGTAATCATCAATTGATAGCTTAAGCCCATGCTGTTTGAGCTCTGTAAGTTGCTTGATGGCATGTTCAGGATCGGCAACAACGGCATCCTCGGTGATCTCCAGTGTTAATGCTTCGATAGGCACTTTCTTATCTTTAATCATTTGCAAAATATGCTGGCAAAATTGATCATCCTTTAAATTCTCAGCTGAAATATTGATTGCTATGGAGAGCTCAACTCCTTGTTGTTGCCATAGTAGGTATTGGTCTAGCGCTTGATTGATTACCCAGTTCGTTAGAGCATTCATTTGTCCCATTTTTTCAGCGATAGGAATAAAGCTATCTGGCGGGATCATGCCTCTTATCGGATGTTGCCAACGAACCAATGCCTCTACATGGGTTACTTTATTGAGCTTGAGGTTCAGCTTAGGTTGGTAAAATAACACTAGCTCATCTTGCTCAATTGCCGGTTTTAGGTCGTTGACTAATTGCAGTCTGTCTACGGTATTAACATCAATTTGCTGGTGGTAAATCTGTAAATGCTGACGATGTTTCTTTGCATACTGTAAGGCGGTGTCGGCTTGGCGTAATAGTGTTTCGAGATCACTTGGGTAATAAACAAAACTGATGCCGATAGTGGTTTGTAAATGCAACGAAATGTCTTGATAGCAGTAATTGGCTTCAACAGTTTGTTGGACATGATTTATTAATGCGGTAAGTGATTTTTGCTCTGTGTGCTCAATAGCAAGGACAAATTCATCGCCGTTAATACGGCAGACGAGATCTATTTCATCAAAGCTTGCTAATCGACGGCCAACTTCTGTGATCACCATATCGCCAACAACATGACCTAAGGTACCGTTGATTTCAGTCATACGACGAATATTAATCAGGCATATTGCTAATGGAGATTTGCTTTCGAACCAACTCGAGGTGATGCGGATTAACTCGTTTTTATTACCTAGATTGGTCAGTGGGTCATGGTAGGCTTGAAAGGCTATTTTGTTTTCACGGCTTAATATGGCTTGTTGCATGGCAGTGATTTCTTCAGCGAGTTCTTTCATCTCTGCACTGTTGCCAACTTCTACCTTTGAATTGTAATTACCTTTTGCAATAAATCGAGCTTGTTTTATCAATAATGTAAGTGGCTTAGTGACACCTCGAGCAATAATGTAGGCCACAAATAGTGACATCGGCAACATTAATAAAATCAATAATAATTGTTGAAACCAATGATCTTGTGCTGATTCAAGCGCAGCATTGCGACTCAAATACATAAAGGCATGTAGTTGAACATTGTCTTGGCTATCACGCTTAACCTCACCTAAATCTGATTGCCATAAAATGTATTCATCATTGGTTTGATTGTGTTCAATAAAGTCACTGATGACTTGATGGTCTTCGTGGGTGAATCTGGTATTGGAGAGGCTAATTAATTGGTTACTTTTTTCAGATGTGAGCAAAAATCCAGTGTTCAAGCCGGTTTGCTCCGATAACGAATGCGTTAACTCGTCGCCAATGATAAAGCCAAAGCCCACCCAGCCAATAATGTTTGCTGCGCCACTGGTTAATGGTGAAAACCTTAACTGATAAACATGCTCGCCAAGAGGGTATATGGGGCTATTGGTTTCAAATTCTGTTGTAAGCGGGAATCTAAATGGTTGACCTTGTTCTGGTCCAACATTAACTTTGCCTTTGTTAGGTCCTTTTGCTGTCGTTAACAGTTCGCCAATCACATTCCCTTTATGATCAACTGCAATAGCTAAGTCTGCATTGATGCGTTTTCGATGATTATTTAATGCCACCAAAAAACTGCGGCTGTCGCCATCAATAAAAATATCTTTAAGGCCAAAGTCTTTTGCAGCCGTTTCGGCAAAAGCGGATAAATAGTAATTTCGGTTGTCATATTCTGACTTAAATACCAACTCAGCTACTGACAGTTGGTTTTCTAACTGCTGTTTTTCTAAACGTTTATTCGAATAGTAATTAATGGCAAAAGAAATAGCTTGAACAGCTATTAATAACACCATGAAAAAGGTGAATATTCGAGTTTGAATACTATTGAACGTATTTCGCATTAATATCCATCCAGAAAGTCAAAGTCATCCAAACTTTGTTGAGTTGGGATGTCGTCCATTGATGCAGTTATTTGTATGGTTAATGCCTCTGCTAAAGGCGTTGTTATCGTCTGGCTAAATTGATTGTTATCTGCCCGTAATTGCGGGTGCCAGACAACGAGTTGATATTCAGAATCAGGTAGCTCATCGAATGTGACGTTACCATTTGAATCAGTCACGCCGTAATAAGGAGTATCGACCACCAACACATGTCCGCTCATCCAGTCATGGATGTTACACCCCATTGAAATGTGGCCTGATTGATCAAATAACATATCTTGTTGAGTGCTGTCTTTGCGTAGTTTAAACGAAAAGCGTTTGGGGCCTGATGCCGAATAAATGTGGTGAGTAATATCATCATCATTAACAAATTTGAGTTGGTAACCTTGTTGAATAACCGTGATATATGGGCTGAACTGTTTATTTTCTTGATGTATTTCAATTGGAGGCTGAGTTGATTCAGGGGCTATCTTTTTTACTGAAGAAGGAGAGGTAGCAGTGAGATATACCACCATATTTGCCATAGGAGTATGGTTACTGTTAACGAGACTAAATTGTTGACTCATGACGGGCCAACTTAGGGTAGCGCAGCACAAGATGCCCGCCGTTATCAAGGACTTTACTGCTATGACTGTGTTCACTCTGACCTCTAGTATCACGTTGGTTGATTAATTAACCTGTTGATAAAAGTGTTGCCTTTTATTAAGCACACTATGACTGAGTATAATAAGAACGAAGTTAAGCTTATAATATTTCACAAAATAAAGATATTTTCATAACAAAAAAATGGAATCAAAAACATGTTTTGATTCCATTTTTATTGTTCAAGCTAAAGTGGTGCTTAGTGTGTCGCTTTAAGCTGTCCTAATGAATTGCTTAAGCCAAGGCATGATTAACCACAGCACTTTTTGTATTTTTTGCCACTGCCACAGCTGCAAGGATCGTTGCGGTTAATTTTTGCTTCGGCTGTTACTGCGGTAGGCTTATTGATAATGCCCTCTAGCTCAATAATATTTTCAGGGGTATTTTCATCAACAGTCATGTTCGCAAACAGGTTTTTGTCATCTAGTATTTGCTGTACTTGCGCAGCTCTTTCTGCGGTTTGAACTGACAAGGTTAGTGGCTTAACTTTAGTGCCAAGCTTAGCCTGACGTTTAGTATTGTAACCACTTTCGCCATAGGCAGGTTTAGGCGTTTGACGGCCTTTGAAGAAAAATTTGTCTGACATAATCGTACCTGCCCATCTTATAAATATGAAAAATTGAATCTTTATATTGATTGACTTTTATAACGTGCAAGCTTGTTGGCTTTGATGTTTGCAAACAAAGTGCTTGGTTAAGAAAGTTGAAAAATATTCTAGAGGCGATGCTTATACAGGAAATCAGAGCAATTGACTAGAAACACTTGCCAATATGCGAGTATTGTTTAGCACTTACAATAAAGACCTGTGAAAGAAAGAGCTATTGCGTTGTTTTGTCGGTTAGTGATAATTCACTTCAATGGTGTATGACAATTGCTGTTGCCCAACATTTTCATCGTTAAGCACATCCACTTTACCACCGACATTGATAATTGTTGCTGTTTCAGATAAAGCAAATGATTGCTGCTGATTGCCATTGGGCAGAATAGGGGTAAATAATACGTTGGACGTGGAAGTTGGGTAAACCCTCACGTTAATAGAAGACTCGCCATTACCTTGAATTTTAAATTGACCGAGTTGATTATCGGAAGTGAGGCAGCCGTTACCCTGACGGTTAAATTGATCTAACTGGCAATTAACGTTGGCTTGGTTGTATATCATTCCAAGATCCATTGGTCGAATTTGCTCAATAGACACAGGGGTCACTAAGTTAAAATGGGCTTGTGAAACGGCAACCACCAACATAAAGAGTGACATGCTTTATTTGTTTCCACATCAATAAATCCATAATTTATTCTAGTTGTTGCTGAATAAATGCGCACTTATTTATCTTGTTTTGGTTTAACGAGAAATGGTTTGTGTGGCGAGGGTCACATATTCACCTGGCTTCAGTTCGATTGGTGTGGCTTGGCGTTGTTTATTGATTTCAATTTGATAGCGACCGGGTACCAGTTGCTCAAAGATAAACACTCCATCGTACTCTACTCGGGCATGATATTGATTATCAGCGTCATCAATTAACGTCACCAGCACACCTTTTGCCGCAACCCCATCATCATAAAATATCTCGCCATCTAGCTCTGCAGTAAATAACACAGGAAATAGCACTTCGGCTACATTCCCTGGATGAGCGTTTACTAATAAAATGCTGTTTTGAGGCAGTAAAAATGGGTCAGGTAGTGATTGCTCATTTAGCACAAGGCGATGTGGCCTTGAAGTTTGTATGTGGGTAATTAATAACTGGCCGCGCTCATCCGTTGCGTTATCAGCTTGACTATGGCCTGAAAAACGTAGACCACTGAGTGGTAATTCATCTTCATCAAATAGGCCGTTGTTGTTGTCATCTTGAAAAGCGATAATTTTTACACTTCCAGTATTTAAATGGCTAACTCTGTCCAGTAACCAAGTGTTATCGGGTGCAATTAATAGCGCAGAACTACTCCACTTAAATTGTGCAAACCAATCACCTTCAGAGTCATTTTCTAATGTCAGCCTTAAGGTACTGGTATCTAAAAAATAAGATAAAGAGTTTCTCACCGTAACTTCTGCTAATGCCATTGGTTGGTAACGAACTTCAAACTGATAGTTACTTTGCTCGCTTAAAGACGTACTGGCATTAGACACTAACTGGGTGAGTTCTGTTGTGGGCAGCAGTGCAATATCAGCATAGCTACGTAAGTACCAGTCGGAGACTCGACCTGAAAGGGCTAATCGATTGGCCCAACGTTGTGTATCGGCGATGTTTTGCCAACTTAACTCGTTACTTAATGCTAGGTGCTGAAACTGGCCTGCTACAGTTGCTCCAAGGTAAATACTGTCTGTACCAAAGTTTTGTTCTTGCCATGAGCCATTGAGCCCCCAGCTCATATTCGTGTGGTCTAGGTTGCCATTCACATTAATATTGGCCAGTTGTTTTACTTGGTTATTTGGATTTTCCCATGATTCAAAGTCTTGGTAGTGTGCCCATTCTGCTTGCCAGTCAATTAGGCTATTACTCCCTTGGGCAATAATGTTAGCAGCTGTTCCAGTTTCATTTCCTGTGAGATTAAGTTGCCAGACGCTGTTGTCGGTTAACATACTGAAAGTCAAAGAAGGGTTGAACAGCCATTTGTTATCACTCACTTGTTGCTCAATTAAGGCAATACCAGCCGAGAAGTTATCAGATACCGCCCAGTTTGCACTCGCGTAAACTTGTTTTAAATCATCTTGCTCTCGTTGCATCACGCCAAAGTTCATTCCGAAGCTGTCGGCTTGCATTAAAGAAGGGTCGAGCAGTTTACTAAAGGACTCTGTTCGTGTTTCACCATTTGGCCCAAATAAACGTAATTGGTATTGGTTAGTTCCAATATAATAGGGCACTTGTTCAAAGCGATATTGTCCATTGTCACCAACACGTTGAACACTGATTAAACCGCCATTTCGGTATAATTCAACATCCCACCCTGGCTCTAACTCACCTTCAACGACAATGTATCTAATGTCATCTGAAAATGCGTCACCAGCATTAAGAATGAGACCTTCACCAGAGCTGGCGCCTGAAACCAACGCCAAGTTATGGGAGTCGATACTACCAAGTCGATAGTATTTAACCCAAGTGTCGGCCATTGCTTTTTCTATATAGGCGTTAAATGTTTCGCCGTATTCCGACCAAGAGTAACCAGCATAGGCACTATGTCCGAGTAAATCAGTCCTTACTTGGATAAAACCATCAACATTCGGTTGTTGGGTTTCTATTTGTTTACGTTGTGAGACGCCGACATCTGCATGTAACGCCAAATCGCCAATCGTGGCATACTCGCTAGTTACTTGACGCATTCTTTGTTGGTCATTGGCATTTTTTTGATGATTAAATTGCTGGTGGCGCTTTTGCCTCTCAAGCAGCTGACTAAGTGGAACTAAGGTATTTTCATTCACCGCAAGTAACTGACGAGCATGATCAAAGTGAATTTCTAATCCCAGTATTTGCTCTACCACCTCAATATCGACATAGATGTCCCAATCATCAAAATAGACGTCAGTTGGGTTTTGATTACAATCACTATTTTGCGCAGTAAATTGCATGAGTTGTTGGCTTATATCGACAGTGTTTTCCGTGGTCAAATACCAGCCGCTCACGCTTAATGGTTGCATGTTAACTTGTAACGGTAGCATCAAATTATCGGCTAAAAATTGTATTGGCAGGTAAAGAGTTGCTTTATCTTGATAGATAAAAATCTCATCGCTTAGCTGCTCAGAACCATAATTAAACTGCCCGACAAGAAATTGCTCTTCATTTGCAGCAGAACTTGTGTAACTTCGAGTCAGTCGTCGAGAACAATTCGCTAATGCTATTTCAGGATTATTTGCTGTTGAGGCTACAGTCACTGGCGAGGTAGCTTGAATGAGCTTTGACGCGTCAGATAGTGTCACTTGTTGGCTAGTTTTTTGACTAGACTGTTGACTAAATTCTTGATTAGTTGGCAGGTTGCTAAGGCCATTAATAGGGGCTGAGCCAATTGTTGGTGCTCTCTTGGAAGAGACTGTTTCAGGCTTAATGTTAACTTTTTTCTTGTTTTCAGAGTTCACTATAGCGGGTTTGACTAATGCTGAAGTAGAAGCTGAAGTTAATACTGTTGATGTAAGTGCTATTGGCTTTGATGTGATAGTTAACTCAGGTTCTGGCGTAGTTGTTATTGATTCTGACGCCATTGTCTTTGATTTGGTTTGAGGTTGAAATGAAGTGCTTTGCTGTAATGATGAGCCCGTTTTCGTTAACGAGTCATTGATGGTAGCTTCTTTGTCAGGGATTTCCCTTTCTTTATGTTGGGATTGGTTGTTTGAGGCGGCGAGATTGAGGTTGGCAATAAAATCAATTGAATCGGTTCTCCAGGGCGTTGATGATTCAAGCCCTGGATTGATTGTTTCTATGTATAGCAATAATAAACAAATACAAAAAGTATATTTTGCTATACGGTTGATATGCCGAAAAAGCATAATCTGCCGAGATAAAGTAGGTGTTTTTCAGTCACACTGTCCTTATAATTTGATCACGGATTCGATTGTTTTAGCCTCGAATAAAGTGTCATTTTCAACATATCTAATCAGTAGAGCCGTCCCAGGTTTTACTGCTTGGCTAAGTGTTATTGCAAATCGACGTTGATCGTTTTCAGTATAGATGGATGCATTTTTTAAACTGCCAACTAATTGATTAGATGCACTGTCATACACTTCAATATCACCGTAACTGCTACGTTGACCGCTGCGGGCGATATCAACAATTAGTTGTTGCTGATTATCTGGGCTTGCTAGCAATTCTCCGTTCACTGTTAATTCTGCGATTAAATCACCGACTCTCATGATCACCGGAATGGCAATACGTAAATAGGCTGTGACTGATAAGTTCATCGTGTCATTGGATTCAGTGGTGTCTGAAACTGTGGTCGGGGCTAAAGGGATTTGATGAAAAACGATGTAGCTTCGGTATTCACCAGCTTTGATGTCTTTTGGCGGGCGCACAGCAAGCCTTACTCTTGCGCCTTGCTCAGGGGATAGACTGACTCGTCGAGGAGAGTAACGGGTGAAACTGGTAAGTGAAGTAGGACTTGTTTTAGGCTCTAAAGTTAAAAATTCGTCATTGGAGAGTAACTGTTTGTCTTCAAGGTAAATTTCGTAGCGAGCGGTGTCGCTGCTTTTATTAACTAATGAAAAAACGGCGCTTTTGTTGCGCTGGTTGTCAAGTTCGACACGGGTTGGTGTCACGAGTAAGTTTGCACTCACACTAGGTATAAGACTTAACACCAAAGTGGTTATAAGTAGTAAGTTTTTCATATTGTTGCCCAGCTAAATTTTGATGCATTAAATGCAAATTTATTAATTATTATTGTTAGCTTACTTCGAGCTTATTTTAATTTTGTTTGTTAGTGGGGTGAATATAATCCCGCAACCACGTTGCGGGATTCATCAATGTTACTGGTGATGTAAGCAATATAGGTTAGGGTAAATTGCTTAAATCAGATAACAGGTTTAGTAAACCACTGAAAGAGTGTAAGACAGTGCGTGAGTCCCTTCAGTTGCTGAAGCTGCAACGATATCAAGTGTACCAGCAACATCAACGTCTAACGTATTACCAGAGACAGTACCCGTTGCACTAGCAAGAGTTGGGGTAAACGTAACGCCAGAAACAGACGTATCAGGACCAGATACTGAAAGGTTTACTGTTCCGTCAGCGGCAGCCACATTGAACACACCAGTACGTGCAGCATTACCACCAGCAACACATGCAGCTCCAGAAGTTGTATCTGAGTAATCAAGAGCACACTGGCCATCAGCAGCGATAGATACATCACCAAATTCCATTTGGGTCGTTTCAGATACAGTGATTGGGTAGATTAAGTTGAAGTTAGCAGTACCTGTTTCGTCTGCGGCACCCACTTGAGTAGAAAGAAATAGTGTAGAGGCGATAACAGATGATAATAGTATTTTTTTAGTCATTTTATTGTTCCCAGGTGTAATATTATAATTTTAATAGCCCATAATTTTTATGTGGATATTTGTCGCTTTTAAACAAGGACTTAATCAATGGGTAAAGTCAAAATAGCAGTATTGAAATAATTTGCAACACTTTGATTACAATTGTGTCTTGCATTTCTTTGTATAGCTAAGAGTTATAAGTTATTGCTAAAGTTTAATTTAAAATACTAGCTACAAAGTATTAGATTTCAAACTGGCGTTTAACTCTATGAAAATTAGAATAATATCGGCTATGAAAGATCTTATTTATTAGTTGAGTAGTTTAGTTGGTTTTTTGATGCTGTTGATATAACGGTATTTTTTGTTTGTTTTTTGGTCAGTCAACAAGGTTTCATCTAGACGATCTTTTGATTTAAAAATGTACAACATTGATCTTAGGCTGGGGATTTTACAGAATTCAACGAAAAATTGAGTAGACTGAACTCGTCAACATTGTCTGACTTTCTTAAATGAGTTTGTTGATTTTTTGTAACATTATTGAGATGATGCGAGAAAATATTGATAAGACTATTTGATACAAAATGTTTTTATAGACTTAATTTAGCTTTTATTTGCTTAAGGTTTATTAATTACATTTTTGTTTTTAAAGTACCTTAAAATCAATGATTAATAAAAATAATAATAAAATTGAGTGGTCAGCGGTATGCCAACTTGTATTGACTCTTCCAGATATCTCAAACTCATAAAGTTGACCTTGCTTGCTACGTTAAGTGTGCTGTGTTGTTCTTCAGCTTTCGCACAAATTGTTATTACAGAAATTCAGCCTATTAAATTTCCTACGGTGTTACAAAATAGCGGAACAAGTTCTACTGTGGTAGTGAACTGGAAAGGCGAGATTGGTAATTCAACCAATGCGACTTTGCTTGATGATGATTATTATCAAGGGCGCTATTTTATTACTTCTGATACTAGCGATCCCATAACGATTAATTTTATTAGTTTGAATAATGAGCCGCTAATCCAAATAAAAAACATTAAAATTCGCTATAAAAATACCACTTATAAAACGTTTCCTGCAATGGGGTTAGACAATCCTGGTGTCGATGGAGAGTACATCGAAATAGGCGCTAAGGTTGTGGCGAATAAAAAATCTAGCCAAGGGGCTAAATATCCGCAATATACCTTAAGCGTCAATGAGCAATAAGTTTCCCCATCTAGCATCTAAGATCGGCAGCCGTTCACAAACAGGGCTTTGACTGTGCAAGTCAATTTAGACATAGAAGAAATAGAAAAAGGCCATCAACTTTTGTTGATGGCCTTTTTCGTATTACTGAGGTTAACTTTCTAGTTTAGCCAGTTCAGCTTTTTGTTCGGTTAGCTTTTCAATATCTCGTTGGTATTCCGCTTGTTTAGCACGCTCTTTTTCAATCACGGCTGCAGGTGCTTTAGCGACAAACCCTTGATTCGATAACTTGCCTTCAATACGTTTGAACTCGCCAGCTGCTTTTTCAAGTAGCTTGTCGATACGAGCCACTTCTTTAGCAACATCAATTAATCCAGCCATTGGAATTAACAGCTCCATATCACCTACAAGCTGTGTTGTAGACATTGGCGCTGTTTCACCGTCGGCAAGAATAGTCATAGATTCAAGCTTAGCTAGGGTCTTGAAGAAGGTTTGGTTTGCTTCTAGACGTGCTTTGTCTTGTTCACTCACGCCGCGTAGTAGGGCGTTAAGTGGTTTAGAAGGAGCAATGTTAAGTTCTGCACGAATATTACGTACAGCTGTAATCACTTGCTTAACCCACTCAAGATCTTCCATCGCTTGAGAGTCTACTTTAGCGGCATCAAATTCAGGGAATTCAGCCAACATTAACGTCTCTCCCTCAACTCCTGCTAACGGTTTAATGCGCTGCCAGATAGTTTCGGTGAGATAAGGCATCATTGGGTGCATTAAACGCTGCATTTTTTCTAGTACAGTGACTAGAGTATGACGTGTACCACGAAGCTGTGCTTCGCTGCCGCTTTGCATTACAGGCTTCGTTAGCTCTAAGTACCAGTCACAGAACTGATTCCAAGTGAACTCATAAATAGTGTTAGCGGCTAAGTCAAAGCGGTAGTTTGCCATATGCTCATCATAAGCTTTTACCGTTTGATTGAACAAACCGATAATCCAGCGATCAGCAAGAGACAACTCCATCGCACCTGGCTTGCCATCAACGAGCAGTTGACCGCAATCTAACGCTTCACCGATAGCATCATCATCAGCGCCTTCAGCTTGTACTTCGGTGTTCATTAGTACGTAGCGTGAAGCATTCCAGATTTTGTTACAGAAACTTCGGTAACCGTCTAGGCGTTTCATGTCCCAGTTGATGTCACGTCCTGTTGAAGCCATTGACGCTAAAGTGAAACGTAGCGCATCAGTACCATGTGCTTCGATACCGTCAGCAAACTCTTTACGCGTGCTTTTTTCAATCTTAGCTGCAAGTTTAGGCTGCATCATGTTGCCAGTACGCTTAGTCACAAGTGACTCAAGGTCAATACCGTCAATCATGTCTAATGGGTCAAGTACGTTACCTTTAGACTTCGACATTTTGTTACCCGCTTCATCACGGATAAGACCTGTCACATACACAGTCTTGAACGGGACTTGTGGTTTGCCATTTTCATCTTTAATGAAATGCATGGTCATCATGATCATACGGGCAACCCAGAAGAAAATAATATCAAAGCCTGTAACCAACACATCTGTTGGGTGGAAAGCTTTTAATTCTTCGGTGTTTTTTGGCCAACCTAATGTTGAGAATGTCCATAACGCAGAGCTAAACCATGTGTCTAACACATCGTTATCTTGGCGTAAGACAATAGACTCATCTAAGTTATGCTTTGCACGAACTTCAGCTTCGTCACGACCTACATAGACTTTACCTGCTTCGTCGTACCAAGCTGGGATACGATGTCCCCACCAAAGTTGGCGAGAGATACACCAGTCTTGAATATCGCGCATCCAAGAGTTGTACATGTTCTCGTATTGTTGTGGTACGAACTTGATGTCGCCATTATCAACAGCTTCCATCGCAGTTTTAGCCATAGGTGCAACTGATACATACCATTGGTCGGTCAGTAATGGCTCGATTACCACACCTGAACGATCGCCATAAGGCACTTTCAATCCGTGAGGGTCGATTTTGCCCAGTAGACCTAAAGTCTCGAACTCTTCAACGATGGCTTTACGAGCGGCAAAACGCTCTAAACCTGCATAACGCTCTGGTAAGCTGTTATCTAATTCATTATTTGCTGTGCCGTCAGTATTAACCACTTCTGCTGCGCTACGAATGTCAGCATTGATGGTTAATATGTTGAACATTGGCAGGGCGTGACGCTTACCGACTTCATAATCGTTAAAGTCATGTGCAGGTGTGATTTTTACACAACCTGTACCAAATTCCATGTCGACATAATCGTCAGCTACGATAGGAATAAGACGGTTTACGATTGGCAATAAAATGAACTTACCAATCAGTGATTGATAACGTTCATCGTCAGGGTGAACTGCAACAGCACTATCACCTAACATGGTTTCAGGACGTGTAGTGGCGACTTCTAAATAGTCTTTACCATCAGCAGTTAATGCACCCTCAGCAAGCGGATAGCGGAAATGCCACATGCTGCCTTGCTTTTCTTTGTTTTCAACTTCAAGATCAGAAATTGCAGTGTGCAGTTTTGGATCCCAGTTTACTAAGCGTTTACCACGGTAAATCAACTCATCATCGTATAGACGTACAAACACTTCTTGTACGGCTTCAGACATGCCTTCATCCATGGTAAAACGTTCACGGTCCCAATCAACTGATGCGCCTAAACGACGTAGCTGTTTAGTAATAGTACCGCCAGATTCATTTTTCCAATCCCAAATGCGTTCAATAAAGTTATCGCGGCCTAAGTCGTGGCGGCCTAATCCTTCTTCTGCAAAGACTTTACGTTCAACCAGCATTTGAGTTGCAATACCCGCATGGTCAGTACCCACTTGCCAAAGGGTATTTTTACCCTTCATGCGTTGGTAACGAGTCAAGGTATCCATGATGGTATCTTGGAATGCATGACCCATGTGCAAACTACCCGTCACATTCGGTGGCGGGATCATGATGCAATAGTTACCTTTTGACTCATCGCCATGTGGTTTGAAGTAGCCTTGCTCTTCCCAGTTTTGGTAAAGAGATTGCTCAATTGACTGCGGATTATATGTTTTTTCCATGGGATTTTTGTTTTCTCAATCTAAATTAATAGTTGGTATTGTTAACGAATCAACTGACTTAAACGCCAGTGAACTCAGTTGTTGTGAGCTCAATGCCTAATTGCTTATATTCGCGATAGCGAGCACGTGCAATTTGTTTAAGCGCATCATCATTAGCAACAAAATCGATAATATGCGGAAAGTTAACCGCAAATGATGGCACTTGATCTGCGAGGTTAATGAGTAAATGGCGGCTTTTATTCGCGCCTAATTTATCAAAACCAATTTCCACAGGTGAACCGGTTACCGGTCCTTCCCCTTTTAAATTGTGGGGAACAAATGCCGTTGGCTCAAATTGCCAAAGTAATTCGTCAATGGCGTATGCCTGCTGCTTGTCTTGGCAATGAATATAAATTAATTGCTGCTGACGATAATGCTTTTCTGCTAATTGGCAGGCGCTTAAAAATACACTTTCGATTGCACTTGGCTGCGTATTGATGGCGGGCATTAAGTAAAACAGAGTCTTTGGCATGCTTTTACTGTATTTGACGAAGTAAAGACGGATTTTACACTAAAAGCAACTCATGGGGCTAGGGTGGACAGCGGTTAAATTAACATTTAGATGTGATTAGTTTTAAATCATTTATAAATAAAAAAGGTGAAGAATGATTTCTTCACCTTTTTTTATAAAACGCATTGTCTAACTTGGATAATAAGGCTTATTCGCCTTGATCAACACCAGCTCTGTTAATTAAGAACTGACTTAATAATGGCACAGGGCGACCTGTAGAACCTTTATTTGCGCCGCTGTTCCAAGCTGTACCTGCCACATCGATATGTGCCCAGTTATATTTCTTAGTGAAACGAGATAAGAAACATGCAGCTGTGATAGAACCTGCTGGACGACCGCCTAAGTTAGTCATGTCAGCAAATGGGCTCTCAAGCATTTCTTGATACTCATCCCAAATCGGCATACGCCATGCTCGGTCACCTGATTGCTCACCCGCATTTAATAGTTCGTGAGCTAGCGGGTTATGTGAAGAGAATAAACCAGAGGCATGTTTACCTAAGGCAATCACACAAGCGCCAGTTAATGTTGCGGTATCGATAACCAATTCAGGGTCGTAACGTTCAACATAAGTCAGTACATCACAAAGCACTAAGCGTCCTTCTGCATCAGTATTTAATACTTCGACAGTTTGGCCTGACATGGTGGTTAAAATGTCACCTGGACGGTAAGCATCACCTGATGGCATGTTTTCACAGCCTGCAAGAATACCAATAACGTTTATAGGTAAATTCATTTCACATAAGGCTTTCATTGCGCCAATAACACCTGCTGCGCCGCCCATGTCATACTTCATCTCATCCATGCCATCACCTGGTTTTAATGAGATGCCGCCTGAGTCAAACGTCAGGCCTTTACCAATGAGGACAATTGGCTTTTCTGTTTCATCAACAGCGCCTTTGTACTCCATGATTGTCATAATGGATTCATTGGCACTGGCACGGCCAACTGCTAGGTATGAGTTCATGCCTAGCTTAGCCATTTGCTCTTCACCGACAGTCGTTACTGTCAGGTTTTGGTGAACTTCACCAATCTGACGTGCTTGAGATGCAAGGTAAGCAGGATTACAGATATTAGGTGGCATATTGGCAACGTCACGACATAAATCCATACCTGATGCGACAGCCATTCCATGATCGATTGCACGTTCACCAATCGTTAGTTCACGACGTGTCGGTACATTAAACACCATTTTACGTAATGGACGACGAGTTTCGCCTTTACGTGTTTTTAAGGTGTCAAAGCTGTATAAGCTGTTATAAGTCGTCTCAACGGCTTGGCGAACTTTCCAGTACGTATCGCGACCTTTAACGTGCAATTCAGTCAAGAAGCAAACCGCTTCCATCGAACCTGTTTCGTTTAAAGTATTGATGGTTTTGGTGATGATTTGTTTGTATTGGCGTTCATCAAGTTCACGCTCTTTACCACAACCAACCAATAAAACGCGCTCACTTAGCACATTCGGAACATGATGTAATAACAACATCTGTCCTGGCTTGCCTTCTAAATCACCGCGTCGAAGTAGGTTACTGATGTAACCTTCACTGATTTTATCCAATTGCTCCGCGATACCAGATAAACGACGTGGTTCGTATACACCGACAACGATACAAGCTGAACGTTGCTTCTCGGGGCTGCCGCTCTTTACGCTAAACTCCATGAGCACTCCTAGATTATTAAAGACAAATTTTTATATTTATTAGATAATGTTTTAATTAGGCCTGTTAGGCCATATTTACAACCCTTTAAGGAAATAAATCCTTGGTAATTTTCTGCTATAGCTGCTAAATGAATTACACTAAAGGAAGCTCACGAGCTGGTCAGAAAACTATCAATAACTGCTAAAAGCAGACATTTTATAGTGAACTTACTCTGATACCAGCAAAAAGACAAGTTTAGACAGTGGATCCTACCTGTGATTGTATTTAGATACTTGATCGTTGAAGTTTTAAAAGCGCAATTTGCGATACTTTTGGTGCTATTAACTATTTTTATTAGCCAGCAATTTGTGCGTGTATTAGGGGATGCCTCAAATGGCGAATTTCCCGCCACATTAGTATTGACCTTATTAGGTCTAAATTTACCGCAATTGACGGTATTGGTGCTGCCATTAAGTTTTTTCTTGGGCATTTTACTTGCTCACGGGCGAATGTATGCCGAAAACGAAATGGTGGTGCTCCATGGCGTTGGGATCAGTGAGTGGTATGTTACTCGCGTTACTTTACTGATTGCCGTGGCCAATTTAATATTCACAGGTATTTTATCTGTGTATGTTGGACCGTGGGCGGAAGAGAGGCAAAATCAAGTATTAGAGCAGGCCCAGTCAGAAGCAGGCCTTGCTGCGATTGTTCAAGGCCGTTTTCAGGCAAGCCCTAATGGTAGGGCGGTTCTTTTTGTAGAAAAAATATCTAAGTCCAATGAACTTGAAAAAGTATTTGTTGCGCAACTTCCCGATCCAGAAGACGAAGAAGGCCTAACTAATATTGTTGTTTCTGAGCAAGGTCGTGTGGTTGAAGACAGCTTTGGCAGTCAACAGTTACAGTTAGATAATGGTATTCGTTATCAAGGTAGCGCTCAAAACCTCGACTATCAAATGATTGAGTTTGGTGGTTATCGGATGGAAATTAAAGAGCAAGAAGTGGATGAAAGGCGGCGTAAAATGTCTGCACTGCCAGTGGGTGAGCTACTTGATACTCCTGGGCCAGAGGCGGTTGCAGAGTTCCAGTGGCGATTAGCGTTACCACTAGCTATTCCACTGATGACGTTAATTGCAGTGCCATTAGCTCGTGTCAATGTAAGGCAAGGTAAGTTTGCTAAAATGTTCCCTGCTATTTTGCTCTATTTGGGCTATTTCGGATTAATGGTTGCAGGTCGAAAAGCCTTGGAAGATGAAGTTATACCACTTGCTTTAGGTATGTGGTGGATCCATGGGTCTGCATTAGTGATTGGATTATTTTTGTTAGGTAAGGAACGTCCAAGTGGCGCCAAATTATTGCAAAGCTTTAAGCGCAAGCAGGTGGCATCATGAAGATATTAGACCTCTACATTGCTCGCGTTATTATTAGTACATCTGCATTATGTCTACTTATCTTGACAGGTTTGTCAGGAATTATTAAATGGGTTGATCAACTGCGAGTTGTGGGGCGTGGTGCTTATACCATGTTAGATGCAGTGATTTATGTGCTGTATTTAATTCCACGTGACATTGAGTTGTTTTTCCCTATCGCGGTATTACTTGGTGCGTTAATTGGTATGGGGATGCTCGCCTCTAATTCAGAATTAGTCGTGATGCAGGCTTCAGGGATGTCTCGGTTACAAATCACTGTTTCTGCGATGAAAACAGCTATTCCCCTCATGATTATTGTTATGGCATTAGGCGAGTGGGGCGCTCCAGTTGCTGAACGAAGTGCTAAAGAGCTACAAGCAACTAAGGTATCTGGCGGTAGTTTGATTAAGTCTCATCGCGGTGTATGGGCGAGAGACGGTGATTTATTTGTCAATATTGGCGAGGTAGAGTCCATTAACACCCTCAACAATATCACTTTTTATGAATTTGATGATGACCTTAAATTAAAAACCATGACCCAAGCGATGCGAGCGAATTTCGCTAATGGCGTATGGCGATTAATGGATGTAAAAAATACGCACATCACAGAAGAAAAGATTACCCTAGAGTACCAAGAAGAAAGAGTGTGGAACTCAACACTCACCCCAGATAAGCTAAGTGTCGTATCGGTAAAACCTGAAGCCTTGAGTATTCAAGGACTCATTGGCTATTTGGACTACTTGAAAGTAAATCAACAAGATCCTAGTCGTTATGAATTAGCGCTTTGGCGTAAAATTATGCAACCAGTGACGGTTGCTGTGATGATTTTGGTGGCGTTATCTTTCGTATTTGGGCCTTTACGAACGGTAACAATGGGCGCACGAGTTTTATTAGGCGTGGTGGCTGGGTTTAGTTTTTATATCTGTAGCGAAATCTTTGGACCATTGAGTATTGTTTATGGTCTGCCAGCATACATCAGTGCTGGGATGCCGCCGTTATTATTTAGTTTAGGTGCGCTTTACTATATTCGTAAGTAACTCAATCGCGCCAAATACAAGCGACACCTTTTTTAAAAAATAGTCCTAAAAAGCCAGCAATTGCTGGCTTTTTTATTCATGGAATATCAACAAAGAACGTTAATGATGGGAATAGAAATGTAAATGGCTAGGCTATTTTATCCACTTTGGGGTAGACACTATCACGTCCTTCTTCTTTAGCTTGATATAAATGTTCATCAGCTTGTGATATTGCCGAGTCAACAGAATGATGGATATCAGCTTTACCTATACCGATACTGACCGTTATCTCAATTGTTTTATCATCGAATGTTATTGGGTTTTGTTGGATAGTTTTCCTGATTTTTTCTGCCACTTCAAATGCGTCATTAAACACAGTATGAGGCAATAAAATCAGAAATTCTTCACCACCCCAACGTGAAATCATATCTTGCTTACGTAAAGTGGCAGTAAAGGATTTTGCCAACTTAATAAGCACTTCATCACCACATTGATGACCGTATTTGTCGTTAATCTTTTTGAAAAAATCCACATCAATAAGCAGTATGCTCATATCATAATTATTTCTAACGACTCTGGCATACTCGTAATTAAGTTGCTCCATCATGGCTCGTCGATTAGGAATATCGGTTAAGTGATCCCGTAAAGCTTGTTGTTCAAATTTGGCGCTCAATTGCTTTACATGCTGAAATGATTGATGGCGAGAGTATTCGTAATAACCAGATAAGAAAGTCAGTGTAATTAATGAGTACAGCACACGGGTTTTAAACTCGTGTGTGTAACTCGCTTCAAGTAATTGATTTTCTGGGTAAAACATGATGATGCAGTAACACGTGATAAACACACTAGTATTGCGTAAACCACCTTTAAGCCCGCCAAAGAACATCATGACAGGAGGGACTAAAAAAACCCATAATGGCCCAGTGTTATTGGCCCCACCGCTATAAACTAAATACAGCATTAAGGCGAGCAAACTAAGCTGGATGAGTGTGGCAGAGGTTTCAAACCGATACTGTTTTAAAAACTTCCAGTGATTCAATAAAGACAAGAAAAAAAGAACGCAAGATAGCAGCAGAACAATGGCAAGTCGGTCGTTATTTTGAAAGTAAGCGTTGATACCTAAAATAAATGTAATCGAAAAGCCAACCATCCCGAACCAATTGATAATGAGTATTCTATGACGCTTTTCTGGGTCGTCATAAAGCTCAGTACCTCGGTTAAGATAATTGACAAGCAATGTTTTAATCGCTGTTAAAAATTTCAACTGTTAATCAGCTTCCTTTTGAGAACTTAATATTCCTTTATTAAGATGTCACTTCACAGAGTCTCTTAGATTACTCAACACCTTGTCCCCTAAGATAGCGTAGTATTTAACCAACGCCAAGTTAGATTGAACTTGCTGTGCAGGAATTGTTGGAGTAAATAGAGTATTTTCGACTTCTTTTGAGAGGACAATACCTGTTACAAAGGCTTTTTTATCGGATAAAGCAGTAACTCCATTAAAAAAGCCAACTGAAAATTCAGTTGGCTTATGAAGATTAAGCAGGTTTTCTCGTTAGCTAATATCGGTTAAGCACCATGCCAGTTGCGCATTTGATTAGCCTCAACCGATAGCACTACAACTTCGGAGCGTGTCATTTTATCTTGTAGGGCAAGCTTGTCAGGATTAATTAAAATAAACAGGTTACTAACCCCTGCAAATGACCATACAACCCGAGCTACGGCTGTGATGAAACTTAAATTTTGTCCGTTAGGGTGCTGAACTTTCAAGCGCCACGCTCGCATGCCGAGAGTTTGGCCACCACGACTCCAAAATAGCGCATAAAAAGCCACAACACACATCACCAACCAAAGCTGGTAAATTCCTTGATAAAGCGGTGTTTGATTTAGTAGATCTGATACATGCTCGTGACCATTCATGCCGATAACACCTGTGCTGGTTAGGCCTAAAAATAAACCAAAGCCGACAGCCCCTGCCACCATATAAACGGCAACGGCTAATAGGCCGTCATAAATCATTGCACCGCAACGTCTCGTGAAGCTGGCTCGAGGAAAGTTTGCGTGTTCTGTGTTGATCATGTGATTTCCTATCGATTAGCTATTTGATGTTTCTTCGTCGTCTTCGCGCACAAACTTAATGCTTGAAAAGCCAAAGCGAGCAAACTCAGTTTTACGGAAATCCTTTTCGGCGCGAGCCCCTTTTTTAGAAGTGAGCGCTATTTGCTGTTCCATCGCTAAAAAGCGGCTTAAGTCGATACCTTCAGCTTCTGCAGCAGCTTCGTAAAGATCATGATGTTTGTCGTAACTGAATGCGATAGTTTTGGTTTGACCTTTAAAGGTATAAATGACTTGGCGAGCCATGGGAACTCCTGAAACAAATGCTGTAGGTATAAGGTTTATGGCTTATACGAAAATAGTGTATGACAAAGTAAGTTCACAACAACTACTGTCAACAGGCGCCATTATAACCAAACTGATCTGTGCAAGATAGTTTTGTTATTGCTCAGCTATACGCATACGCTTGGCAAATACCGACAGCTTATCTATTGCTTGTTAAATCAACATTAACTGATTAGAGTTTGAAAGGTTTATTACGCATCTTCATAAATCGTATTATCACAAGGAAGCAGATTAAATGGTTAACTATTATCAGCAGGTTTTCAATGTCAGCACAGTGCTATTTATTGGAGCACTTATGCTGATGTCACCGTCAGCCATTGCAGGCAAAGAGGCTTTTAAATCCGGCGCGACCATAAAAGAATACGGTAAGATTGCGCCAGTGACGTCGAGCTTAGTGATCCCAAAAGGTATGGTATTTAAAGTGGCATTTGATATGAGCAAAGCTGCTAAGCCCAGCGAAGTTAATCGTAGCCTAAATACCTTAGCACGGTTTATTAATATGCATGTTGAGGCAGACGTTAAGCCACAAGATATTCAATTAGCTATGGTCGTTCATGGATCGTCGATAACTGATTTGGCTAATGATGCTTTTTACCAACAGGTTCATGGCAAAGATGTTAGTGAGGGAAATCCTAATAAAGAGTTAGTGCAGCAGCTGATAAATCATGGCGTTAAAATTTATATTTGCGGCCAAAGCGCTGCTTATTATGGTTTAGAACACACGGCATTATTACCAGGTGTCGATATGGCTTTGTCGGCAATGACAGCTCATGCCGTATTAGCCCAAGAAGGTTATAGTCTTAATCCATTTTAGCCAAGATGTCTGGCTACCTTAATTTAGAATATAAATAGTAAAGCCCTCGAAAGGGCTTTATTTTTATCTAAAATACCGTTGATTTAACGACAAGGACGTCAATGTGATCACTATTTATTGACTGGTGATATTACTAATCTCGAACTTGACCATCACCTGAAACTAAAAATTTTTCAGCCGTTAACGATTCCAGTCCCATTGGACCATAGGCGTGTAATTTTGTCGTAGCAATACCTATTTCAGCGCCTAAGCCTAATTGGCTACCGTCAGAAAATCGCGATGAGGCATTCACCATCACGACTGAAGCATCAACACTGCGCTGAAATAACTCACCACGCTGTTTGTCTTCAGTGCAAATAACCTCGGTATGATTACTGCCAAACTGATGGATATGATCCAGTGCTCCATTCAAACTATTGACAGTTTTAACCGCTATTTCAAGGTCGAGATATTCTGTACCAAATTGGTCATCTTGCAATAATTGAGCTTGGTTAAAAAATGGGAGGCTAGTTTGGCAGGCGTTAATCAAGACATTTTGCTCTGCCATATGTTTAGCAACTAACGGCATAAAGTCATTTAAAATGGCTTTATGAACGATTAATCCTTCTAGCGCATTACACACGCCTGTTCGTTGTGTCTTACCGTTTAACAGTAATTTAATGGCTTTGTCGAAGTCAGCATATTTGTCTATATACAAATGGCAGACTCCTTTAAAGTGCTGAATCACAGGCACTTTACTGTTATCTGTGACAAAGTTAATTAACCCTTCACCGCCTCGAGGAATAATGACATCAATATATTCACGTTGTTGCATTAAATCCATTAATAAGGCTCTGTCAGCGTTGGGCACGACGCTAATGAGTGCTTCAGGTAAATCAAATTTGACTAAGGTTTTTTGTAGTATTGAGGCAATGGCTTTGCTTGAATGCAATGCTTCTTTACCGCCACGTAAAATAATGGCATTGCCTGATTTAAAGCATAATGCGCCAGCATCAGCGGTGACATTGGGTCTTGCTTCATAGATCATGCAGACAACGCCAAGTGGGATGCGCATTTTACTGATCTTGATGCCATTAGGTTGCTCACCTAAGTCGCGGGTTTTACCAACAGGATCGGGGAGTAGTGCTACCTCTTCTAGTCCTTTTGCCATTAGTTCAATTCGTTGTTCGTTTAATAGCAATCTGTCTTGCATGGCACTGGCTAAGTTATTTTGTTTTGCATTGTCCATATCCAGTTGATTCGCTTCGAGGATCGTGGTCACCGCATTGCGCAATTCTGCTGCCATAACGTTTAGAATATGGTTTTTAGTTTCGGTGTCTAAGTTAACTAAAGAGCGTGAGGCCTGTGAGGCCAGCTTTGCAATATCTGTAATTAAATTCATTCGTTCTCCAATACGGTTAAGTGCTCTTTCGAAATAATAGAATCGTTTTGCGCAAAATAGCTTTGGCTTGTATTCTCGTCATCCTGTTCTTGAGCGATATAATTAAGTAAACAGCTACTGTAATTGGTTTTAGCTTTAGCCACTTTGGTGCCATCATCGGTCGATACTAAGATGGTATCTCCTGCCGAAAACTGCCCCTTCACCTCAAGGATATTGCCACTTGTGAGCATATCTTCATCACTTGCAAAGTGGGTGGTTGTGGTGTCATTAATGATGACTTCACCACGCTCTTTGACAGTGTGCGTCATCCAATGAATCGCGGGTGAGAGTGGCTCGATATTAGCTAGGAAGTGGGTGCCAGGGTTTTTACCTGCCAGTAGTTGCTCGAAAGAGGCATTCTCAAACCCATTAATAATTAAGGTATCAATACCCTGTGCAGTGGCTTTTTCTGCCGCTTGGATTTTAGTTAGCATCCCTCCTGTGCCAGTTGCGCTTACCGCGCCTCCCGCCATTGAATATATTTTGGAGGTTATCTCATTCACTTGCTGAATAAGTTGGGCGTTGTCGTATTGATGTGGGTTTTTATCATAAAGGCCGTTAACGTCTGTGCACATGATAAGGGTATCAGCATCAATTGCCGCCGCTGCCATCGCTGCTAGGTTGTCGTTATCACCCACTTTAAGTTCTTCAGACGTCATGGTGTCATTTTCATTAATTACAGGCAGTACATTGTGCTCTAACAATGACTCAATGGTGTCTTTGATACTGACGTAGCGTTCTCTATTACATAAATCTGCATGAGTTAACAGGATTTGGGCTAATGGCATATCGAGTAACTTAGCCCATATTGCCATCATGTCATTTTGACCTGCCGCTGCCATGGCTTTCTTTAACGCTTTAGTTGGCGAATCAACATCAAACCATTGTCGCCCAGCAGCAACAGAGCCAGATGAAACAAGTATTACTTGTTGTCCTTGCTGGCGACAGTTTTGAATAAACTGAGCAATATTTTTAAGGTATTTAGCGCTACAGCCATCGTTTCCTGGTGCAATAAGGGCACTGCCAACTTTGACTACGATGCGCGTGTTGTGACGTAAAGACATAGTTCCTCTTGTGATGTGCTTTTGACAAGCTTTCGATTAACTAATTTAAATTTAAGGGTTATTTGTTGAGGTAGTAGATGGCTAAAGAAGAAAGCGACTTTTGTGGCTAGTGCGTTAATGCTTAATTTAAGTCGTAAAAGAATGGCAAGCCGAATAACTGAAAAACTACCTTGTAGCACTGTTATGCAGAACCAGTTAATCAATACACTGATACTGATAAATGTGTTTTTGAATGAAGTGGAATATGAATAATATCGTTGGGATAAATTGAAAGTAGGGCCTGAAAGCTCGGCAACGAAAGCTGTAAAAACTAAGCTAAAGTAAAATTGTGGTGTGAACTTGAAACCAAACACAGCAAAAGAGCTGATAAATAACCCAACAGCAGTATTGGTTTTCTTAGAGCTAAAAAAATACTCATACAGTCTACTATACGCCTGTAAACAAGAGTGTATAGGCCTTTGGGCACAGCAAAGACGATTCAGCTTGTTGTGTTTACGCTGAATGAGGGATTTGCTTGTACTGGGATAATTGATCGTATTGCCAGTTAACATCAATATCAAAAAATAATTTAATGCGAATGTTAAATACGAATTTTTCATCACTTTATATTTTTATCGTTTGAGTACGATTTATATATTGTATACAAAGGGCTGAATATATAACTTGCGAGGATTAACCAAAAACAAACGAATTCCAGTGAATTTCTTGCTATTAGTCTAGATTTTGAGATTGAAAACAGTGACGACTTTAAAACGCGTGGTTGCAACATGTGTTTACTACTAATAATTAGAATACAAACTATTATGATACGGAGTTGTTAAATAAGATCAACCTATGTTGCATGAAAAGTTTACAGGTTCGTGCTTTATTAAGACTAAAGGCGGTATTTAGGATTGATTACGCATTTGATAGAATTGAAATCATTAGTATTGAACTGAGTTTGTCTTATGAAAAAGTATGAAGAGTTACTCGTCTCTTTGCGGCAAGTGATTCGAGCCATTGATTTATATTCAAAAAAGCTGAGTAAAGAAACTGGATTGACTAGCCCACAGTTATTAGTGCTCCAAGCAATTGCAGATCATGATAATGCGATGGTAAAAGAGGTCGCACTGACAATTAATCTTAGCTCTGCCACGATTACGAGTATTTTAGATAGATTAGAAAAACGTGAATTGGTGACGCGTACAAGGTCATTAACGGACAAGCGTAAAGTGGGGATTAGTTTAACGGAAAAAGGCAAAGACATCATAAAAGACTCGCCAACACCGCTACAAGAGCACTTTATTACCCGTTTTGAATCAATGGAAGAATGGGAACAGTCGCAAATGCTGGCCACTATGCAGCGTATTTCAAGTATGATGGATGCTGAAGATTTAGATGCATCACCTGTCTTAGAAGTGGGTCAGTTACATACCCACGAGCATCAATAAATCCAATCTCAATAGGGCGCTAAAAGTTTGTCTAAAGCGCCCATATCTTCATGGCTATTTCGTTGTCACTCATCGCTTTGTTTAGCGTTAAGGCGTTATCTTATTGAGGTGACGACTAAATAGAGACAAGTAAGCAAAGCTCACCTAATTGATTGTTTGGTGCAATTAAATAAGTTTTATGGTGTTTAATCATACTGGTTTTTTTATTTCCAGGGCTGACTAATAAGCCTTTATCTAACGCCTTTTGTGCAAAATGCTTTTCGTCACCTCGAACATAAATTGGCAATGCTTTAGTGAGTTTATCACCTTCAAAGTGCTGCGCTAGTTGATCTTCACATACCACCAAACTTGATTGACCATTTCCTGCAAGCTTTAGTTTAGTTTTAGGCTCATTTGAAAAAGCGCTATCTGCGATAACAAACCAGTCGTCCGTTTCCAGTTCTGCAAGTAACTCCTGTACTGCTTGATGTTGGGATATGGCAGGTTTTTCAACTTGGCGGTATTGAGTCGCAATAGCATCAAACAGTTGCGGAAGCATGGCGCCGGCGCCTTTACTACGAGCTAACGTAATCCAGCCAGAAATATCATTGGCAACGATTTTAGGGAAACGTTTAACTTTAAACATTTCGACTAACCAAGCACACAAGAAGTGGCTTTCTTGGGCGGATGTTCTTTTGGCTTTTTGTTTTGCTGCAGACTCTGCTAATGCGATTTGAGCGGCTTCTGCCACAGCTAAAATGGCTTGGTTATAGGTTTGGGTTTGCACTTTGTTTACACCGTTAGGTTGAATTGCCGTATCAGATAAATCGTTCAGTGATAGGGCGTTGTCATCAGACGAATAAAATAAGGTGTATTGTAGCAGAGGAGCTTGAATTGCTGCTACCAACTTGGCTTCAGCGATTAAATTATTGTTATGTCCAAGCCTTTTGATAAGGTGATACCGATTGTGTTTAAAAGAAGAAAAAGCGGGTAAACCGGACTGATTAAAGAAGAGGGGACTAGGCGACAACAATAAGTTATCGCCAAGGTTGACGCTAAGATTCAGGTTACTGATTTTGCAGTAATTCTGCAGCAGTCAAAATTAACTCTGGCGCCGGACGGACTTTGTAATTCGGATTAATATATTGAAAATGCACTAATCCACTTTTATCTGCAACATAAACCGCAGGAACAGGGAGAACTAGGCGTTTGTCACCTTCAGGTGTCGTCCATAAGGTATTGTCCACATTAAGTTTAGCTTGATACATGCTGGTGACTTTTTCGCTAGTATAGAATGCAATACCAAATGCTTGTGATGCTGCCATTTTTTCATCAGAAAGCAGCAAGTAATCTAATTCATTATCAGTCATTGATGCTTTTAATTTAGCGGGTGAGTCAGGTGAAATCCCTACTAATTGAAAGCCCATTTCAATTAGCTTAGGCTCAATCGCTTTTAGCTGACCCATTTGGATATTACAGAATGGACACCAGCCACCACGGTAGAAAAAGAAAATGGTTGGCTTTTGCGCTGTTAGCTCAGCTAAATCTACTTTGTTGCCTTTCACATCTTGTAAAACAACACTTGGGATCTGCTGACCATTCATTAATGGCATGACGTGGTATTCATCACTGGCTATTGGTTTAGCCAGCGAAGGCAAACTAAACAAGGTGATTGCTGCGGCTAACATAAGTTTTTTTAACATGCTGAAATCCATATTCAAATAAAAAGGGTTAGTCTTATTGAATGCCACACAAGGCATTACTTCATTGTTGTCTCAATTTAAAGTGTGCATAGCAGTGACTTTACATTCACAATCTACTAGACCCGAGCATAACAGTTTTTATTTCATGATATAGATTTAAAAGTGAATTTAAATTTACATCTTAGGTGTGTAGCGATAAAAATGACAGCTATTGAACTTTGAGGGGCAATAAAAAAGGCGCTTGTAGCACCTTAATTTAGATAAGCTTTGATATTAAGTTAATGAACTATTTTAGTTTTTTATACTTAACTGTGCTGGTTGATTTACCAACAGTGACACGGCGTCCTTGCATGTTTCGCTCTGCAACAACTTGTGCACCCGCATTGTCAACTCGTTGCTGTTTTTTGGCAAAGCTACGACGTTTTTGAATTTGTTTTAGCAATAACTCTCTGCTGCCGACTTCGTAACCTGGCATGGTAATTCTGCGAATAGGCTGATCGATTAACTTTTCAATATCCGCAAGAGTTCGCTCTTCTTCACGGCTAACAAATGAAATTGCAGTGCCAGATTTACCAGCTCGACCTGTGCGACCAATACGGTGAACATAATCTTCAGCAAGGAAAGGTAAATCATAGTTAACAACATAACCTAGGTTTTGAATATCTAAACCACGGGCTGCCACTTCTGTTGCTACTAGCACACGAACTTTACCTTCAACAAATTCACGTAATGCACGGCGACGGCTGCCTTGGCCTTTTTCACCATGAACAACTGCAGATGGAATCCCATCTAAATTCAGTTCTTTAACCAATACATCGGCGGCATCACGTGTTGCGGTAAACACTAATACTTGTTGCCAATTCTTGGTACCGATGAGCTCTGATAATAACTCACGCTTACGGCGCTGCTCTACGGGGTAAACTACTTGGCTTACTGTTGCTGCTGTGGTGTTTTGCTTATTAGCGGTAATCACTTTTGGCTTATTAAGCATTTCATTGGCTAACTTTTTCACTGATGTTGAAAAAGTAGCTGAGAAGAGTAAGTTTTGACGTTGCTTATTAACGGCTTGCAGGATTTTTTGAATATCAGTGCTAAAGCCCATATCTAACATACGATCGGCTTCATCTAGTACTAAAAATTCCACGTTTGATAAACTTAAATTACAGGCTAATAGGTGTTCTAAAAGGCGACCAGGGGTGGCAACAATAATATCTGCACCGCGCTTTAGTTTTTGCGCTTGTGTTGCCACTTTTACACCACCATAGATGGTCAGCACTTCAATGTTAATATTTTTACTGTAATCGGTGATGTTTTCAGCAACTTGTGCAGCAAGCTCACGTGTCGGCGTTAAAATAAGCGCGCGGGTGTTTGAGTGTTGCACTTCACGTGGGTTCTCAACCATTTTTTGTAGTAAAGGCAGTGCAAAAGCAGCTGTTTTACCTGTGCCCGTTTGCGCACTTGCAAGTACATCTTCACCACGGCGGATAGCTGGAATAGCTTGTTGCTGAACGGGTGTCATAGTTTTATAACCGCAATCAGCGATCGCACTTAATATTTCAGGGGCGAAGCTAAAAGATTCAAATTTCATCGGTATATGTTCCTATCATTATCACGTCGTTCAACGGGTTATTTACAAGCTCAGTATAACTGCTATAAGAAGCGGCGGCGGAGTATAACAAATATAATTGATTAATTCTTAACTTAATCTAATGACATTTTGAAGAAACAGGCAAAAACACAAAAAAATACCAAGTTTTTGTTCAAAACTTGGTATTCAGTGCTCGTTAGCGTTGACTTATGGCGTTGTTATAACTCACTAGTCACTTGAGTAAGCCATGTTAAATCTTCACCCTGCATGAGTGGCGATAACGTGCTAAATACTTTGGCATGGTATTGATTGAACCAATTGATTTCGGCTTTAGTTAACATTGATTTATCAATTAGGCGTTTATCCATCGGAATTAAGGTGAGTGCATCAAATTCCATCATCTCACGTTCAGCATTAACCAGTGTCGGTGAAGGGATAACTGCCACCAAGTTTTCAATTCGAATACCAAATTCATCAGCACGGTAATAACCTGGCTCATTAGAAAGCACCATTCCTGGTAATAATGCTACGCCATTAACATTTTTACCTATGCGTTGTGGGCCTTCATGAACACTTAAAAAATGTCCCACGCCATGACCCGTGCCATGATCATAATCAAACCCATGTTGCCATAAATACTGGCGAGCAAATCCATCAAGTTGTTGGCCTGATGTGCCTTTCGGGAACTTAGCTTGATCAAGAGCAATATGGCCTTTAAGCACTAAGGTGAACATTTTTTGTTGTTCAGCAGTGACATGACCAATTGCGATGGTGCGAGTGACATCAGTCGTACCGTCAATGTATTGAGCGCCAGAGTCAACAAGGTAAATGCTGTTCATGGTCATTTGGCTTGGCGTGCCATCAAGGTGATTGTAATGGCACATCGCGCCGTTACCACCCGTTGCAGAAATGGTGTCAAAGCTAGGCTCACGGTAAAGTGGATCCGTTAAACGAAATGATTCAAGCTTATCAGCGAGCTGTGCTTCATCGTGCATCACATTAGCGGCCACCTCACGGTCAAGCCATGCAAGGAAACGACTAACGGCTACGCCATCTCTAACATGGCTTGCGCGTATTCCGTTAAGTTCTGCTGCATTTTTTTGTGCTTTTGGTAAAGCGACAGGGTCGCTACCTGCAACTAATACTGCACCCGCTTGTTGGGCCGAGAGTTGGCTCCACGCATTGGCAGTATTTGGGTCAGCTAATAGATTTACACCGTTAAGTTGCGATAAAGAATCAGCTAGAAGTGACTCATCTTTGAAATCAACACCAGCGCCAACATGTTCAATGAATCCAGCTGGCATTTTGGCAATATCAGCAAATAAGGTCATATCACCATTGGTTGATAATAATGCACAGCCCAATGTGACAGGTAGACGTGGAACGTCATTGCCACGGATGTTAAGTAGCCAGCAGAAAGAATCTAACGCAGCAATCAATGCCATATCTGCGCCTTCTTTAGCGACTAGTGCACCAATCTGTTGACGTTTTTCAAGGCTATTTCGCCCGGCGCCTTCATGGCTAAATAGGGTAATAGGTTCACTAGGTAATACTGGGCGGTCATGCCAATGAATATCAATTGGGTTTTCTGCAACACTGATTAGCTCAAGTCCCGCTTTGGTAAGTTTATGCTCAGCTTGTTGGTACCAAGCTAATGTATGCAGTCGAGTGTCGATTCCAACACGTTTACCTGAGCCTAATTGATCAATGAGCCATTCAACTTGCGGGGTATCGTATAAGCTTTCGTAACTAAATAGTTCGCCATTAACCTGTTGCTTAACTTGTACGGTATAGCGACCATCAACAAAAATTGCCGCAGAATCTTTTAAGACAATTGCCATCCCAGCAGATCCAGTAAATTCCGTTGCCCATAGTAGGCGCTCATTTCGCTCAGGGACATATTCTCCGAGGTATTCATCAGCTCTAGGAATAATAAACGCATCGAGATTATGTTTAGTTAGTTCTTCACGAATGGCCTGTAGGCGCTGATTAATAATGTCTGACATGATAACTCCGTTGGAGAGGGCTGATTGATTCAGTCTTATTGATGAAAGGCGATTATCGCAATTGCCCGAGGCGCTTTGCAAGTTAAAGACTATATTGGGCAAATGTTACATGAGCGATAAACCAGTAAATACTGATATGAATTTATATTGTATACATTTTCAAATTGCAGTTTACACTAAGACAAAAATCTCATCACCCTTAACTTTTTTTGGAGTCATTTATGACGATTGGAGTTGGTACTCAAACTCAAGAGCAAGCGCTGGCAAGTTTATCGGACATGACAGAGGATGTAGTTAGTATTGCACTTGTGGAATTTGAACAACGTATTGCTAAAGCGCAACAGTTAATGCAGCAGCAGGGCATAGAAGCCATTTATGTTAATGCTGGTACCAATTTATACTATTTTACTGGGACTAAATGGTACGCCAGTGAGCGCATGGTTGGAGCCATCATCCCAGCAACAGGTGATGTTGAATATATTGCACCTGCGTTTGAGCTAGATACTTTAGAAGGCTTCATGGCGATTAAAGGTAAGGTAAATACGTGGCATGAAGATGAAAGCCCTTACGCACTTTTTGCCAACACAGTCAGCCAGATGGGTATATCTTCCGGTAAAATTGGCATCGATGAGTCAACTGCGTTTTTCATTTTTGATGGCATGCGATTAGCGAACTCTGAGCTTGAATACGTCAATGCTAAAAGCATTACAGCTGGCTGCCGGATGATTAAGTCAGCATCAGAGCTTGCTTTATTACAACGTGCCAAAGACATGACTTTGGCTGTTCATATTGCAGCAGCTAGCATATTACGTGAAGGGATCACGACTGCTGAAGTGGAGCAATTCATTCATGAAGCGCATAAAAAGGTTGGCGCCTCTGCTGGTTCTTATTTCTGTATTGTGTTGTTTGGTGAAGATACTGCTTATCCTCACGGGGTTAAGTCGCCTAAATCTCTTGAGGTAAATGATACGGTACTTATTGATACTGGCTGTCAGCTACAAGGCTACAATTCTGATATCACTCGTACTTATGTTTTTGGTGAGCCTAATGAGCGCCAACGTGAACTATGGCAGCTAGAGCAACAAGCTCAGTTAGCTGCTTTTGAGGCTGCTCAAATTGGTAAAACCTGTGCGAGTGTCGATAAAGCCGCGCGTGAGGTCATTGTAAATGCGGGGTTTGGCCCTGGTTACGATGTACCAGGTTTACCCCATAGAACTGGTCATGGTGTTGGACTAGACATCCATGAGTGGCCTTATTTGGTATTAAATGATCATACTGAACTGACTGCTGGAATGTGCTTTAGTAATGAGCCTATGTTATGTGTGCCGGGAGAGTTTGGCGTGCGCCATGAGGACCATTTTTACATGACCGAAAAGGGAGCGGTTTGGTTCACTGAACCCGCTAAATCAATCGATGATCCTTTTGGCCTAGCGTAGATTTAGTTATCATTTGATTAAATCGACATCAGGCAGTAAACGTTGATATTTACCTAATGCTGAAAAACGCCCATTAGCAATGACTAATGGGCGTTTTGTTAAGTGTTAGAGTGATAATTGAGTTAATACTTTGATTTAGTTGAACGCTTGATTTAGTTGATCGCGAGTAATTCAACTTCAAAAATTAACACTGAACCGCCTTCAATTTTACCTGCCGCGCGGTTACCGTAAGCCAAGGTGCTTGGTACAAAAAATTTAAATTTATCACCAACTGTCATTAGCTGAACACCTTCAGTCCAACCTGGAATTACACGATTAAGTGGGAAATCGATACTTTGACCACGCTCCACTGAGCTATCAAACACTGTGTCATCAATCAAAGTGCCATGATAATGCACAGTAACTGTGTCCGTTGCTTTAGGATGCTCAGTTCCTTCACCTTTATGCATGACTAAATATTGAAGCCCTGACAGTGTTGTTACAACCCCTTCTTTTTTCTGATTTTCTAGCAAGAACGCATCACCTTTAATAATGTTTTCTTGAGCTGCTTTTTTATTATTTGATTGAGTAAAAAAGTAAAAGATGAGTCCAGCGATGACGCAAATAGCCAATAAGACTTTCATAGTAAGTTCTCGTGTGTATTCTGGTGGATTGTCGTTTTACGCATGTTACTGATTGATAGTGCTGGGGTAAAGTTTCACGCTTGCTTAAGGTGACTTTGCGTTAATTTATGCCTGTGTGTCTTAACTGCAAGTAACACATGCTTATAACTAATAAAATATTTAGAACAATCATCACCCAATAAATCCACTTAAAGGGCGTTTTTTGCGTTTTATGGCGGAAATATTGCTGCGCAAGAACGCCCGCAGGCCAGGCGCCAATGAAGGCTAAAATATATAAGGTACGCTCTTTCACTCGCCATGTTTGCTTACTGGCAGCACGTTTATCATGCCAAGTCACGGCGGCACAAATCAGGTTTATGAGCAGCACGTAATAACCTAAATAGCTAGATAGGCTAAAGCTTGCAATGATGAGTGCTAGGCAAGATATCAATCCAAATAGTTTCATTGGTGCTCGTTTGGTTAAATGTTCAAGGCGATGTTAATAAGGGGTACTTTACATAAGGGATGCCATAAAAGGGCTATTTTAAACAAGAGCCGCTTTAAGCAAGAACTATTTTAAAAATTCAGCATAAATTTCTAAATCTATTTCATCACCGACAATCGGTATATAACTGCTCATGTTAAAGTCAGAACGCTTAATGCGAGCTATTGCACTAAACCCTACAGTGTACTTACCTGTCATCCAATTATCTGCGCCGCCATGAAAGGTTGCTTTGAATGTGACAGGTTGATTGACCCCTTTAAGCGTTAAGTTGCCTGTAAAATTAAATTGGCTCTCAGATATTGGAGTGACTGTATGGCTTGCAAATATCGCTTGAGGAAAAGTTTCAGAATCAAACCAAGTGGATTCTTGTAGGGTCTCAGCTAAGTCTGGATTGTTGATATCAACAGATTGAATATCGACTACAGCGGTTAAGCTCGCTGCGGTCATATTGTCTGGGTCAAAAGTCAGTTCAGCATCAAACTGATTAAAACGCCCCACATAAGTCGATAAACCAAGGTGCTGAATTTTAAAGAGAAGTGCAGCATGATTCTTATCGAGTTGATATTCACCGGGCTGCAGTGCAACCAGTTCAGATTTAACATTGGGGGCCACCCAGCTGACGCAGCTTGATAACATCAATATTGCGCCGATTGAGCATATAAGCGACTTGTTAATAATCCATTTATTCATAAGGTAGCTCACAGTGAGGTCATCTTGCTTTGACTATGGCGAACTCGATTTCGCCATAATGCTTCTAATGGCCCTTGCTTGAAGAACCGCAAATACAATGGGGCAAACACTAGCTGTAATCCAATAATTATCCCAGCAATAAAGACGTAATCAATTCTATTCAGAATCAAATGTAATTCAGGTGCATAGTATTGAATAATATAGCGAAATAATATCACGCCAATAACGGATTGGATAATGTAGCAACTCAAGGCTAGTTTACCGACATCTTGCAAACGACTTAATGCATGTGGACTGTTTTTGCACAGGTTAACAATCAAATGGATATAAATCATCGCCATGGGAATGGCGCTTATTATCACTGTGGTTGCGGATAGCTCTTTTAGCACCGGATTAGATGAAAAACCCAATAAAGTATCAATAATAGAAAATATAATGGTCCACGTAATGCATTTTAGTAACGTGACTCTATCTAACCCGTGTTCAAATATCCCTTGCCTGTAAAGCGCCATTCCCCACATCATCAAACCGCCAATAAACCAAATGAGTGTAAAGGGCGTTATGATAAGCATGAATCCCACTTGAATAAGCTGCAATATGACGGTGTTGAGATAGCCAGCTGACCATTCTTGTAATTGCTCAAGGTGCAGTTCGGAGCCCCGAAAGTACAGATCATCTTCAATTGTTAAACTAAACAAAGCGACTAAAATAAGTGAAAGAGCAACAAATTGAGTTGCGCGCTTTTTGAGTATTTCGAGATCGCTATTGATATAATTAAGCGCTAAAAAAGCGCTGATACCGTAAGTTAATAATATATCGCCAGCCCAAATAAATACGCCGTGCATTAGCCCAATTAACATAAGCCATAAGAGGCGTTTTTTCATTAATGGGTAAGCAGGTAGACTTTGCGATTCATAGCGCTGAAATTGCACCAATAAACCTGCACCAAATAAGATGGAAAGAAGGCTTAAAAATCGGCCTTCCAGAAATACATTACTAACTACCTCTGTGAATATATCCATCTTTGGCTGAATTAAATGCGGGGCATAACCGTAAAAACTATCATTCATAAAAAATATATTCATGAATAAGATGCCAAGAATAGCTAATCCCCTTAAGGCGTCGATATTATGGTTACGGTTTCCATGGCTTTCGTTGATGGTATTGACTTGATTTGGGCCAGTATTGGTGACGCTGGTAGGCGTACTAATATGAGCTGCAGAATCCATTTCGCTATTCATATTGTTTTTGTGTGGTGATCGATGATTAAAAGCCTAACAGTCACTGAATCAAAAAGATAGCAACAGCTAGGCTGTAATAGAAAGGCTTATTTTTGTGGTTTTTCAGAGATCCACAATTTAATTGTGCCGCGAACAACCACATTACCATCGGTGTCATAGGCATTGACAGGAACCAGTAAGTCACCAACTTGCCATTGTTCGGGTGTGACTTCTGCAACACATAAAATATCACTGCCTGCCTTGGCGGTATAATCGACTGTCATTCCTTTTGGGATCCAGCGTAGGTGCTTAGGTATCGATGCTTCGGCCATCACACCCATTGCCATTTCTAAGCCATTACAAATAGCAATCACATGTACAGTTTTAATATGATTGTGCACCGCTTTGCGCTTTTTGATTAAACAAGCACAGCGATTGACTTTTAGTTCAGTAACGAGAGGCTTTACCGTGGCAAAATAGGGAGCCATTCGTGACACCATAATCGAGAAAATTTTATTCCCGAATGGGTATTTGGTTACTTTGTTATATAAAGCTAATACATGGTTAGGCTTGTTGCTCATATCGATCCTTCTCTTATTAGAATTATTTTGACATCTGGTCTGATGAGTTGGTTTGGGTTAGTTTAACATCCTTGTAACGCCTTGCACATATGCCAATGAAATTGAAAAAAGATTAATGACAGAGATTAGAGAATATCGAGGTATAATTTATTTAAATTAATGATGAGGTTTGAGAACTTTACTCATAGGCCTAGGTCATAGGACGCATCAAGAACATCATACAAGCTACCACTGAGTCAAAGCGCATGTTTTGACAAGGTAATGCAATTTTAAATAATTAAATTCAGCGTTTTATTAAGGATTAGCTTTGCAGCAACTATTAAATTTTTTCAAAGGAATGGCGATGGGCGCCGCGGATGTTGTACCGGGCGTATCAGGCGGCACGATTGCGTTTATCACAGGGATTTTAGATCCACTTTTAGACGGTATTCGAAAGATCAATCCGTCTTTGTTTGGAGTGATAAAACAACAAGGTATCAAAGCGGCTTTTTTACATATTAACGGTCCATTTCTAGTCGCTGTTTTTGGCGGTATTCTGACCAGTATTTTTACACTGGCTAAGCTCATTTCATGGTTACTGACAAATCACCCAATCCCTGTGTGGTCGTTCTTTTTTGGGCTTATTCTCTTTTCTGTTGTGCACATGCTCAAACAGGTGAGCAGGATTAATTTGATACGTTTTATTTTGTTTGTACTCGGTGTGGCGTTCGCTTGGTTTATCACCGTACTTAACCCTATTGAACTTGATGTCAGTTACCTTACCTTTTTCTTTGCAGGCTGCATTGCCATTTGCGCCATGATTTTACCAGGGATCTCAGGTAGTTTTATTTTATTACTTCTAGGACTTTATCCTGCGGTATTAGCGGCAGCTAAAAGCTTTGATGTGCTTATGCTTGCGTGTTTTGCATTAGGCTGCGTAGCAGGTTTATTGAGTTTTAGCCATGTATTGTCTGCCATGTTACGTAAGTTTCATGATGAGACATTGCTATTTTTAACTGGATTGATGCTGGGCACCTTAGGGAAAATCTGGCCATGGAAAGAAGTACTAACTTGGCGTGAAAATTCGAAAGGTGAGCAAGTCCCTCTAACTGAGCAAAATTTATCACCGATGCAGTTTGAGCAGTTAACTGGGGAGTCGTCACAACTGCTTGCCGCTATTGCCTGTTTATTAGTCGGTATTGGACTGGTGTGGGGCTTGGAAAAATTTGGTAAGCATTCTGCTAAGTAGGCAGACTAATATTGAGAATTAGCCCGTAATGGGCTAATTCTCGCTAATGTTACTTTGAGAATAAATTAATTTTACTTTTTATTATAATTTAATGAGTTAAAGACTAATATTTAAAGACACAAGTGATCTCAATAGCATGACATGACGTAATGCTTATTAAGCCACAAGGAGTTGTATCGTGAACAAAGAAATCTTTAACCCTGAAAAAATTCAAATTGGTATTAGCAGCTGCCTATTAGGTCAAAAAGTGCGTTTTGATGGCGGCCATAAAAATTCTAACTATTGTAATATCGACCTAGCACCATTTTTTGACTACATCAGTGTATGTCCTGAAATGGCGATTGGAATGGGGGCTCCACGAAAAAGTATACGTCAAGAGCGTGATGGCGATAAAATCTTCGTCAAAAGTGCAGACGGTTCAATTGATGTTACTGATAAATTAAACGAATACAGTGAAAAACGAGTTGGCGAGCTCGATTTTATTGGCGGATATATTCTCTGCGCTAAATCACCGACTTGCGGTATGGAACGTGTTATCGAATATAAATACGGCACCAATAACGGGACTAAAAGTGGCGTTGGTGTTTTTGCCAAAAAGCTGATGGACAAATATCCTCATCTTCCAGTTGAAGAAGAAGGGCGTTTACATGACCCTTTACTTAAAGAAAACTTCATTACTCGTGTTTATGCATATCATGAATGGCATTGTTTACAGGCTGAAGGTTGGACAAAGCACAAACTGATGCAGTTTCACGCTCGTTACAAGTATTTACTTATGGCGCATAGCCCGCAATGGTATCGAGATTTAGGTCCGATATTAGCCAACATAGAAGATCTAAATGAGTCAGCTCAAACTTATTTTGAAGGGTTTATGACGGCGCTGAAACTTATCGCATCACGAAAAAATCACACCAGCACACTGCAACATATTCAAGGATACTTTAAAAAGCATCTGTCAAAAGAGCAAAAGCAAGAGTTGAGCGAATCAATTATGAAGTACCGTGAAGGTGTGTTGCCTTTGTTGGTACCAATAACCTTGATTAACCATTACTTACGTGAGTACCCAACGCCTTACATTGAAGGCCAGGTGTACCTAAATCCTCATCCTGAGGCATTACGACTACGTTACGCCTACTAAATTTATCTCACTGATAATATTAATAATTGTTCCTATTGAGATAGAGGCTTAATGATGAAAACACTCATTTGGTTTAGGCAAGACTTGCGTCTTGCTGACAACCTAGCGCTTTGTGAAGCATTTGCTTACGCGAAATCTGCGTTATCAAGTCCAACAAAAGCGAACAACGAACAAGTCGAAGCTTTGTACGTTGTCAGCACAGAGCAATGGCGCCGCCATGATGTTGCTCCTATTCAAATTGATTTTATTGAACGACATGTCAATATTTTAGCCAAAGGGTTAGCAACACTTGGGGTTAAACTTCACGTAGTGCACCTTCCTTTATTTGATGATGTTGTTGAGTGGATGCCATCGTTTTTGGCGCAACACCAAATAGAAAAAGTGTTTGCGACTCAAGAACCCGAAATTAATGAACGTCAACGTGATGAGAAGCTGCTTAAATTAGGACTTCCAATTGATTTTGTGGCTCAAGATTGCATTGTTAACGCTGGTTGCGTGAACAACCTATCAGGGCAAATGTATAAAGTTTTTACTCCCTTTTCTAAAAAGTGGCGTGAGATCACTGCAGGTATGGCTATAGCACCGCTTGCTGTTCCGAAACCAATTGCTGCGGCCTTACCCGAGCCAAGTGCAATTGTCTTTGATGCAGAAAAAAAGTCGAGTCATCTTTGGCGTGCAGGGGAAGGAGAGGCAAAACGCATTTTAGATCAATTTTGCTCGCAGAGTATTCAAGATTACCATTTAGAGCGAGATTTCCCTGCTTTAGACAGTACCAGTAAATTATCCCCCTATTTAGCGATTGGAGTGATTAGTGCTAAGCAGTGTTTAGTCTCTGCCCTTAATCGATTTCCTGAAGCGCTGGTGGACGACACCAGTCCTGCGAAAACTTGGATTAATGAACTGGCATGGCGTGAGTTTTATCGTCATTTATTAGTGGCTTTTCCAAGGCTATCAAAAGAAAAAAGCTTTAATGAGAAAGGAGATTCCGTTCAATGGCGGAATAACATTGAAGAGTTTTCTGCTTGGTGTGAAGGACGAACAGGTTACCCGATTGTTGATGCTGCCATGAGGCAACTTAATCAAACTGGTTGGATGCATAATCGATTAAGAATGGTGGTGGCAAGTTTTTTAACCAAGCACTTACTCGTAGATTGGCGGTGGGGAGAGCGCTATTTTAGACAACATTTAATTGATGGTGATTTAGCCGCGAATAATGGTGGTTGGCAATGGTCGGCAGGAACAGGTTGCGATGCACAACCTTATTTTAGAGTGTTTAACCCGATGAATCAAAGCAGTAAGTTCGATCCCGATGCGAGTTTTATTAAACACTATGTACCTGAATTGAAAGATGCGCTGCTAAAAACAATTCACCAACCTACCTTTACTAAAGACACTCAAATGTTTGATGATTTGTTTAGTGATAAGCAAGCCAAGTCAGTGAACTATCCTTCGCCTATTGTTGAGCACAGCTTTGCACGCAAGCGAGCTATAGAAGTATTAAGTTCGCTAAAGCGTTAATGCCTTATCTAATTTTTATCAATACAAGCCACTTTTAAGTGGCTTTTTTTGTTGTTAACACTGCCTTTTCAAATCTAACTTAAACCAAAGTCATCAAGATAGTTCATTGCCTTTATTTGCGAGAGATCACAGTTTCAACTAGGTTAGTAACACTGACCATTTTTAATGATTGCTGGAATAGAATTAACAACATACAATAAACATATATTTTAAATGCATCTTTAAAGCGATTCCTCACGTTAAGTTAAAAGGTTTGAATATCATGCTAAATATTGACGATCCGGCAGAAACTGAAAATACCGCAGCAATATGGCGATTAGCATTTAGGCCTTTTTTCTTAGGCGGTGCGGCGTTAGCTATGCTTTATATTCCATTGTGGTTAATGGGTTGGTACATTCCCGAATACAGTTTGTTTAATAGTCAATTTTGGTCAAATGTATTGCCTTTATGGTGGCATCCACATGAACTGTTATTTGGCTTTGCAATGGCTATCGTGTGCGGTTTTTTACTGACGGCAGTACAAACTTGGACTAATCAACCTAGCTTGAAAGGGCCTATGTTGGCTTTAACATTTACCAGTTGGTTTTTAGCCAGACTATTGTTGTTATTGCCTTTTGATATTCCACTATTTTTACCTGCTTTTTTTGATAGCGTGTTTTTAGGCATTGCTGCCTTCACCATGTGGCGGAATGTTTATCGTGTGAAGCAATGGCAAAATATTGGTTTTTCTATCATGCTTACAGTGGCGCTTGTGGTTAATCTTGTGAGTTATTACGCATTACAAGAACGTAATTTCATTTTAGCTAATCAAATTTGGCAAGGAATGTTATTTTGGTTGGCTTTGTTGATTACGATAGTAGGTGGTCGAGTCATTCCTTTTTTCACGGCGATGAGAGTAAAGCTGCCAAAAGCTGAACCAATTTTTGCCATTGAGAAAAGCTTACTTGTGTTAATGATTACGCTTGTTATACAAGCCATTTTTGAAATCTTTCCAATAGCGGTTGAGCAAGTGCTATTGCTAAGTGCTGGCGTATTGCACTTAGTCAGAATCAGCCGCTGGTTACCGCACAAAACAGTGAAAGAGCCAATGCTATGGTCATTACATCTATCTTATCTATCCTTGCCTATTTCATTGTTGGGTTTAGGTTGGTTTATCAATGATGAATTTGCCTATCGGAGTTTATTGCACCTGTTTGCCATTGGCTGTTTAGCTTCATTGTGCTTATCAATGATTTCAAGGGTGTCACTTGGACATACCAGCAGAAACATTTATCAAGGTCCAAACATGGTATTAGCATTTGCGTGCCTACCTATTGCAGCTTTATTTCGAGCGGTGATGCCGCTATTTATGCCGGCTAATACACAGGTTTGGTTATGGATTGCGGGTGGCTTTTGGTTTACGGCCTTTGCGCTATTCGTTTGGCATTATAGTCCTATTTTATCTCGTCCAAGAATTGATGGACGACCTGGTTAATAGCCTGATGAGCTATGACATTTTATTACGTTGGAAGGAAAAACTGTGAATAAGCAATTAGCTTTGTTTAAACAACATAACAGCAAGGTGTTGGGGATGACTAAAAAGTGTGTAGCGAGTTTTGTTGCTGTATTGGGCTTAGCTTCATGCTTCGCTGCAAGCGCCAAAACAGATATCAATCAAACTAAGTTTCCTGACCAATATAAAACTTGGGCCGAAACAGAAGAGCAAACAGAGCGAGAAGATATGTTAGCAAGTTACCCTGCTAACATTATCTTATGGGCAGGCTCTTCATTTGCCAAAGAGTATCACAGTCCCCGTGGGCACCAATTTGCGGTTGCAGATGTCACCCTCACATTACGCACTGGCGTGCCACCTAAGGAAGGTGAAAAAGGCACGTCAGCAAGCTGTTGGACATGTAAAACACCTGATGCACCTCGTTTAATTAAAGAGATGGGGTTTGAAGGGTATTCAGCGTCTAACTTTACTGACTTAGGTACGGAGATTAATAGTGTTGTTTACTGTACTGATTGTCATGTAGATGGCAGTGCTGAACTCGCACTACCTCGTCCGCATGCTCAAAATGCAATGAGCAAAACAGGTATTCCGTTTGAAAAACAAGATGCATCAATGCAAGGGGCACAAGTATGTGGTCAATGTCATGTGACTTACTACTTCCAACCTGAAAAAAGTAACGTCGTTAACATGCCATGGATTTTTGGCAGTGATACTGACAACATTTTAAAATACTACGACACTCGCCGATTTTATGAGTGGATCCATCCTATTTCTAAAACGCCGATACTCAAGGCGCGTCATCCTGAGTTTGAACACTGGAGCCGCAGTAAACATGCAGAGGCGAATGTGACTTGTATTACTTGCCACATGCCAGTTGAAGAAAATGCAAAAGGTGAAGAGTTTACCAACCATAAAGTTGATAAAGCATTACCGCACTTTGATAAGACATGTATAGCGTGCCATGAAAGCAAAGAAGCGATCACAGCCCAACTTGATGCTGATAAGCATGAAATTGAAGCAATGGCTCGTGAGGTTGAAGGCTTGTTAGTGAAAGCCCATTATGAAGCGAAAGCAGCTTGGGATGCTGGTGCTAATTGGGAGCAAATGAATAGTGCGATTATGTCTATTAGGCATGGTCAATGGCACTGGGACTTTGCGATGGCTTCACACGGTTTATATGCCCATAACCCAGACGAAGGCCGTATGCTGCTGAGCCGAGCAACATCTCAAGCTAAAATGGCAAGAGCGGTACTTGCACAAGTATTAGCAGGTCTTAAAGTGGACAAGGTTGAGTATCCAGATATTAGCTCGAAAGAGTCAGCACATGCCGCTGTGGGAATTAATGAAGCTAAACTAAGTGAAGCTAAACAGATGTTTATTAAAGATGAAGTTGAAAAGCATTGGAACCCAATTGCTGTAAGAGGCTATCAATAAGCTATTCAGTCAATTTTGGCAAGCTGGTGAATCAATACTAAGTTGATCATTTAGCTGAATAGCATTAGTAAAAAGCACCTAGGGTAACCTAGGTGCTTTTTTTTGATCTTTAGAAGCTAATTCAACGTACTTAAGGGTATATAAAATATTTAGGTTTTGTTTGATTATTTTTAAGACAAATCCAGTAACTAAGCTTATTATCAATAGATAACTATTCGTTTTAATTGCTTTTTGTTTACTGTACTTCAGCTTTTAAAAATTAAACATGATGTTTAGTGAAATGGTTCAAGGAGAGTTAAATGCACAGTAGCACTAATACCGTTAGTGAGTTACCTGAGCCGATGAATTTCGATACGCCTGTTCAGGCGCAAATTGTTGATGACTTCATTAACATGTATCAACAGCTCAATAAGAATACTTTGCACCTTCTGAATCAGGTCTACAGTGAGAATATCGTGTTTCAAGATCCACTACATAAAGTAGAAGGATTAGCTGATCTGACCCAGTACTTTGCGAACATGTATGCCAATGTTGAGGCTATCAACTTTGATATACAGCAAGTAAGTGCCTCTGCAAGCCAAGCTTCAGTTTTTTGGATCATGACTTACCAGCATTCTAAGCTGAATCATGGCCAGCCTATTAATGTTGAAGGCATGAGCCATCTGCAATTCACAGATAAAATCTATTCTCACCGTGATTACTTCGATCTTGGCCAGATGCTATATGAACCCATTCCACTATTGGGAAAATTGATTCGTATGGTTAAGTCTAGGGCATCGTCATGAAAACCAATACAGCTAAACAGGAAGCGATTTTAATCACAGGTGCAAGTTCTGGTATTGGGCTTGCGTTAGCACGTCATTATATTGAGCTGGGATACCATGTGTTTGCGTGTGGTAGAAATGAGCAATCGCTCAACACCATTGGCGGTGCATATCCGTTGATGTTTGATATCAATGATAAATATCAAATAGAACAAGCATCAATGCAACTTAGCACTATGCTAAATAATAAAGGATTAACGCTAACAACCGTTGTTCTCAATGCGGGGAGTTGTGAGTATATAGATAATCCGCTTCAATTTGATGGCGCTTTATTTGAAAGAGTGATTAACACTAATCTGATTGCAATGGGGTATTGTTTACAGTTTTTTTTACCACTTATTGCTGCTCATGGCCGTATCGGTTTAATGAGCTCAAGTGCGACCTATTTACCTTTCCCTCGTGCGGAAGCTTACGGCGCGTCAAAAGCCGCTGTCAATTACCTTGCAAGTAGCTTGCGGTTAGATTTAACGCAACACGATATTGGAGTCAGTGTGATATGCCCAGGCTTTGTATCAACGCCACTAACTGATAAAAACGATTTTTCGATGCCGATGAAAATCTCTGCGCAACAAGCGGCTATTGATATTTTTAGTGGATTGAAAAAAGGTCGTGATGAGATTCATTTCCCTAAACGTTTTACCTATATATTGAAATGTTTAGCTTGTTTACCTTCGGGATTGATTAACAATTTACTTGCGCCTAAAGCGCAGAAGCACTCTTAAAATGGTTAAAACTGAGATTTTGACCTCTAGAACAGTATAAATGGTCTAAAACAATAATAATCATAAAGGATTAATATGAAAAAAATTGCAGTGGTTGGATCAGGTATTTCAGGGTTAACATGTGCTCATTTACTCAGTCAATTACATGAAGTGACTGTATTTGAAGCGAATGACTATATCGGTGGGCACACGGCAACAATTGATGTCGAGGTGGGAGGGAAACCCTACGCTATTGATAGTGGTTTTATTGTATTTAATGACCGTACTTATCCAAGATTTCAGAAATTAATGGCACGTTTAGATGTAAAGTCTTTGCCTACAGAAATGAGTTTCAGCGTTCAAAACACCCAAACAGGTTTAGAGTACAATGGCCACACGCTTTGGAGCATGTTTGCTCAGCGTCGTAACTTATTAAAACCTGATTTTTATCGATTTCTAGCTGAAATCGTTAAGTTTAATAATCAATGTAAAGCCATTTATGATGCAGAAGACTATCAAATTGACACGTTAGGCGAGTTTTTAGATAGCCAAGGGTTTTCTGATTTTTTCAGTGAACACTACATTTTACCTATGGGCGCCGCCATTTGGTCTGCCAGCATTAACGATATGCGTGCCTTCTCGTTACGATTTTTCATTCGATTCTTCCATCACCACGGATTGTTGAATATCAGCGACCGTCCGCAGTGGTATGTACTTGAAGGTGGCTCTCGTAGTTATATTCCTGCACTTATTGAACCATTCAAACAGCGCTTGTTTCTCAATTCTCCGGTAACGTCAATTGAACGTAAGCATGATGGGGTCAATATAAAAATTAACGATGGAGAAGTGCAGTACTTCGATGAAGTCATATTGGCTTGTCACAGTGACCAAGCGCTAGCTATGCTAACTGACGCTTCTGAAGATGAGCGTCAAGTTCTGGGGGCGATGGCTTATCAAGATAATGAAGTTGTATTACACACCGATGTGAACCTATTGCCAAAGCGAAAAGCAGCATGGGCAAGCTGGAATTATCGTTTACAAGGGGTTGATGCGAGTGATATTGCGAATAAACCCGCCAGTGTGACTTACAATATGAACATATTGCAGCGTCTTCCTAAAGATGCCCCCACCTTTTGTGTCACCTTAAATCAAACTCATTTGATTGATGAGAGTAAAATTCTTCGCAAATTTAACTATGCTCATCCGGTATTTAATGAAGCGAGTATGGCAGCTCAAAAAGAGCGAAGCCGAATTTGTGGCGTGCGTCATACTCATTTTGCTGGTGCATATTGGTATAACGGCTTTCACGAAGATGGTGTGCGCAGTGGCTTAGATGTATGTAATAACTTCGGTATTAGCCTATGACATCAGTGGTAGAGTCTGACAAATTCCATAGTGGTATTTACCAAGGCGAGGTAAGCCACAGACGGTTTACGCCTAAATCTCATTCTTTTGAATATGAGATGGCTTTGATGGCAATAGATTTAGATGAGGTTAACCAACTAGAAAAAGTCAGTAAAATTTTTGGTTTGTCTAAATGGAGTTTGCTGAAGTTTAATCCAAGTGATTATTTAAACAATCTCACTAGCCAATTTTCTAATGAAGCAGTGATTGAATTAATGGCAGATTGTGATGTTATGTCTCCTGAGGCTGGTTTAAAGCATCGAGTGCTTTGGACCATTACACAGTTGGGGGCAAGCACTCAATGTGACTCGGTTATCTTTGCTGGGCAAATCAGGCATTTTGGCTTTTACTTCAGTCCTGTTAACTTTTACTTTTGCTATCAAGACGGCAAACCTATCTATATGCTCGCAGAGGTGAGTAATACACCATGGGATGAGCGACATTGTTATTTAGTGGACCTGCAAGATACTCAACACACTGATAAAGTGTTTCATGTTTCGCCTTTTCTTGATCTTGATATGCATTATCAATGGAAAATTACCCCACCCAGTAAGCGACTTAACGTCACGATTCAAAACCGAGATGACGCTAATAACAAACTATTTGATGCGAGTCTTTACTTAAAGCGTCGAACATTTACTGCCGCAAACATTCGCAAGATGTTGATAGGGTTTCCTATTATGACAGTGAAAATAATGTGGGGTATTTATTGGCAAGCTTTAAAACTGTTTGTAAAGCGGATCCCGTTTGTGGTTCACCCGCAAACTTAAATTAAACCAAATGACAACTTGTTACGTATATCAACATCATAATGATAAACAGATTAACGTAGGACGCGGAGAGTGATATGGAAAATACAGCAACAGGTGCCAACTTAGCTCAAGCAACTATTTCCGAAGGTTTTGCCAAGAAAATTTTATTAAAAGCATTAACGCACCTTTCTGATGGCTATCTAACGATTGTGAGCTCCGATGATCAAGCTAGCGCAGAACAAAGTGTGAGTTTTGGCAATTTTGATTCAGATTTACATGCCACTATCCAAGTCTCTCATCCTAGTTTTTACAAGCAAATTATTTGGGGTGGTTCAATTGGCGCTGGTGAAGCCTACATCCAAGGGCATTGGTCTAGTCCAGACTTGACTAAAGTGGTTCAATTGTTTGCTCGAAACCTTGCACTTTTAGACAATATTGAGCGCTACTTTTCATGGTTTAGTGTTGGTGTTAATCGCATCAAACACGTATTCAACCGTAACTCTACATCAGGCTCTAAGCGTAATATTCTAGCGCATTATGACCTAGGTAATGCAATGTATGAGCAATTTCTGGATAAAGAAATGCTCTATTCAAGTGCGTTATATCCGCATAACAGCGCCAGCCTAGAAGAAGCGCAACTACACAAATTGCACACCATTTGTGAGCGATTGGATTTAAAACCTGGCCAAACATTGCTTGAAGTGGGAACGGGTTGGGGAGCGTTAGCGATTTACGCAGCGAAACACTTTGATGTCAATGTCACCACAACCACAATTTCAGACGCTCAGTATGAATACGCAGCTAACAGAGTCGAGCAAGAAGGCTTGAGTGATCGTATTACGTTACTTAAACAAGATTATCGATTATTGACAGGTGAATATGACCGGGTTGTATCGATAGAAATGATTGAAGCGGTGGGTCATGAGTATTTACCGAGCTTCTTTAAGAAGCTTGAAACCTTATTAAAGCCTGAAGGAAGAATGCTTATTCAGGCTATTACTATTGCCGATCAGCGCTATGACAGCTACCGAAAAGGTGTTGATTTTATTCAACGTTACATATTCCCTGGTGGCTGTTTACCATCAGTAAGTGAAATGAACAAACATGTTGCAAAACAAACCGATATGGTTGTTTGGTCAATTGATGACATGGGGAAAGATTACGCACAAACATTACTTCACTGGCATCAACGTTTTGATCACGCGCAGCAAAAAGTTAAACAGCTTGGGTACGGTGAAGACTTTATTCGTATGTGGAAGTTTTATCTAAGTTATTGCGAAGGTGGCTTTTTAGAGCGCACAACGAGTGCGGTGCATTTGGTGGCTGTTCGTCCCAAGTATCGTACTGCTTTAGCAAGCGGTGCTTAACAATGAAAAGCCATACTAACATTATTAATGCTTGTGCATTTCAGGTTATTTGGTGGGCCGGTGTATTAGCCGGAAACCAATTAATTGTCATACCCGCATTGTTAATCGTATGGCATTTTGTGGTGAGTCAGCAAAAGAAGTGGGACCTTAAGGTTATGCTGGTAAGCGCCATAGCGGGCTGTTTAGTCGACTCATTGCTGACGGTATTTGGAATATTTGAGTTCGCTTCATTCCCTATTTGGTTAGGGCTACTTTGGGCATATTTTGCTATCTCATTAAATTACAGTCTGGCACTGTTTAACCATTTGCCCGTTGCTATTCAAGCACTGCTAGGTGGCGTATTTGGCAGCCTAAGTTATATCGGTGGTGCTAACCTTGGGGCAGTGACCTTACCTCAAGGAACTGCTACAACGGCGATTGTATTGTTTGTAATTTGGTTTGTGTTGTTTCCATCTTTTTTGCATCTAGCAAAATCTATCGGTCTAAAGCAAGCCAAACACTATTCAAATAACGTCTTTAATCAGCTGTCACAAAGGAGGAAGGAGCATGAAACTATATAGTAGAGCGGCAATGTTAACGTCATCAATAACGACAAAAAAACGTTGGTTAGCCAGTTTTAATATTAAACATGATACTAAGAATTCTTTGCGAACAATCGCTGCGACTTTATGTCTGACTCTGAGCCCATTTTCTTCAGCCGCAGTTACCGCTGATTTTGAAGCTGCAACGACAGCTATAACAGTTCAAGAATCAATGCCTGCGACTAAACAAGATACTAATGAATCAAGTGTGTTGAAAATGGTAGGGCAGGCAGATATGGACTTACTGTGGTTTTCTATTTATAGCGCAAAATTGATGTCTGTAGATGGAGAATACCAACAAGACCAATTTCCGCTAAAGCTTGAGATTGAATATCACCGCGATATTGATGCTGAAGATTTAATTGAAGCGACGGTCGACCAATGGCTGCACATAGGTATCGACAGTGAAGAAATTGTGCGATTGCAACAGCAGATCGAACAAGCATGGCCAGATGTTAAGGAAGGCGATAGATTAAGTTTTATGATGCACAGCCAAGATAAAGGGCAGTTTTACTTCAATGAGCAAGCATTACCAATTATTCAAGAACCGGGTTTTGCTGCCGCATTTTTGGATATTTGGCTTTCGGAGCAAACCAGTAGACCAGAACTTAGACAGCAATTAATTGGAGCCAATAAATAATGACTCAACTAAATAGAATAAAGTCATTTTGCATAGCAACCTTGGCAGCTTTATCTTTAATGTCTTGCTCATCGGCTTCAATCGAGGATTACGATAAAACTACCCCTGTATTGGATTTGCAGCAGTTTTTTGCTGGTAAATTGACTGCTGCCGGCATTGTTCAGGATTTTTCAGGCACTGTGACTCGTAAATTTACAGTCTCGATGGATGCTAGCTGGCAAGGTAATCAAGGTATTATTGACGAGCGATTTATTTATGATGATGGGGAAAAACAAACCCGAATTTGGCATATTACCGATTTAGGTAATGGCCAATATGAAGGAAAGGCTAACGATATTTTAGGTATTGCTACAGGCGAAGCTAAGGGCAGTGCGTTACGTTGGGCTTATGACATGAACTTGATTGTAGATGAGTCAGAATATGAAGTGCACTTTGATGACTGGATGTTCTTAGTGGATGAAAATACTATCATTAACAAAAGCGATATTATTAAGTTTGGGGTAACAGTTGCCCAAGTGACTTTGGTTATTCAAAAGCAACCATAGTTATTAAAAGAGTTATTAAAAGAGTTATTTAAAAGCTAGCTAACTGTCTAAAATATCTATAGCAGATTGAGCAAAACTAAGGTTATTAAGAAGACAATAACCTTAGTAGTATCGCAATCAGCCTTTTAATTTTGAATTATCAGGCTGTTTTTTATCGTAATATTCAAATGGAAACACATTTCTAATTCGTTGGGTTAACTTATCTGATACGTTGGCAGATACGTGTAATCTGACATCACCTTGCTTTTCAGCACGTACTGTACAAGTTAACTTTTCAGCTTTTGCTATGGCTTTACATTCTCTTGAGAAACGCTCAGGTATTTTGCCCGAATGTTTATTCAGTTTCCCTTCTTTGAAATGCATTTCAAATATTGTTAGTCCACGAGAACCTGAAAAAATAAGTTTGTAAGCAATGACAAAAAAAACTAATACAAAGAGGACTTTAAAACCCGATTCAAGCATATATCGATCCTTTTAATTTCAATCCTTTAAAGACACACTATCAATAATAAAGATACTCCGCTGATATAAGATTGCAATCCATTTAGGGCATTAATACGTTGGATGACGGTTAGATCACATCGCTGAAGCACGACATTTGAAGCATCATTGAATACACAATTGATCTTGGGTCGTTATGTCTATGAAACTTAGTTACTATTAACTTATTCGAGTAAGCCATCCCAATTATTGATGAGTCAGTTTTTGAGTGTTGGTTAGGTACTTATTTTCGTTAAAAGGTCATGCTATGCACCGAGTTCAAGATGCCTCTCTTTTTCGTCAACAAGCTTATGTTAATGGTCAATGGATTGATGGGGATTCTGGTTTCACTCAAGATGTAATCAATCCCGCGACCAATGAGCTTGTTGCCTGTGTGCCACAACTTAGTGAATCACAAGTTCATTCTGCGATTAGCGCAGCGCAGCAGGCATTAGCCCCTTGGCAAGCGTTAACGGCTAAAGCACGCCAACAAATACTGCTCAAGTGGCATCAGCTTATACTGCAGCATAGTGACGACCTTGCCAGGATTATGACGTTAGAGCAGGGAAAACCCCTCGCGGAAGCTCAAGCTGAAGTGAATTATGGCGCATCATTTATTGAGTGGTTTGCTGAGGAAGCAAAGCGAGTCTATGGAGAGACAATTCCGGGGCACCAAGCAGACAAACGCATAACCGTCATAAAGCAAGCCATAGGTGTGACCGCGGCTATTACGCCATGGAACTTCCCCTTAGCAATGATTACTCGCAAAGCTGCACCTGCATTAGCCGCAGGCTGCAGCATGATTGTCAAACCTGCACCACAAACGCCATTAACTGCGCTTGCCCTAGCCGAGCTTGCTCATAGGGCAGGAATTCCTAACGGGGTGTTTAATGTGGTTATCGGAGAGGCAAAGAAAGTAGGTCAAATCTTGTGTGAAAGTCATCAGGTAAGAAAGTTATCTTTTACTGGCTCAACAGCCGTGGGGGTTAAATTAATGCAACAATGTGCCCCCACAGTAAAAAAGTTATCACTAGAGCTTGGCGGCAATGCGCCTTTTATTGTGTTCAATGATGCAGATATTGAAGCTGCTGTAGCTGGGGCGATACAAGCTAAGTTTAGAAATGCTGGGCAAACATGCGTTTGTGCAAACCGTATCTATGTGCAATCAGGGATCATAAAACAGTTTACTGAGAAGTTCGTCAAAGCGGTTACAGCGCTTAATGTAGGAGATGGCTTTGATGTAGAGACTGATATTGGACCGCTGATAAACCAAGATGCCGTTGATAAAGCCAAATCGCACATTGCTAATGCCTTATCACTTAATGGCAAAGTATTAGTTGGTGGTCAGCCACTTACAGACTCTGGTCACTTTTTTGCTCCCACAGTGATAAGCAATTGCCAGCAAAACATGTTAGTAGCAAAAGAAGAAACCTTTGGACCCATCGCCCCTATTTTTGAGTTTGATGATGAAGCACAAGTGATAGAAATGGCTAATGATACAGATTTTGGTTTAGCTGCATATTTTTATGCAAACGACATTAGTTTAGTTTATCGGGTTTCAGAGGCGTTAGAGTTTGGCATGGTTGGGGTTAATACAGGGCTGATTTCAACTGAAGTTGCTCCGTTTGGTGGGATTAAGTCTTCTGGTATTGGTCGAGAGGGATCCAGACATGGTTTGGATGAGTACCTTGAAATGAAGTATGTTTGCGTTTCAATATAAAGCGTTTCTCTTTTTATCGAGCGTTTAGCGTTATATGCAGTAGCGCGTTTACAGCAAATAGATTGAATACGTAACACTAACCACTCAATTAACCGAATAATGTTTTATTAATAAAGCGGTTTAAGCGTTAGAGAATGTGATGCATAATTAAACACATCACCAATAACCAATTGAGAGCGATGCTTTTTTCTTTATTCGATATTTTAGCGCTTGTCTGTTTCTTCCTTTGTTGGGTGGGATACACCATTTTTGCTCGAAAAAAAGCAAAAAATACTAACTGTATTGCTCGATGCTTACACCAACACCGAATTCATTGGATGGCAGAGGTTATGACCAAGGAGATCCGCGTAGGTGAAGCGTCTTTATTGGCCAATTTAGAACGAAATATCGCATTTTTTGCCTCGACAACCTTACTGGTCTTAGCAGGTGTGTTAACGCTGTTTGCGCAAGTAGAGCGACTTGAAGACGTCATTAGCTCGATACCATTTGCTGCAGAGCCCAATCATGCATTAGTGCAAGTTAAGCTCGCTTTGCTTGCGGGTATTTTTGTATTAGCTTTTTTTCAATTTACTTGGTCAATGCGTCAATATGGCTTTTTGAATGTGATGATAGGCGCAGCACCCATAGACCCAACAGGTCAAAATAAAAATTTAGCTGCCTATTCCCGACAAATGGCCACTGTAGGTGATCAGGCTGCTCATTCCTATAATTATGGTCTACGCTCTTATTATTTCTCAATGGCGGCGCTGTGTTGGTTCTGGAACCCTATGCTATTGATTGTGGCGAGCTTGCTGGTGGTATATACCCTTTATCAACGAGAGTTTAAGTCTAGAGCGGTCAGAGCGATTACGGCAGCTCAAACTCATTTAGAGATTGCCAAAGCAGTCAAAGACAAAGCTCATGAAAGGTCAACGTTATAAGCTGTGACTATTTGATTGGGAGTGTTGAACTCCATTTTGTTGAAAAATAGACATGAAAAAGCCGCTTAAATTTCTTTAAGCGGCTTATCAAAATTGGTGGCCCCTCCCAGACTCGAACTGGGGACCTGACGATTATGAGTCGTATGCTCTAACCAACTGAGCTAAGGGGCCGACTTAAGTTAGTCGTCACTACCAAAAGCGGAGGGAAGTATACGAAGTTTATTGTTACTTGTCACCACTGAATTTGCCAGAAATTGACTTCTGAGGATCGTTTGGTTATCTGTTAAGCAATATAGGAAGGCTATTGAATAGATATTGCTGATTTATAACAACAAAAAAGCCCGCTTTATGCGGGCTTTTTAATCTTTCGATTATCTTAGTTCTATTAAGACTTACTCGTCTAAGAACGACTTTAAGATTTCTGAACGAGAAGGGTGGCGTAGTTTACGCAATGCTTTCGCTTCAATCTGACGAATACGTTCACGTGTTACGTCAAACTGTTTACCGACTTCTTCAAGCGTATGGTCGGTGTTCATATCGATACCAAAACGCATACGTAATACTTTAGCTTCACGAGCTGTTAGACCTGCTAATACTTCGTGAGTCGCATTCTTTAAACTTTCGCTTGTCGCTGAGTCTAAAGGAAGCTCTAAGGTATTATCCTCAATAAAGTCACCTAAGTGCGAATCTTCATCGTCACCAATTGGTGTTTCCATTGAAATCGGTTCTTTAGCGATTTTTAACACTTTAAGAATCTTATCTTCAGGCATTAGCATACGCTCAGATAATTCTTCAGGTGTTGGCTCGCGACCCATTTCTTGTAACATTTGACGTGAAATACGATTTAATTTGTTAATCGTTTCAATCATATGTACTGGAATACGAATAGTACGCGCTTGATCAGCAATAGAACGAGTAATTGCCTGACGGATCCACCATGTTGCATAAGTCGAGAACTTATAACCACGACGGTATTCAAACTTATCTACAGCTTTCATCAAACCAATGTTACCTTCCTGAATCAAATCCAAGAACTGTAAACCACGGTTGGTGTATTTTTTAGCGATAGAAATTACAAGACGTAAGTTTGCTTCAACCATTTCTTTCTTCGCACGACGAGCTCTAGCTTCACCGATTGACATGCGACGGTTGATGTCTTTAATAGCACGGATGATTAAGCCGGTTTCTTCTTCGATTGCAGCGAGTTTAGTGCTACAACGAACAACGTCTTCTTCAACCATTCTTAAGCCTTCAGCGTAAGGCTTATTACTGTCTTTTTCAGCGTGGAACCAAGCTAAATCAGTTTCATTACCAGTGAAAAACTTAACAAAGTTTTTCTTTGGCATTTTAGCTTGTTCAACACAAAGCTTAAGGATTAAACGCTCTTGAACACGAACACGATCCATCATGGTGCGCATGCTTTTAACTAAGCGATCAAACTGTTTTGGGATTAAACGGAATTCTTTGAAAAGCTCGCCAATCACGAATAAAGCGCCAATGGCTTCAGGGTGATCACGACCTTTCTTTTCGATTACCAATAAGCCTTTTTCGTAAGCTTCACGCAATTGGGTGAATTTTTCTTTGGCTTCTTCAGGATCAGGACCTTTTGGACCTTCTTCTTCATCGTCCTCGTCATCACCGTCATCATCTTCGTCTTCTAGTTCTTCTTCTGATAACTCAGAGCCTACGTGTGTTGCTGTTGGCGCAACATCGTCATCATCTGGGTTAACAAAGCCTGAAATAATATCAGTTAGACGAAGTTCATCAGCTTCATACTTATCAAATTGCTCAAGAATCATCGCAATGGCTTGCGGGTATTCAGATACAGAGCTTTGAACCGTATTAATGCCTTCTTCAATACGTTTTGCGATGACAATTTCGCCTTCGCGGGTCAATAGCTCAACCGTGCCCATTTCACGCATGTACATACGGACTGGATCGGTTGTGCGACCTAATTCGCTCTCTACCGTTGCAAGTGCAGCTGCTGCTTCTTCTGCTGCATCTTCATCGGTGTTGTCCTCAGACATCATCATTTCATCGGCATCTGGCGCTTGTTCATAAACGCGGATACCCATGTCATTGATCATCTGGACAATATCTTCAATCTGATCTGAATCGACCATGTCAGCTGGCAAGTGGTCATTGACTTCAGCATAGGTTAAATAACCTTGCTCTTTACCTTTAGCAAGCAACAATTTAAGTTGCGACTGCGGAGTATGCTCCATAGATATCATCCAAGTTGGGTAACTGAAATAACGACTGGACACTAGCCGAAGCATAAGTGCCAAGCAAATCGTCAATTATAGCTGTATGAACTAAAGTACGCTAGTCCATGACATTGCTTTACTGAACATTTTTGAAATAAAAAATGTGCTTACGCAATGCCTTTCATGATAGAAATCAGCTTCGTTAGCTGAATTTTTTCAGCTTTTGTTAGAGTTTGTTTAAGACTCAGTTCTTGATAGCGCTGTTCAATATATTGATTGTTCAGCCAGATCAAGGTTTGCTTAAACTCCTGAACTAAGTTTTCATCCGCCACTTGGTGGTCCCATTGGGCCAATTTTATCAAGGCACTTTTTTGTTCGTGCTCTCGATACATCTCAAGTAGTTGTGCGCTGTTAAACTGTTGTTCACGAGTTAAGTTTAGCAAATCAATGAGCAATGCAATGCCAGGGATTTGCAAATGGGCTAATGCGGGTTGAGCAGCTAGGCCAAACCCTAATTCAGGACGTTGCACTAATAATGCAATTGCTAATCGCAATGGCGTACCACGACCTTGTAAGCCCTTTTTATTCATAGGCTGCTGTTGTTTAACAGCAAAACCCAATTTTTTCTTTAAATCATCTGCGCTATTCATACCAATTTTATGCGCAAGATTCTCTAAGAGTAAATTCTGTAGAACGGTATCTTGTACTCGTTCAATGAGTGTAATGGCTTGTTTGGCCAGTGCACTTTTATCTGTGCCATATTGGGCTGTTAATGTCTCAAATAAGAATGCGGGCAAGTCGAGCGCATCGAGCATTAATTTTTCAAAACCGTCTTTACCAATTTGACGAACCATCGTATCTGGATCTTCGCCTTGGGGTAAAAACATAAACCGAACCACATCACCTGGTTTTAATAAGGGCAGTGCAGTTTCAAGTGCACGCCAAGCAGCGGCTTTACCTGCTTTATCACCGTCGTAGCAACAAATGACTTCTTTAGCACTACGTACAAGTAACTGAAATTGTTCAGCTGTTGTCGCAGTACCTAATGAAGCAACAGCATAATCTACATCAAATTGGGCTAATGCAACAACGTCCATATATCCTTCAACAATCAACACTTGTTGTGGATCTCGATGACGCTGTTTTAACTCATAAAGGCCGTAAAGCTCGTTGCCCTTATGAAATATGGGCGTTTCTGGCGAATTCAAGTACTTTGGTGTTCCATCGCCTAAAACTCGACCACCAAAGCCAACTACACGACCTCTGCGGTCGCGAATTGGAAACATTAACCGATCTCTAAACCGGTCATAGCGCTTACCGTTATCATTGGCGATTAGCATGCCAGCAGTTAGCAACTTGTCTTGTGCAGCTTGGTTTTGACGGTATCTACCTAATAGGCCATCCCAGCCATCTGGCGCAAAGCCTATTCCAAATTGTTCTACTACTTTTGAAGACAGTCCGCGAAAATCTAAATAGTCGATGACTTTTTGTTTGTCTGAGTGCTGGCGCAATTGACTTTGATAGTAAAGATTGGCTTCTTCCATCAATTGATATAAGTCGCGACTCAAACCTTGATCTTTTTTGGGACCCGTACCTTGTTCTCTTGGTACATCTAATCCCAATTTACCAGCGAGTTCCTCAATGGCATCAACAAACTCCAATCGATCATATTCCATAATAAAATCGATGGCATTGCCATGGGCACCACAGCCAAAACAGTGATAAAACTGCTTATCTTGACTCACGGTAAATGAAGGTGATTTTTCGCTATGAAAAGGACAACATGCAGAGTGATTTTTCCCTGCTTTTTTCAAAGGAACACGATGATCAATCAGATCAACAATGTCTGTGCGAGCTATGAGCTCATTGATAAAGTCACGAGGTATCGCCATAAATGCTATAGGTCTCGCATTACCATGTAGATAAAACAAACAAGCCGCGCAATAATGCACGGCTTATTCAACATTAAAATTTAACTAGTTTAATTTAGCACGAATTTGGCTGCCAATGGCACCCATATCTGCACGGCCTTGAACTTTAGATTTTAATGCTCCCATTACTTTGCCCATATCCGCCATGGATGATGCACCTACCTGAGCGATAGCTTCATCAATAATTGCCGCAACTTCTTCTTCTGTTAAAGGAGAAGGCAAGAAAGTTTCAATAACTTGAATCTCTTCTGCTTCAGATGCTGCTAACTCCGGGCGACCTGCTGACTCATATTGAGCAATAGAATCGCGACGTTGTTTTACCATTTTGGTTAAAACGGCTATTGTTTGTTCGTCAGTCAGAGTTTCGCGGGTATCCACTTCAATCTGTTTAACGGCAGACAATGCCATACGAATAGTCCCCAAACGTGCCTTATCTTTGGCACGCATGGCTTCTTTCATTTGGTCTTTTAGCTGTTCAACTAGGCTCATAATGAGATTAGTATAAACGTACGCGACGTGCGTTTTCGCGAGAAAGCTTCTTAGCTAGACGCTTAACAGCGGCAGCTTTTGCGCGCTTACGTGCAGAAGTTGGCTTCTCGTAGAATTCACGAGCGCGAACATCAGCTAAGATACCTGCTTTTTCACAAGAGCGCTTGAAACGACGAAGAGCTACGTCGAATGGTTCGTTTTCACGTACTTTAATAATTGGCATACGCCATCACCCCTTAGGTGTAGTTAATTTGGCACTACCATCAAAGGTAGATTAACCAAGGCTATTTAAAATGGTGCGAAATTCTACACCGATAATGATGCTTTTGTAAACCCCCTTTATGGGCGACTTTGTGTAATTGGCTTGTCATATTTTGCAGTTAGTCCCTTGATGACTGGAATAACCTCTCATCAAGAGGTAGAATTGCCGCCCTTACATTTTTAGGAAGATGAGCTGCTATGCGGGTTTTAGGTATTGAAACATCTTGTGATGAAACAGGAATTGCTGTGTTTGATGACGAGCAAGGATTGTTATCACATGCTTTATATAGTCAAGTAAAGTTACATGCTGATTATGGCGGCGTTGTACCTGAGTTAGCCTCACGAGATCATGTTCGTAAAATTGTCCCATTAATTAAGCAAGCGTTAAAAGAGGCCAATTCAACGGTCGATGACATTGATGGTATTGCCTTTACCAAAGGCCCTGGCTTAATTGGTGCTTTATTAGTGGGGGCATGTGTAGGTCGCTCTTTAGCCTATTCATGGGATAAACCTGCGATTGGTGTACATCACATGGAAGGGCATTTACTTGCGCCGATGCTTGAAGATGATGCGCCAGAGTTTCCTTTTCTTGCTTTATTGGTATCTGGCGGACACTCGATGCTTGTTAAGGTCGATGGTATCGGCCAATACGAAGTGTTAGGCGAATCAGTGGATGATGCGGCAGGTGAAGCGTTCGATAAAACCGCTAAATTAATGGGGCTAGATTATCCTGGCGGACCTCGCTTAGCTAAGCTTGCATCAAAAGGTGTCGAAGCGGGTTACAAGTTCCCAAGACCAATGACAGACAAACCAGGCTTAAATTTCAGTTTTTCAGGTTTGAAAACATTTACTGCCAATACAATTGCTGCAGAGCCTGATGATGAACAAACACGTGCTAATATTGCGCGTGCGTTTGAAGAAGCGGTAGTGGATACGCTTGCGATAAAATGTCAGCGAGCCCTTAAATTAACCGGTTATAACCGACTTGTCGTCGCAGGTGGAGTCAGCGCCAATACTCGTTTAAGAGAAAATCTCGCGACTATGATGGCAAAGCTCAATGGTGAGGTATTTTATCCGCGTGGTGAATTTTGTACCGATAATGGCGCTATGATTGCTTTCGCTGGTTTACAGCGCCTAAAAGCAGGACAAACCGAAGATTTAGAAGTGAAAGGTCAGCCTCGCTGGCCTTTAGATACGTTAGATGCCATTTAATATTTATAACGTGTAATAGGCTTGGTGCTTTAAATGTAAGCGGCTAAAGTACCCGTAAAAAAACCTAAGCTACGGCTTAGGTTTTTTTATTTGATTTTTTATCTATCCAGTGTGAAGGGGATTAAATCAATTGTGTTCAGTTGATGCTTTCTTTTTTCTCGATAACTTACTTTCTTCACCAATACGTAAGCGCTTTATGTTGTCTTTATGCCTAATTACAATTAGCAGTGACAGCATAGCAACAGGAATGGTAAACCTGTCATCAAGCCACCAAGTATAAACGGGAGCGAGTATGGCGGTTAAGATAGCTGCAAGAGATGAATAACGAGTCAAAAAGACAAAGACTATCCATGTGGCAATTAAACATAATGCTAAATCCCCGCCAATCGGTGCCATAGCACCAAATGCTGTAGCAACACCTTTACCGCCTTGGAAATTAAAAAATATCGGGTAGATATGGCCTAAACAGGCTGCAATAGCGATTAAGCCTAACGAAACGGCATCTTGTCCTAGCACATAGCTAAAATAACTTGGGGCTGCTCCTTTGAGCATGTCAAAAAATAACACTAATGCCGCTGAACTGGCACCACCAATCCTGAGCACATTTGTTGCGCCTGGATTCCCCGAGCCTTCCGTGCGGGGATCTGGCAAACCACGTAATTTACATACGAGAATTGCACTTGAGATAGAACCGGCTAAGTAGGCGGTTATAATCATCAAAATAGTGATTGTAACTGCGCTCAAATTGGTTTCCTTTCACTTCTTAGGGTATCATCGCCCATTAATTTATTTCACTTGAGACGTAACCTGATAATTGGGTTAATACGCTCTGTTACATCGTGACACGTTCAAAGATTACAGCCGTTATCCTACTGCGTAAATCGCTTAGGAAAAAGACGAGATCTATAATAACTGCTATTTGAGTTAATTTTCAGCCTTTTCAGCTGAAATATTTATGAAAAGACGTGTAAACCGTGGAGTTCACATGGATAAAGTATTAATACGCGAACTAAAAGTTGAAACTGTTATCGGTATTTATGAGTGGGAAAAGAAAATACACCAAACATTACTGATAGATTTAGATATGGCTTGGGATAACAAACTGGCTGCCGCTTCAGACGATTATCAACATGCTCTGTGTTATGAAACTGTCTCTAATCGTTTAACTGCGCTAATTACTGAAAAGCCGATAGAGTTGATTGAAACCGTTGCTGAAATGGTCGCTAATTGTTTAATCAATGAATTTAATGTTTTGTGGGTAAAGGTCGCTGTTATGAAACCGGGTGCAGTACCAACGGCAAAATCAGTCGGCGTAGTCATTGAACGTGGTCATATATGATGTCCATCGTTAATGGACTTTATTTAAGTGGTAATCACATTTAATTGACAGTTAACATGTTTCAATTAATCAAATATTCATAATCGCTCTGTATAATTTCGGATGAGTTAATGGCACGTATTTATATCAGCTTGGGCACCAACATTGATCCTGTTGAGCACATGCAGTCGGGACTAATTGACCTACACGAACAATTTGGTCAATTAACCCTATCAAGAATGTTTGAAAGTGAAGCTGTGGGCTTTAATGGCACTAACTTTTTAAATATGGTTGCTGCAGCAGATACTGAAATGAGTATTGCGGATGTGGTTGCCACTTTTAAACGTATTGAAAAACAAAATGGACGTATTCGTGGCGAGAAAAAATTTAGTCCGCGAAGTTTAGATATCGATTTACTGCTTTATGACAACGAGGTTTGCCAATTTCCAATTGAGCTTCCCCGTGGTGAAATTCTTTATAATGCCTTTGTATTATGGCCGCTTGCAGAAGTTGCGCCGAGTTTACAGCATCCAAAAAACACTAAAACATACCAGTCATTGTGGGAAGAGTACGATAAAACGAGTCAGAATATCTGGCCTGTAGAATTTGACTTTCCAGCAATACTGACTCGTTAATTATATTTAAAGGAACAACATGGAAACGCTTCAGGTTATCTTTTTAGCGCTTATTCAAGGGCTAACAGAGTTCTTACCCATTTCAAGTTCAGCTCATCTTATTTTACCTTCGCAGATTTTAGGCTGGGAAGATCAAGGTTTAGCCTTTGATGTTGCAGTGCATATAGGTTCATTGTTGGCTGTTGTTATTTACTTTAGAACAGAAATTTGGGCCATGTTGAAAGCCTGGATTGCCAGTATAACGAAAGGTGTTCACACCGATGACAGTAAATTAGCTTGGTGGATTATTCTAGCGACACTTCCAGCGGTATTTTTTGGCTTCATGGCAAAAGACTTAATTGAGACTTACTTACGTGGCCCTGGTGTGATTGCTATTACGACGGTTATTTTTGGTCTGCTTTTATGGGTAGGTGATAAAATGGCTCGTAATGAACTCACTGAATATCAAACGGGTTGGCGTAAAGCGTTATTAATAGGCTTCGCGCAAGCTATGGCAATTATTCCGGGTACTTCACGTTCTGGTATCACCATTACCGCAGCATTGATGCTAGGTCTTAATCGCGACGCAGCGGCTCGCTTTTCATTTTTAATGTCTATTCCTGTCATTTTAGGTGCGGCTATTTTAATGAGTAAAGACGTGATTTCTGGCGATCTCACCATGGATTACACTGAATTACTATTAGGCGTTGCCGTTTCTTTTGTTGCTGCATATACCTGTATTTTCTTCTTCCTAAAAATCATTAGTAAGATTGGTATGACACCATTTGTGTTGTATCGATTAATGCTAGGCGCCGTATTATGTGGCTTTATTTTCCTGTAAAATAAGCTATCTTGAAAAACGGGTGCTAGCACCCGTTTTTTGTTTCCTACACTTTTTCTTCGAAAAACTCATACCCAATACTGCCACTGTAAGGATGTTTTCTCGTTATGGATTCAATATTAGTTTGCCCGATTTGTGCTGAATCGCTGCAGTTACATGAGCAATCTCAAGGTTATTATTGCAATAACAAACATCACATTGATAAAAATGCTCAAGGCTATTGGTCGTTTGTCACATCGCCTAAATTTAAAGGCAGTTCCGAGAGTAGGCAGCAGCTTAGAGCAAAACGTTTTTTGAAGGCATCAGGTATTTTATCGCCGTTAGTTAAACAAGTATCGAGCGTATTTTCTGACGTAGCGGAAGGCAAAGACGAAGTTAATCATTTGAATTATCAGTGTAATGATGGTTTTTATATTCGATCATTATCAACACTATCAGCACAAGCTGAAGATAATGTTACACATTGGGGCGTATCTGAGGCGGACAATGCCTTATTTGCAGCGAGTAAAGATACCACTCCAGCAAATTTATTGTTAACACCGTTTAAAAAGCTTCCTTTTAAATCTGACGCAATAGATATTGTGACTGTTTTTGAGGCGCAGCTAAAAGGTAAAGAATGTTTACGAGTGTTAAAACCAGATGGCGCTTTATTGTTACTTGTACCAGGCGCGAGACATTTATGGCAGCTGAAGCAAAAAATCTATCAAAATTTGCTTGAAAAACCACAGCAACTCAATCTACCGAAAGATGTTGAAATAATTAACACAACCGAGATTAAGTTTAATGCAGATGTATCGGGTGAACAGGCAATAACTTTATTAGATATGAATAACCTTAGCTGGCGAGTAAACGACGAGTTGGCGCATCAAATTAAACAAACAAGCTTTGAACAACTAGAGTTTGATTATGTGTTACTGCACCTAAAGAAGCGCTGATAGGGTTATGTTGTTACTATTGAATTACTGCTAGTGAAGATGAATGAAATAGCAAAAAAGATGTCGCACTAGAAACAATTAAGGCTTGAAATATTCAATGACGGTTAAGTCAAATCAGTATTATCAAGCCTTAATAATCAACCTAAATAAATAAGCTAATTTTCATGTATTCTTACTTTTTGTAAGAAGAAGCCATGTTGTCGATACGGTCGTTAGCACGCTTAGCTTCTGCTTGTGCGTCCATTGATGCAGCTTTTGCATCTTTAACATCAGCAGCGATTTTGCTTTGATCAGATTTTAAAGAGCTAACTTCAGCAGATAGTTGATCTACTTTGTTACCTAGGTTAGCAACACTTTCTTCAAGAGCAGTAGTGTTAGCACAGCCACCTAAAAGAGCAGTCATAGCAACACCAGCAATCATTAATACTTTCTTGTTCATGGAAAATCCCTTCATTATAGGTTGTATAAATTGCTGAGGTACAATACCCAGCAGCCGTTTAATTATGTCACAGCTTTTAAATTTTGCTATACCAAATAACAATAAAAGTGACAAAAAACATCGTAAATCTAATGGATTGAAGCATATTTACTTATCATTTAGGCTAAAACTGCTTAAAACGGCACCAGATTCAGATTTTAATGGCTTCAACATTTAGCTGATTAGTTTAGGTATTGAATTCATTGAAAGAATACATCAAGGCGCCATTGGTACTAAGTTTGGGCTTGCAAAGTTTGCTTAAATTGCTTTATTGCCTCAATTCTTCGAACCGATAATTGTTGTTTGATCTCTTTACCTTGAAAGCCTGCTTTAATCACCTCTTGTACATTGACTTCTTGTGCAAGAATGAAACACTTTTTCAGGTAATCACTTTGAGGGTAATCAGCATTTTCAAACCCCGTTCTGCCTTGAATATCCGCTTGGCAGCATATTAATAAGTCATCTAAGCGATGTGGTTTACGCCAAAAATCTGCTTTATCAAAAATTTTGATAATGGTTTCAGGCCTTAGCTCATCAGCATTGTGTATATTTTGATGTTGGTCACTACACAATAGTGCAAGCTCTTTGAATTCATTGGGTGTTTTAAGGCGCTGACATAGCTTTTTGATAATAGGTAAGCCTTTTTGGCCATGACCATGATGCTTAGGCCATAACTCTTTTGGTGTGATGCCTTTACCTAAGTCATGAACCAAGGCTGCAAAACGTATTGCTTTATTAGTGCTCAGTTTCGTCGCTGCTTGCAATACCATCATAGTATGAATACCACTGTCGATTTCAGGGTGCCATTTTTCAGGTTGTGGAACGCCAAATAAGCAATCGATTTCCGGGAATAAAACCGCTAAAGCGCCACACTTTCTAAGTTGTTGGAAAAACACTTCAGGTCGTTCGGTTGATAACGCTTTATCTACCTCTTGCCACACTCTTTCAGGGGTGAGAAATTCAAGTTCTCCTGACTCGGTGATCTGAGTCATCAATGCCATTGTTTCACTCGCGATGTCAAAATCCAAATGAGCAAATCTAGCGGCAAAACGGGCAACCCTTAATACCCTTAACGGATCTTCAATAAATGCACTTGATACATGTCTAAGGACACGCGCTTCAATATCTTTTTGGCCACCATAAGGGTCGGTAATGTTACCTGACTCATCCTGAGCCATCGCATTAATCGTTAAATCTCTTCTGAGTAAGTCTTCTTCTAATGTCACGTTTTGGTTGGCATCACAACTAAAGCCTGCATAACCCTGTCCGTTTTTTCGCTCAGTTCGTGCTAACGCATATTCTTGTTGAGTCTTAGGATGTAAAAAAACAGGAAAGTCTTTGCCTACTTGGCTATAGCCTAAGTCAAACATTTGCTCTACGGTACTGCCTACAACGACAAAATCTTTATCTTTGATAGGAAGTGATAAAAGTGAGTCACGTACCGCGCCGCCCACAAGATAGGTTTTCATAAAGTGACATATCCAAAGTATGATAATGAAACAGATAAATAGAAGCAGGTTGTGTTACTGGCTTCGTCATTATAATTTTATACCTAAAGCTTATCACGAGTAACATTTCTACGGCTAAATTTTGACAAGTATCAGCGCAAGCTATAACGTGAGCCGTCAGTTTTAAATAAGGATTTTTGGCCAGATGTATAAAGCATTTTATGGATTAAATGATAATCCATTTTCAATCGCACCCAACCCGCATTATTTGTTTCTCAGTGATCGTCACAGAGAGGCCTTAGCGCACCTGACCTATGGACTAGGTGAGACGGGTGGCTTTGTATTATTAACGGGTGAGGTTGGAACAGGGAAAACGACAGTATCACGTTGTTTGCTGAAACAGCTCCCTGAAAATACCGATACAGCCTTTATTCTTAACCCATCACTGACTGAACAAGAATTGTTGGCAACCTTATGTGATGAGCTAGGTATTAGCTATGGTGAGAACCCATCTATTAAGCAGTTAACAGATTTAATCAGTCAGTATTTGCTAAATAATCATCAAAATAATCGCAACACAGTGTTAATTATTGATGAAGCACAACATCTTCGTGCTGAGGTACTTGAGCAACTGCGCCTGTTAACTAATTTAGAAACGGACACCAAAAAACTATTGCAGGTCATATTAATTGGCCAGCCTGAGTTGCAGCAATTATTAAAACGACAAGAACTCCGTCAATTAGCACAGCGTATTACAGCGCGTTATCATTTATTACCCTTAACTGTTGAAGAAATTCAATTGTATGTTCAGCACCGATTACAAGTAGCGGGGCGTTTTGAACCGTTATTTACCAAAAAAGCGTGTAAAGCATTGCATAAATTCAGTGGCGGGATCCCTAGATTAACCAATCTGTTATGTGAAAGAGCTTTAATGGCGGGTTATGGCCAATCTAAAGTGCCGATTGATCACCATATGGTTAAGCTAGCTGCTGCCGAAGTTTTAGGTGATTTACCCACTGAAAGTTCAAATAAATGGCCGATGATTATTGCAGCTTCTTTAGTGTTAGCTTTTGGCTCATCTTTATACTTCTTTATTGGCAATTCATCAGATATGTCTTCGAGTGGTGAAAGGGCTAAACAGTCAATTCCTCAAACTCAATCAAGCGAGTCATCTCGACAGCCAAGCGGTAATCAAACCATATTACGAGCAGCTATGTCTCAAAGCCGCAGTATTGATAACGCCTTCGCGGGTTTATTTGCCTTGTGGGAAAAACAACCCATTATCGGGCTAACCGCTTGTCAGGCTGCGCAGCAACAAGGCTTAATGTGTCATCAGCAGCAAGGCAATTGGAATAGTATTTCAAGGTTAAATTACCCAGCAGTTGTATATCTTCAAGATCAACAAGCACAGCCTTTTTACGGAGTTGTGGTTGCAAGAGAAGGTGAACAAATTTTACTGCAACTCAGTGAACAACAATTGTGGGTGAGTAAAGACTGGTTTAATCGATACTTCAGTGGCACCTTTGAACTGTTATGGCACTCAGACAGCACGTTGCCTCGAGAAATAAGCCGCACATCGAGCTTGTCTCAAATACAATGGTTAGAGAACAGTTTGGCATTGATAGAGCATAGAACGGCAAGATTAGTGAATGATTTTGATTCTACTCTAGAGCAAGCCTTGATGGATTTTCAAAGATTGCATGGTCTAAAGGCTGATGGTATTGCAGGGAATCAAACATTAGTGCAACTTAACCTGTATCTGAGCCAGAAAGGGCCAAGGTTAACTCAAAGATCAGGACGTAGTTAATGTCTATTTTATTAGATGCTGTGACGAAAGAAAAACAGCAACAAATGGGTGAGCTTCCTGATGCAGTATTAACTCCAAGGGCAAATTACCAGCAAGTTGGCGCTGCTAAATCTTGGGTTAAATATTTACTATTAATTGCGGTCATTATAATAGGTATTTTGGCAGCGTGGGGACTGGCAAAATTATTAAAGCCTGATGTGTCCGGCACGCCTGCGGTTACAAGCTCGCAAGTTAACGTTAATTCAGCTGAAGAAAAGCAAGCTGAAATTAGAATCGCTAATAAAGTGGCTTTACCAGTTGCAAAGCCGCTAAACCAACCTGAATATCGTTCAAGACAGGCGGTAAATCAAAGAGAAGAACAGTCTGTGACTGATGTGGTCTATGATTATCGGTTGAGTGATAATCGAGGCGTTGTGACGGCGAGTCAAGCAGAGCCAAGTTTATCTGCGCCAGCAAAATCTCGAGCTGTACCAAGAGATACCACATCGAACTCATCAACAGAAACGCTTGCAGCATCGGTATCAAGAGCTGCTCAAGCGGAAACTCGTCTTAATGAATCACCTAGCGCTAATGCTGCCAACAATGACATTCCGTTAACGGCTGCTGAGCTGCAAGCACTGTATGGTGAAGATGCAATTATTCTTGGTGCAAACTCAAATTACAAAACTGCCTCAGACTTAGATGCCCTGAAATTAAAAGTGAGTGCTGCGGCAAGTGATGTCAATTTTGAGCAACAAGCTCAAGCGCCACTACAGGCGTCAATCAACCCAGATGAAAATGCCAATGTTGTAGATAATTCCAATAACTTAATGGCAGCGTTTGAAGCTGCTTTAAAAGAAGTTGAATATGAGCAATCAGCGAATGCACCTGTGACAGAACAAAAGCTTGACCCGATCCCTGAACCGAAAAAAGATGAAATCCCTCGCTATGGTCAATTACCTGCCAGTGTGCAACTACAAGTGCCAGAGTTTTCTATTCAGGCCCATGTGTATTCTTCTGCAGCAGAAAATCGTTGGTTGAATGTTGACGGTAAAGAGCTTCAAGAAGGTGACAGTATTAAAGGCAAGTTAAAGGTCATCGAAATTAGACCAAGAGATGTTGTACTTGAGATTGATGGTGAGCAGTTCAAGGTGCCAGCGATATAATCATTTACCTGAATGACTTGTGAATCAGCAAGATTTAGCAGAATAAAAAAGGCGCATAATGCGCCTTTTTTCTATTTTAACTCATTGCTCAAGCAAAGGGTTATAACGCCTTTAATGCAGCAAATGCTTTATCTGCAGCAGCAAGTGTTAATTCAAGCTCTTCTTCACCATGAGCCATAGATAAGAAGCCAGCTTCATAAGCACTTGGTGCTAAGTAAACGCCTTCATCAAGCATTAAGTGATAGAAATGACGGAAATGATCCATGTTACATTGAGTCACTTGGTCAAAGCTGGTGATTGGGTTTGTGTCTTCAGTAAAGAAGAAACCAAACATACCGCCCACTTGGTTAATGCTTAATGGAATACCATGCTTATCAGCAGCCGCTTTAAAGCCTTCAGCAATGCGCTTGGTCTTAGCGGTTAATTCTTCGTAAAGGCCAGGCTGACATAATGCGTCCATTTGCGCTAGACCCGCAGTCATGGCAATAGGGTTACCTGATAACGTACCTGCTTGATACACAGGGCCCGTAGGAGCAATGTACTGCATCACATCTTTACGGCCACCAAAAGCACCGACTGGCATGCCGCCGCCAATAACTTTACCTAGCGTCGTAAGATCTGGCTTCACATTGTAGTGGCCTTGTGCACCGCTTTTAGATACGCGGAAACCCGTCATGACTTCGTCAATGATCATTAATGCACCGAACTCATCACAAATTGCACGTAAGCCTTCAAGGAAGCCCTCAACAGGAGGGATGCAGTTCATGTTGCCAGCAACAGGCTCAAGAATGATACAAGAGATAGCCTCAGGATGTTCATTGAAGATAGCTCTAACTGAGTCTAAGTCATTATAAACAGCTGTTAGTGTGTGTTTAGCAAAGTCTTCAGGAATACCAGGAGAGCTTGGTTGACCAAGGGTTAAAGCACCAGAGCCAGCTTTAACTAATAAGCAATCAGCATGACCATGGTAACAACCTTCAAACTTTAAGATTTTGTCACGGTTGGTGAAACCACGTGCTAATCGAATCGCACTCATTGTGGCTTCAGTACCAGAACTGACCATACGAACTTGTTCGATTGATGGCACCATTTCAATAACTTTTTCAGCCATTTTAACTTCAAGTTCAGTTGGCGCACCAAATGATAAACCGTTCTCTACCGCTTCTAATACTGCTTGGCGGATTTGCGGGTTGTTGTGGCCTAAAATCATCGGGCCCCAAGAACCAACATAGTCGATATATTTTTTGCCATCAGCATCGTAAATATAAGCACCATCAGCTTTTTCGATGAATAGTGGCGAGCCACCAACACCATTAAAGGCACGGACTGGTGAGTTTACGCCACCAGGGATGGTTTGTTTTGCTTGTTCAAAAAGCGCTTCTGAGCGGGTCATGTGAAATCCTTCTAATTTCTTCAGCTGACTATCTATCAGCTTTTCGTGAATACCAATTAACTGGGCACTCGTGTTGTTTTAACTCGTTTTCAACACCAAGCGTTAACGCAAAAAGTGCCATTCGAATAAGTAGCCCATTGTCCGCTTGTCTGAATATGGCCAGACTTGGGTGGCTATTTAAATCATTATCTAATTCATTTGCTGCCGCGCGTGAGTCACGAGGTAATGGATGCATAATCACAGTATTGGATTTACAGTGTTGCGTGTAAATACTGTGGTTTAATCTAAACTTACCGCGATATTTGTCCGCTTCATCTTGTGATGGGAAGCGTTCTTCCTGAATACGAGTCAGATAGAGTATATCAGCTTGATGTAAATTACCTTCTAACTGATCTGTTATTGTGATCTTATGACCAGCATTTTCAATGTCACTGATCACATAGTCAGGCATTGCTAGGTCAGTTGGGGAAATTAATGTGAATTGAATGTCTTTATACATGCAAAGTAACCGTGATAAAGAATGCACAGTTCGCCCATGTTTTAAGTCACCAACCATCGCGATATGCATTCCGCTAATATCTTGTCCATGATGGCTTAATTCTTTTTGGATGGTAAATAAATCCAGTAGTGCTTGAGTTGGGTGCTCGTTTGAGCCGTCACCACCATTAATGACCGGTACTCGACTGCCTTCGGCAAACTCTTTTACTGAAAAAGGTTCAGGGTGACGCATTGCAATAACATCGGAGTATGTCGATAACACTCTTGCGGTATCGTATAACGACTCACCTTTAGATAAAGATGATGAGCCCATACCGACTGTTTCTCTAACATGACCGCCAAGTAAGTTAAAAGCACAACCAAAACTGACTCGGGTACGTGTGCTAGGTTCAAAAAACAAATTACCTAAAATTGCACCGTCTAACACCTTAGTGCGCTTTTCTCGTAAAGCGTAAGGCGTCATGTCTTCAGCGACATTAAAAATAGTATTGATTGCATCAAGATCCAGTTGATTAACTGAAAGAATGTGAGAACCGCTAAACTGTGTCATCAGCCTGATTTCCAATTATTAGGAGAATAAATAGGGCTATTATTCTGTGGTTATGTAGGGTGGCTGAGGCGAGATTTTAACAGAGAGTGAATGAATATTAAATCTCGCTAATGATTATTTATCACTTTTTAGACATAACACAGATTAGCGATACGAGAACAATAGGTAATGACGATGAACTAAGAGCAATTCAGTGTTTTGATATACTGATTACACCTGACCTGAGCGGATTTCTTGCCATAGGTTTGCCCAGCTAATAACCCCCACAATATGCTGATTATTGTCTCGGTAAATATACACTTCGCCACGACGCTTAATCGACAGCAACTCATATACTTCATTGAGAGTGGCAGTATCTGGAAATCCTTGCATAACATGGCGTGACAAGGTGGTTGAATCTTCAAAGGATTGCATTTCAAGGCTCAACATTTGAATTTGAGATTCTGCATTTCTGACTAATACCGGTCTGCCTTCTGCCCGTTTCATGACTTCTAGCAATAGATCGTCATTATCATTGACGATAACAAAACGTCTATCCATTAAAGCACGCACGCCTTTTTTCTGTAATCCTTGATTCACCGGTGGGACTTTATATCCAAGCCCCATAATATCCAGCTGTTTTAAAAAGACTGAGCTGGTATTAAAGCCCTGATAGGCAATCAAAAATGCAGGAATGGTCACAAACATTGCAGGAAGGATGATTGAGGCGTCGTTGGTCAATTCTAATAGTGCAACTAAAGCTGCTAAAGGCGCACTGAGACATACGCCCATCATGGCAGTCATGCCAATGACGGTATATAGGCCCACATATGGTGCAATAGATGGAAAAAATATCGCACTTACTAGTGCGAGTATTGCCCCAATAAGCGCGCCAATCCCGTAAAGCGGGCCGATTAAACCACCTGGAATACCAAAGCCTATTGCTGCAATAGTGGCAATAATTTTACCCACTAATAGTGCGAGTAAAAACAGTAAACTCGGATTATCAATAATGGTTGCCTGAATCGCTAAATCACCAGAGCCTAACGCTTGAGGCAAGAACAGTCCAATAAGCGTTGTGACACTTGCTGCTATCATTAAGCGATAAATAAGTGGCCAATGTTGGCCAATTGCCGTCATCTTTAATAATGAATGATTAAACCCTGCGGCTGCGCAGCCAAGTACGATGCCCCCAAGCGCTAGGATGGGGTAATGATCAAGCGGGATACGAGTCACCGTAATGAGATCGTATTCGTGGATGTTACCAAACACCAGTTGGCTTGAAAGTGCTCCGCAAATTGCTGATAGCATAATGGGGAAAAAATAATGGATTTTGTATTCACGGACTATGACTTCAAATACAAATAACACGGCAGCCAGTGGAGCGTTGAAAATGGCGGCGATACCAGCAGCAATGCCGCTAGCGCACATAATGCGTACACTGTTATCAGGAAGCTTGAATTTTTCAGCAAGGTAACTCGCGCTGGTCGCTCCTAGGTGAATCGCTGGGCCTTCTTTACCCACTGAGAAGTTGGCGATTAAAGCAATGAGCGCTTGAAAAAACTGGCCAGGAGCCGATTGAAGCGGCACTTTGCCATAATGTAGCTTGAAACGATGCAGTACATAAGCAATGCCCATTCGACGGTACCGCTTTGAACCAATGCCTGCCACAATCCATATGAGTAAGGCACCAACAATAGGCAAATAAGTTCGCCAATCACTTACAGCGCTTGAAAAATCTGTTGCTTCTGGAATGGTATGTTCTTGAGCCCAACCCAGCGCAAGCCGAAATAGGATTATGACCCCAGATGCAATAATGGCAAATAGCAGTGCTATGACGCAAAGTTGCGCACTAATCTTCGCTTGAGAAAGCTTATCTCTCAAATCATTACGAAGATATTTGCGTGTCGCAGCTTTGGCGTGAATAATAGCGGCTTTATTTATCTTAATTTGCACTGTATTGCCTAAGATCCATTTAAGGGCGAATTGTTGTCATTGTATTTTATTAAGGGCTTGTTACCTAATGCTAAATTATCATCGCTTGCTTGACCGCTTGCAAGTTCAAGAACGTAAATTTCGCTCGTCTGGCTTATATCTAACTGCACTCATTGCCGTGAGCTTTCTTATTGGTGTGTTAAGCCACACGGTGTTTATTGCTGAGGTGGTGGAACCAGAGCAAACATCGGCAGAAATCACTAGCCTAAATACTGAACTTAAACGTCAATCCCATGTGGTTTCTCGCCTTGAAATGGCATTAGCGATTGAAAAAGAAGCCAATGCAAATATGAAGCAAATGTTCAGTAAACAAATTCAGAAACAGAAAAACCTAGAGCAAGAGTTGGCATTTTATCGCAGCTTGATGTCGCCGGAGAAAGAAGTCGATGGCATTGCCATTCATGGTCTTGAACTTTCTAAAGGTTTATTGCCAAACCGTTATCAATTACGCTTGATTTTAACTCAGCTACAAAAACGTAAAAATAGCGTGAAGGGTGTGGCTGATGTGGTTCTTGTTGGCGTTCAAGATAATGAACAAATTGAAATTTCATTAAATGATCTCGACATTGAAAAGTTTAATTTTGGTTTTCGTTACTTCCAAATGTTTGATGCAGAGATTAGCTTACCTCAAGGGTTTGATTTACAGAGAATTAAAGCTGTCGTTCAAGTCAATGCAACCCGAGGTGTGAAAGGGGGACGTATTGAGCAAACGTTTGAGATCGCAGAGTTACTAGAAAGCTAAAAAAGAACTAAGAGTAATACTTGAACAAATTAGTCAGGTAATAGATAATTCCGACCTGAAACTGAAGTAAGAGGTAGTAATGACTGAACAAACAGATGCAGCAATGCCAATTCAATTTACAGACGCTGCGGCAACGAAAGTGAAGGGACTGTTAGAAGAAGAGCAGAACCCTGAATTAAAGCTTCGTGTATATGTAACAGGTGGCGGTTGTTCAGGTTTTCAATACGGTTTTACTTTCGATGAAAAAGTGAACGAAGGTGACTTCACGATTGAAAAGCAAGGAGTTCAACTGGTTGTCGACCCTATGAGTCTTCAATACTTGGTTGGGGGCGAAGTTGATTACACTTCTGGCCTTGAGGGTTCACGCTTTTTTGTTAAAAATCCTAATGCAACAACCACCTGTGGTTGTGGTGCGAGCTTCTCGGTTTAAGCTTTTAACAGTTTACAAGTCATAAAAAAGCCGTCTAAAGACGGCTTTTTTCATATCTGAATGGCAGGGTTTAGCTGTTATTAGCTGATAATATTAAAGTTCATTCTAGGTTTGAACCACTTTAAAACTGCTTTATCAAAACTTATCCATACCTGTATTAATGCAAGTACGATTAAAACTGTAAAGATGACCCAGTCAGATAACACCATTTGCATAAATCCAAAATCAACAGTCGTGGGGCCTGCAACGATATTATCGGGATCATACATGATGGCTGGTAAAGCGCTGTATAACGCGAGTTGTAATATGGCATAGGCTCGCAGCATATAAAGTGCAGCTTTTTGTCTACCAGCAACACCTAGCACCATCATCAAGGTCAATATGCATAATAAAACCCCTTGTTGAGCCATCAAACCGCTGACAGAGGTAATAACATACACACACATTAACGCGATGAGTCGCTTAGGAAAGAGAGGTTTGTCTTGCTCTTGAGGTGCTGGTGCGCTGTCTGTCACTTCTGAAAGTTGATCAGACGTACGGTTGTCAGTGTTAAGTTCAGTTTCTTGTTGAGGGTTGTTTTTATTATCAGTCATAACGCCTTAACTTTATTGTTTATTATTCTTTTGTTTATTACTTTGACAGTTACGCCTTGTTTTACTTCATCATTTGCGCTGCAACGGCTGAGGGCATTAAAAACTAAGCTTATTAAGCACGCTTCATAAATGCTCATTATAAGTACTCATTATAAGTGCACTGATTGAGCATTTAGCCAGCTACAGCGTAAATGATAAAACTCGATTAATGTTTAGCTTGCTTCTTTGGCGTTAAACGTTGGTCAAGTTCATAAGGTGGGATAACAACACCCAGATCTTCTTGAACGGGGAAAACGGCAACAAATAGGTCATCTTCTTCCATACCAGACACCCAACGTTGTTGGAATTCACTTAATGGAATTGATAGTGGTTCACAATCTTTCCACTCTTCAACAGCCCAAAGTTTTGCCGCTTCTTCAGATGGCCACATCGGGATACAATCTTCATCTTCTGTTGTTAGCATGACACAGCCATCTTGATCTTGCAGGCTCCAGATTTGTTGTTCTTGTTTAACTTGCTCAACTAAATAGTCATAGCGTGCTTCAGGGGTCATATTAAGTTGGTCGGCAATTGATTTCATTTTGCTGCTCATGGTTGGCTCTCATAACAAGGTGTCGCAAATGTGGCGTACAGTAACGCAATTGAGTCATGATAACATTGACTGCTAAATTGAAAAAGAAAAGAGCACACTCGGTGCTCTTTGATAGATATAGTCTCACTCAATATATTAATGCTCGGCGGGTTGCTCAAAAAAGCGGAAGATCATACCTGCGAGAATCGCCCCAGCGATTGGCGCAACCCAGAATAACCATAACTGCGACAATGCCCAGTCTCCAACAAAAAGCGCAGGACCAGTACTTCTAGCTGGATTTACAGATGTGTTAGAAACAGGAATACTGATTAAATGGATTAAAGTTAAGCCTAAACCTATGGCAATGGGAGCAAAGCCAGCTGGAGCACGTGCGTCTGTCGCGCCAAGTATGATTAATAAAAAGAATAAGGTCATGACCACTTCTGTGATCAGCACGGATGTCATGCTATAACCGCCTGGTGAATGTTCGCCAAATCCATTTGATGCAAACCCACCTGCAAGACTAAAACCATCTTGACCACTCGCGATTAAAAACAACACCCCTGCACCTGCAATCCCCCCCGCGACTTGGGCAAGGATATATGGCGCTAGTTCCGCAGTCGGGAAACGACCGCCAGCCCATAATCCAAAAGATACAGCTGGGTTTAAGTGGCACCCTGAAATATGACCAATTGCAAAGGCCATCGTAAGAACGGTTAACCCAAATGCTAAGGCAACACCTAATAACCCAATGCCGACATCCGGAAATGCCGCAGCGATAACGGCACTACCACAACCTCCTAATACGAGCCACAAAGTACCAATGAACTCTGCTAACATTTTTTGCTGAATACTCATTTAAATGTCCTTATAAAAATTGAATACTGCTGTTTAAAACACAATTTACGTCCACAAAGAGTTAAGCAGTAAACCTTTATAAATTCAATTGAACATCATTGATAAATTGATGGGAGCTTGAGTGATGCAAATGGGAAGGCTGCAGCGATGTATTTTCATTCGTCGCTGCATCATGTTATTGAGTGAAGGTAATGGTTAATAAGCGCTGTAAAAATTACCTAAAATAGCGGCCCGTTTGGCCCCTGTCACTGCGGGTAAGTTCCCTGTTTTGCCTAATACATGGCGCATTGCAAGCCATGCAAAAGCGATTCCTTCAACCCATTTAGGGTCGATACCAATGTCGCTGGTGGTAGAAAGTGACAATTGAGGCAGTAATTGCTTAAGTCGCTTCATTAACTCTGAATTTAAAGCGCCACCACCGCAGACAAACACTTCTCCATTTTTAGCAATGGCCTGAATGTCGTTAGCAATAGAGTAACAGGTTAAGTCAAGTAACGTGGACTGAATATCAGCAGGTTGCAGATGAGAGAAGTTAGCCAATTGCTGTTCAAGCCACGCCTGGTTAAATAACTCTCGGCCCGTACTTTTAGGGTAATCCAATGCGAAGTAGGGGTGAGATAAAAGTTGCTTTAGAAACGCTGGGTCGGTGTTACCAGAGGCTGCCCATTGTCCTGATTCATCAAAAGGGCGTTGTAACTCTTGATTAATATACGCATCCATCAAAGTATTACCTGGGCCTGTGTCAAACCCAATGACTGCTTCACTGTCTCCATTGAGGTAAGTAATGTTCGCTATGCCTCCAATATTGAGAATAAAGCGGTGACAATCTTTCTGAGCAAAGCTGGCATGATGAAATGCTGGAACAAGCGGTGCGCCTTGTCCACCTAAAGCAATATCTTTACGACGAAAATCTGCAATAACATTAATATCGGTTTCAACGGCGATGGTTTCAGGATCGCCAATTTGCAGCGTAAAGCCTTGCTCTAAATTAGGCATATGCCGAATTGTTTGCCCGTGACTGCCAATGGCAGTAACTGCTGACTTATCAATTCCCGCACGGTCGACTAGCTCATTAACTGCTTGGGCAAATAACAGTCCCATTGCGCGATCTGTTCTTCCCATAATATTAATTTCATCAGAATTTGGGGAGCATAAACGATGTAGGTTATTTAATATATGAGCAGGAATTTCAAGGGTATGAGTTGCTATTAGCTCGATTTGATTATTTGAGAAGTCAACCAATACAGCATCAATGCCATCCATGCTAGTGCCAGACATTAACCCTATGAAGTAACCTGACGACTGCTTGTTGTTGCCGTCAGTTTGAGTTGTGTGAGTTTGTTTCTGAGATATAGCGTTCGTTGCATTCATGGTAATGCTCATTATCTTTGTAGTCATAAAAAAGGCAGCCAATACTCATGGTAAATACTCGCCGTAAATATTAACTTCTAGTATTACGATAAGAGGTGGATTCAAGGCTGCGCATTGAATGCTAGTTTGTCGAGTTACTGGCGTAATGCAATTGCTTGTTTTGCTCGATTTTAGCCATTAATTGCTTACTTAACGCATCAAACTGTGACTTCTCTTTTTTATCAATAGGCTGTGATTTTGGCAGCTTTATTGTGCGGGGATTACGGTGCACACCATTAACGATAAATTCATAATGCAAGTGTGCGCCAGTCACACGGCCCGTTTTACCTAAGGTACCAATAATTTGACCTTGTTTTACGGTATCGCCACGTTTTACTTTTCTTTTGGTTAAGTGCAAATATTTGGTTGTGTAAGTATCGTTATGCTTAATGAAAACATAATTACCGTTGTATTTGTTGTAGCTAGCCTCAACCACTTTACCACGACCTGCAGCTTTAATTGGCGTACCAATAGCGGCAACATAGTCGACACCTCGGTGCGCTTTCACTTGCCCTGTCACAGGGTGTAGTCGGCGTGGGTTAAAATTAGAGCTGACGTACTTAAAATCAACTGGAGAGCGTAAGAATGCTTTACGCATGCTATCACCTGATTCTGAATAATATTCTCCGTCAGTGTATCTAACTGCGGTATATCGTTCGCCTTGGTTGTAAAACTCAGCAGCAAGAATATTCCCTGTGCCGATAAATTGACCATCAACGTATTCTTCTTCAAACATCAGCGCAAAATGATCGTCCTTACGGATATCCAGGGCAAAATCGATATCCCAACCAAAAATGTTTGCCAGTTGCATAATGTGATTTGCTGATAATCCAGCAGTGGCGGCAGCATTCCAAAAGTTACTGCTTATATTGGCTGTGATAAATTTAGTTTCTAAGGTGATGGTTTTAACCGTTACCTTTTCTTCGAATTTATCTTGGTTCTTCGTTATCACCAGGGTGGAAATCTTATCCATCTGATAACTCAGTTGCGTCACTTCGCCCTGAGCATCCTTTGTCACAGTGAGCTCTTCACCGGGCATAATTTTTAATAAATTTTTCTTGGACTTTGGCAAGCGAGTGATTTGATAAACATCTCGTGGTGTTAATCCTGCTCGGTTTGCCAGTCCGCCAAAGGTATCTCCTTTGGCCACTTTATAGCTTTTATGGGACAGTAAGTCAGCTTCTAGGTACGGGACTGCGTTTTCTTGGTCTTTTGGGGTTGATAGTAGGGTATTATCCGAAACCGCTAATGGGTCAAGGTTAGCAATAGGATTACTGTCTTTAGATGGCGTTAAGGTATCCGTCTCTTGTCGTGTCATTTCAGGCGTAGTGGATTGACGAGATTGGCCTGGCGGAGTGGGCGTTCTAAATGCAAGTGGCACAGAATATTCAGACTGTTTATTTGGTGATGATGACTGAGTATTATCTTGATTAGTGTGTTGTGCATTAATGCGAGCAGAGATATCAACACTACCAGAAGTGACTTGTTTTGACGCTTGGACATCATCAGAGGGGAATAGCACGATAATCATCGTGAAAATTACTAATAAACTGAGTGCAATTTGATGCGCTTTTGGCAGTAATTTGAATAAAGTGATTAACTTTGCCATTGACCTGAGTACCAATTTCTCTTTTTCGTTGTAATCCCCTTAGTGTACACACTTTCAATTAATGTGGCTAACAAGTAACATAGGCCTCTTATTTTTTTAAAGCTGCAGGAGTAGGTGCCGAAATGGCTGATTTAGACCAAGTGTTAGCAGAACTTAAACGTGGTACCGACGAAATATTAGTCGAGTCTGAGCTGCTAGAAAAACTTAAAGAAGGGCGTCCTTTAAGAATTAAGCTAGGTGCAGATCCTACCGCTCCAGATATTCACCTAGGCCACACTGTTATTTTGAATAAGTTACGTGCTTTTCAAGAGCTAGGTCATGAGGTTATTTTCTTGATTGGTGACTTCACCGGAATGGTAGGTGACCCAAGTGGTAAGAATAATACTCGTCCTCCGTTAACTCGTGAAGATGTACTTGCAAATGCTGAGACTTACAAAGAGCAAGTTTTCAAAATCCTTGACCCAGCCAAAACTCGCATTGAGTTTAACTCAAGTTGGTTAGAGCCATTAGGTGCTGCTGGTATGATCCGTCTAGGTTCTAAGCAAACCGTTGCACGTATGATGGAACGTGATGATTTTAAAAAGCGTTATGCAGCGGGCCAGTCAATTGCTATTCACGAGTTTATGTATCCTTTACTACAAGGTTACGACTCTGTCGCATTAAAGGCAGATGTAGAATTGGGTGGTACCGATCAAAAATTCAACTTATTAATGGGCCGTGAGCTACAAAAAGCGGAAGGGCAAAAGCCGCAATCAGTCATTATGATGCCGCTATTAGTTGGACTTGATGGCGTTAAGAAAATGTCTAAGTCTGCTCATAACTATATTGGTGTGAGTGAGCCTGCGAATGAAATGTTTGGCAAAATCATGTCTATTTCAGATGATTTAATGTGGAGCTATTTCGAGCTGCTTTCATTCCGCCCATTACAAGAAATTGCTCAGTTTAAAGAAGATGTTACCAATGGTCAGAACCCGCGTGATGTGAAGATTGCTTTAGCAAAAGAAATCATTGCAAGGTTTCATGACCAAGCACAAGCTGATGCAGCACATCAAGAGTTCATCAACCGTTTCCAAAAAGGCGCGATGCCGGAAGATATTGATGAGCTAGACCTTGAAGCTGGTGAAGGCTTAGCGATTGCTAACTTACTTAAAAATGCAGGTTTAGTAGGTTCTACGTCTGATGGTATGCGCATGGTTAAGCAAGGCGCTGTGAAAATGGATGGTGAAAAGCTGACTGATACTCGTCAAGTCTTTGAGGCGGGCGTGAGCGCTGTGTTCCAAGTTGGTAAGCGTAAATTTGCTAAAGTGACTCTGGTTTAATTTGAACTAAACGAGAAACGTTAAACTAAAAAACGACTCAAATGAGTCGTTTTTTTATGTCTTGCTGCCAATAAACCCTTTGGCTACTGTGATTGTAATTGATCAGACATCGTTTGGTAGTCCATTAAATCAACTTGTTCTGTCATTCTTTCAGTATTCAAATCAAATTTAAGCGTGGTAACTCCGGGCACTGCTATTTCAATTATTTTACCTGGTTTGCCAAATTGATCACCTGGACCACGTAAATGATAATTACCAATTAGGACAACCAACGAGCCAGTATTGAACATATGCTCGATATTGAAACGATACTCTAATACACCTTCGTGAGCACGCTCTAAAAACTCAATGATATGTCGACCGCCAGTGTAAGTGACGTTAGCCGTTTTATCGTAAAATACACTATCACGATTATAAAAACGCCTTAACTGACGATAGTCATGATCGGTTAATGCTTGAATATATTGCACTGCTAATTGTTGTACTTTTGGCATCTCGCCGACAGCGGCTTGTGATGAAAAGCTCATCAAAAAAAGATACGCACTACATAGTAAACCAATTAATCGCACTCAGGGCCTCTTACTTTTTAAATCAAATGCAGGTAAAGACAAATGCCAGCGAATAGCACTTAGGCGAATAATTAAGGTGCTAAACATTGCAAAAAATAATGCGTCAATGCTATCCATTCCGACTTCAATACTCAAGGTATAACAAATCCCGCCTACAATTGATGCTGTCGCATAGATTTCAGTTCTTAAAACCATAGGGACTTGGCGACATAATAAATCACGAATTATACCGCCGCCAACGCCTGTAATTAATCCCATTATTACTGCAGACATACCGGATAATCCGAGCATTAAGGCTTTCTCTGCACCGATAACGGTAAACAGTGCTAATCCAAGTGCATCAGCGACAGGTAAAGTAAGAGTAGGGAGCTTATGGGGCTTTCTAACGAAAATAAAACATGCAAGTACTGTCGCAAGAATAACAATGATGTAATTAGAATCAGTAATCCAAAAAACCGGTGTTGAGCCTGTTATCGCATCTCGAATGCTACCTCCACCAACAGCGGTAACAGATGCGAGAACAATAACGCCAAAAGGATCCATACGGTGTTTACCCGCAGCAAGAGCACCAGACAGGGCGAAAACAGCAGTTCCACATAAGTCGAATAGGTATATCCACTCTATGTTAATCATGGTTTTGCTCTGAACTTGCACGTTGCTTTTGGCTAAATTCTTCAATATGGATATTCAATGCATCTACGGATATGCGGATTTCGATAACCGATAAGATTAAAGAATAAAGCAAAAACAATAAGCTAACGCCAAAAACAATAGAGCCTGTATGGAAGAAACCTAAATAAATGAAAATCATGCTGATCACACAGATAGCAAAACTTACAACACCCGCTTCTTGCATGCGTCTAATGATACTGATGCGTTGGCGTAAATTTTTAATTTGCTCATTATCAACAGGCTTGCCTGAGGCACTCAGGCTGCGGATCAGTGCAGCAAGTGAAAAAAAACGGTTGGTATAGGCTAACAACAATAATGAAATTGCAGGAAATAATAAGCCGGGTGTTGTTAACGAAATTTGGATGTTATCTAACAAAAAGGTTTGCCTCTAAATAGTGCTAACGCACGTCTAAGTCCGATATGATAACGCTTTTTCGCTAAAAATTACATTGATTGAACCCACCTTAATGCGGTCCATAAAATAGGAATAGCGATGGTAAAAGATAACCAAAAAGTGACAGCCCAAGTCGTTAAGCTAATTGCATTACGGACATCTGCAATGGTAGGCACTCTTGATGGGTTAATCTTAGTAATACTGACACGATATTCAGTATTTCCTATCGTCATCTTTTGGGGGCCACCAAGTTCAATTTGCAGGATCTTTGCGCCAAGATACAAGCTAGAAGCGCCATACACGCCTTGAATGTTCTTTGATTTTTTAAACATCGCGCCAAGATTACTAAGGCCGCCCTGAAGGACTAATGTTAGGTTCCATAACCACTGAGGAACAGCAAATGCGATACGGTTAATCCAGTATATTGCTGCACCAAAGTAACGGTACTGCGGAACGTAATTAGGCCAACAGTGTTCAAGTTGTTTGAATAAATGCAGTAACAATACTAACGGAGTACCACCTAACGCATAGAACAAAATTGTTGCGACAGTGCCGTAACTTGGGCTTATCAGCAACCGTTCTATTGTGGCTTTACATATCCCCATTTCAGATAAACTGGCTGTATTTTGCATCAACCAAGGGGAAAGGTAAGTTTTAGCTAAGCCTTTTTGTCCGTGCTCTAGTGCGCTAATGACATCTTTTGCAACGGGCTTAAATCCAGCGTCACTGATACAGAAATACAGCACGAGAAAGTCAAAAAACCAAGGGTAAGCAGCTAAAGAAAGAATAAAGTAAATAATAAACCAAATTGGTATAACTAATAGCGTGGTAGCCATTATTCCAGCAATTAATTGCTGCTGAGCTGAACGCTGCGGATGGTTTACTTTTTTACTGAGCAGTAAAGCAAATTGATGAAACCACACAATAGGATGTAGGTGGCGAGATAAAGGCGCAACTCTTGAAATGAGCAGCGCCATAAAGAGCACCAAGCAGCTTTTTAGTAAGTTGCCATCTGAGCGAAGCAGTTGTTCATAAAACGTGTTATCAGTGATTATGCTATCAAACATTCATCTTCACCCAGATATGCTAACAATGAATTGCTACAAGACAATTATAGTTGTTTTAATAATGCGATAACCATTAGCGCTGAGTAATGGCCTGCTTTAACAATATAAGAGTCAAAATCAACAGGTGAGTCATTATTTGCATTGTCTGATAATGAACGAATCACGACAAATGGCACGTTAAATTGATGACAAACCTGTGCAATCGCCGCCGCTTCCATTTCACATGCTGCCATTGTCGGGAAATTGTTTAACATGACTTTAGTGCGTTCAGGATCGCAAATAAAGCTGTCACCAGTCGCAATTAACCCTTCAATCACTTGTGCTTCACCTAGGGATGAAATTGCAGATTTAGCGGCATTAACTAACTTTTCATCAGGAATGAAAGCGGCTGGTTGAGAGGCCATTTGGCCAATTTCGTATCCAAATGCGGTAACGTCTACATCGTGATGACGAACTTCTGATGAAATGACAATATCGCCAATATTTAAGCTGTCGACAAAACCACCTGCTGAGCCTGTATTGATAACGGCATCAACCTTAAAGTTATTAATCACTAGTGTCGTAGCAATACTGGCAGCCACTTTACCGATGCCTGAACGAGTAACGACGACGTTTTGTCCCGATAATTGACCTTCAACAAATTCGATTCCAGCAACAGTTGAGTGAACTGGATCTGTCATTGTCTCAATTAAATGAGCAACTTCTGGTTCCATGGCGCCGATAATAGCGATTTTCATAATTAAACTCTCAGTATGTGTAATTAGGCCAATGTTAAATGAGAATTGGCAAAAGGATAAAAGGCTTAAATTTGCTAAGGAAGACCGTCAATGGTTCGAACAAGGTTAAGCGGAACTTAATGGGGGCTAATATAGCATAAATGAAATTTGCAGAAGTGATATAGGTAAATTATTTCTAATAAAAAAGCGCATTTTTCAATGCGCTTTTTAGTGTGTTTGAGGTGGATTAACACATTAAAACATGATGTGTTTTTGTTTAAGCATCTTCAAAAGCGTTAAGTATTCCTTGGGCCGCATCACGACCTTCAGCAATGGCTGTTACCACAAGATCTGAACCTCGAACCATATCACCACCGGCAAAGACTTTCGGGTTTGTGGTTTGGAACGGATTATCATCAAACTTACTCGCTTTCACTAATCCCCATTCATTGGTTTCAATACCGTAGTCTTTAAACCAAGGGGCAGGGCTTGCTTGGAAGCCAAACGCAATAATAATGGCATCAGCTTCCAGTACTTGTTCACTACCTGGAATGATTTCAGCTTTTTGACGTCCAGATTCATCTGCAGCGCCCATTTGGGTTTCGACACACTCAATTCCAGTTACAACACCATTTTGCTCTTTAATCGCGACAGGTTGGCGATTAAATAAGAAGTTTACCCCTTCTTCACGAGCATTTTGTACTTCACGGCGTGAACCTGGCATATTGGCTTCATCACGACGGTATGCACAAGTGACGTTTTTAGCGCCTTGGCGAACGGCTGTGCGGACACAATCCATGGCAGTGTCACCACCACCTAGTACAACCACATTCTTGCCTTCAAGGCTTTGATATGGATTTTCTGTGCATTGGGTTCCCATTAACTCATGGGTGTTGCCAATAAGATACGGTAAGGCTTGGATCACACCTTCACTGTCTTCTCCCGGAAGACGTGCTTTCATTGCCGTATATGTGCCCATACCTAAGAATACTGCATCGTATTCATCTAATAGGGTTTGGAATGGGATGTCTTTTCCTACAGTAACGCCCATCTTGAACTCGATTCCCATTCCTTCAAGAACACTTCGGCGAGTCTGCATGACATCTTTATCTAATTTAAAGGCTGGAATACCGTAGGTAAGCAAGCCACCAATTTGTGGATATTTATCGTATACAACAGCTTTAACACCATTTCGACTTAAAATATCTGCACAACCTAAACCAGCAGGACCAGCGCCAATGATTGCTACACGTTCTTTACGTGGAGTAACCTTGCTCATATCTGGTCGCCATCCTTGGCTAATTGCGGTATCAGTAATGTACTTTTCAACATTACCAATAGTGACAGCACCAAAGTCATCGTTAAGGGTACAAGCACCTTCACATAGGCGGTCTTGCGGACACACTCGACCACAAATTTCTGGTAGCGTATTGGTTTCGTGGACTAAGTCTGCCGCTTCAAGGATACGCCCTTGTTCAGCTAACTTAAGCCAATTAGGAATATAATTGTGAAGAGGGCACTTCCATTCACAATATGGGTTACCACAATCTAAACAGCGATCAGCTTGCTCTGCCACTTGGGGCTGAGAAAAAGGCTGATAAATTTCGATAAACTGTGTCGAACGCTCTGCTGCAGAGTGTTTAGTGGGATCTTTACGATCTACCTCAATAAATTGAAAATCATTACTCATCTAAATTACCCCGCCTTAACAGCTAGTTCCGGGCTCTTTTGCTCTATTTTCAGCAAGTCGGCAACGGCAATATTCTTAGGCTTAACTAAAACAAAACAGTCTAACCAGTTTTCGAAATCACTTAAGATCATCTTGGCATGTTCACTTCCTGTTGCAGCGACATGGGCTTCAATCAGTTCTTTTAAGTGTTGCTGCTGGATTGACGATTCTAATTTTTGAGTATCGACGAGTTCGTTATTAACGCGACGACTAAAGTGATTGAAACGGTCAAATATATAGGCAAAACCGCCAGTCATACCGGCACCAAAGTTAACCCCAGTTTGACCTAATACCACTACAATACCGCCAGTCATGTATTCACAGCCGTTGTCACCCACGCCTTCAACTACCGCGATAGCGCCAGAGTTACGAACAGCGAAACGTTCACCTGCTTGACCAGCTGCATAAACACGTCCGCCTGTTGCACCATACAAACAGGTGTTACCCATAATGGCACTTTCTTCACTTTCAAATGGGCTACCCACTGGTGGATGAATAATAATTTCACCACCTGACATACCTTTACCGACATAGTCGTTGGCATCACCAATCAATGTGAGATTCAGTCCTGGGCTATTCCATACGCCAAAACTCTGACCCGCACTACCGTTAAACTGCAGTGATAACGGAGCTTTAGCGCCCTTAAGGCCAATGTTCGTTGCAATAAAGCCTGATAATGAGGCGCCTACTGAACGATCGGTATTATTAATATTGTACTGTTTAGTGAAACTTGAGCCTTCAAGTACCGCTTGACTGCTATCGGCAACAATTTGTAGATTTAAGTCACCTTTGTCATCCGGTGGATTAAGCTCTTTCCAAGTAATATCGGTGCCAGCTGGGACTTTAGGTTGATAAAGAATAGGGGCTAAATCTAATCCTAGTTGCTTGGCTGTTTGACCTTCAAGGGCATATAACCAGTCGGTTCGACCGACGAGATCTTCAAACTTGGCAACACCAAGTTTTGCCATCCATTCACGAACCTCTTCAGCAACAAACTCGAAATACGTCATTACTCGCTCAGGTAACCCGTGATAATGGTTGTCACGTAGGTTTTTATCCTGTGTTGCCACACCTGTTGCACAGTTATTTAAATGACAAATTCGTAAATACTTACACCCAAGCGCAATCATTGGCACTGTACCAAAACCAAAGCTTTCAGCACCTAATAACGCAGCCTTGATGATGTCCATACCTGTTTTTAAGCCGCCATCAACTTGCAGGCGGATCTTGTGGCGCAATCCGTTTTCAACAAGTGCTTGATGTACTTCTGCTAAGCCTAATTCCCAAGGAGAACCTGCATACTTAACAGACGTAATTGGACTAGCACCAGTACCACCGTCATAACCAGAGATGGTAATCATGTCAGCGTAAGCTTTAGCTACACCCGTCGCAATTGTGCCTACACCCGGCTCTGAAACGAGCTTGACTGAAACTAATGCTCTTGGATTGATTTGCTTTAAATCGAAAATAAGCTGGGCTAAATCTTCAATTGAGTAAATATCATGGTGTGGAGGCGGTGAAATCAACGTAACCCCTGGTCTTGCATGGCGCAGACCAGCGATTTCTACACTGACTTTATGACCAGGAAGTTGTCCACCTTCACCTGGTTTAGCGCCTTGTGCAACTTTAATTTGCAATACATCAGCATTCACTAAGTAATGAGCTGTCACACCAAAACGACCGGATGCAATTTGTTTGATTGCTGAATTACGTTCGCTATTAAAACGACTAGGATCTTCTCCACCTTCACCAGAGTTAGAGCGTCCTCCTAGACGGTTCATAGCTACAGCTAGTGCTTCATGCGCTTCAGGACTTAATGCACCAATACTCATTGCAGCACTATCAAAGCGCGGGAATAAGTGCTCAGCACCTTCAACGCTTGCAGCATCGATTGCAGCTTTGTCACCTTTAACACCAATTAGATCTCTTAATGTCGCGATTGGTCGATCATCAACGAGCGCTGCAAACTTCTTATATTTTGGATAATCTTTATCTTTTAAGCTTTGTTGAAGTGTATTAACCACATCAGGGTTAAAGCTATGGTACTCGCCGCCCTCAACATATTTCAGTAAGCCACCTTGTGGTAATGGCACATGGGCACGATAGGCCGCTTTATGAAGTGCTTTTTGATCTGCAGCTAAATGCTCAAAGCTTGCCCCTTCGATACGGCTTATGACACCTTTGAAACATAATTCAATCACTTCAGATGACAAACCAATAGCTTCGAATTGTTGGCTGCAACGGTAAGAACCTACAGTACTGATGCCCATTTTGGACATAATCTTACGAAGGCCTTTTTCGATGCCTTGGCGGAAGTTCAGCATCAATAAACTATCATCTTCAACTTGGTTCTTTTTCGCCATCGCTGAAATAGATTCATATGCTAGATATGGGTAAATAGCGGTCGCACCAAAACCAAGTAACACAGCAAAATGATGTGGGTCACGAGCCGAAGCCGTTTCAACAATGATGTTAGTATCGCAGCGTAAGCTCTTATCAACTAAGCGTTGCTGCACTGCGCCAACAGCCATAGCTGCTGGAATGACTTGTACATTTTTAGCAGTGGCTCTGTCAGATAAAATAAGTAGCGTTGTTCCGCTTCTTGCCAAGCGCTCAGCATCATCTGTTACACGTTCAATGGCTTGCTGTAAGCTTTCGTGTGCATCGTAATTTAAATCAACGGTGTTTGCTCGGTAGTAAGAACTATCTAGGCCTAATAATTGGTTGAAATCACTAAATAGCAGCACAGGTGAGTCAAACATCACTCGATAAGCAACACCTGTAGTCTCGCAAAATAGGTTTTGCTCACGCCCCACACACGTGGTTAATGACATTACGTGTTTTTCACGTAGAGGATCGATTGGTGGGTTAGTTACCTGGGCAAACTTTTGACGGAAATAGTCATATAAAGAACGAGACTTCTTAGACAATACAGCCATTGGGGTATCGTCACCCATTGAACCGGTTGCTTCTTCGCCTTTTGATGCCAATATCCAAATGACTTGTTCGAGCTCTTCTCGGCTATATCCAAACTGCTTTTGATATTGAAGCAATACTTCAGGTGTAAACTGACTAGCACCTTGTTGAGCTGCTTCAATTTGATTTGCAGGGATAAGTGTTTGACTATTTTTAGCCATCCACTCTTTGTATGGATGGCGACGTTTTAAATCATTATCAATTTCAAATGATGAATATAAACGGCCGTTCATCGTATCTAGGACTAATAGTTCACCTGGACCAACACGACCTTTTTCTACAACCTCATCAGCTGAGTAATCCCAAATGCCGACTTCTGATGCCAAGGTTAGAATTCTGTCTTTAGTAATCACATAGC